>CAZXKN010000223.1:0-11900 GCA_964641815.1 uncultured Gemmatimonadaceae bacterium | reverse complement strand
CGATATTGCCGGCGACGCGGATCACGAACAGGTCCCCGAATCCCTGCCCGAACACCAGCTCGGCGGGGACCCGGGAGTCCGAGCACCCCAAAATGACCGCGAACGGCTCCTGCCCCTGGGCGAGTGCGTTGCGGCGCGACTCGTCGAGCGCAGCGGAGAGGTCGAGACGGCCGGAGACGAAACGACGATTGCCGTCGCGCAGTCGGGCGAGGGCTTCGAGGCCGGAGATCACGGTGGCATGAATCTACCCGTGCAACGGCGTCACGCGCTCGTCGGTAAAGCTCAGCGCCCGCGCGGCGATGTCGTAGCCCACCCGCAGGACCGCGTGGGCCCGCGTGTCGACCCAGACGGTGGCGGGCGCGCCCGGCACCCCGACGCTCACGATCCACACGTCGCGCGGCCCGAGGCGCGCAAACGTGACCGTCGCGCGCTCGCGCACCGCGACCGGCATCGCGACGCGGCCACCGCGCTCATAGATGAAGAACGGCAGCTCCGTGGCGAAGTCCGGAGCGAGCGGCAATGCCGCCACGACGAGGTCGATCACATTGGAATCGAAGATCGGTCCGCCGAGGGACTGCTGCACCGTGGTCACCGAATCACCGGCCGGGCGGAGCGCCATCACCGTCCCGTGCGCGTCGCCGCCGTCGAAAGTGAAGCGCATGATGCGTGTCGGCTGATGCGAGCGGTGGGCCACGGCGCGCATCGTCGGCAGCTCCGCGACCGCGGTGTCGACGATCTCGCCGCCGCCACCGGGGAAGCGTTGCTCGACCTGCAGCACGTCGCCGTGGTCCGGCGACCGCACGACCTGAAGCACGACGGTTCGGGTCCCTGTCGTGCTGTCCTGGCCGGCGCGCGTGATGGTGCGTTGAAAGACGATCGTGTCGGGACCCGCAGCCGGCTCGAAGTGGAGCGCGAGGCCCGGCACGACGTCCGATGCGGTGCGCCGCACATGGGCGCAACCGGGTACGATCAGGATCAGGAGACTCGGCAACCAGCAACGGCGGGTCATACGGTATTTCCCCGATGAAGTCGCTCCCTCAGATGCGGGGTGAGCGAGCCGGGTCGCCTGAGATCGTACCGCCTGACGAATTGCTCACACTCGGGCGACTCTTGAAGAGGAGCCAGAACCCGAGCGGGATCTCGTACGCCGCCATCGGGACCCACATGAGCTGCGTCACAGGGCCGTGGAGGACGTCCGCAAGCTGCAATGGGAGCCCCACGAGAAGCAGGACCGACGCCAGCACACCGAGCCACGCCAGCGCGACGGGGATCATGCGACCCCGCAGCAGGAGCCAGGCGAAGAGTGTGCTGCCCGCCGCAAAGAAGAGTGCGCTGACGAGCGGGGTCTGCTCGAGCACGAACGCGGCGAGCGCCTGAACGGCCGCGCTGTCCGGCGCCTCTTGTCCCGTGGCCGTGGCGAGTTGGAGCAACGCCACCGTCGCCGGGATGGAGGCGGCACCGATCAGGCCCTCGCCGACGCGACACGTCAAGCCGAGCAGGGCGAGATCGGGATCCTCATCGCGCGTGATCGCGTGGAGTGTCACCGCCAGGACCAGAGCGGAAAAACAGCCGCCCAGCGAGAGCACCACGGCGAGGTGCAGGTCGGACGCGTGCTGGGCGATGCTGGCCAGTTTTGCGGCGAGTCCCGCCCCGCTCGTCGCGCGGTTGAAGAGGACCATGCTGGGGAAGGCGACCGCGATATAGAACAGGAACGCGAAGCCGGCGAGTCTCGCGTTCGTGGTACGCGTCATGGGTGATCTCCTACGCTGAGCGCATGGCGATGGCCGGGTCGATGCGCGACGCCCGGAGCGCCGGAATCCAGCAGGCGACGATCCCGATCGCCAGCATCACGAGCGCCACGCCGACGAAGGTCGCGGGATCGCGCGGCGCGACTCCGAACAGCAGCCCGCGCACGAGGCCGGTGGCAAAGAAGGCACCGGCGACTCCCAGCACGAGCCCCAGCGCCAGCAACACGCCCCCCTCCCGGAGAATCATCCGCTGCACCTGGGCGCGGTCGGCCCCCAGGGACATGCGGATCCCGATTTCCGTCGTCCGCGTGCTCACCGAAAACGCCAGCACGCCGGCGATCCCCACGGCGGCGATAATCAGCGCCAGGATGCCAAACGACGATACGAGCTCGGCATTGAGACGCCGGGGCGAGACGCTCTGGTCCTTGATCTGGGCCACCGTCAGCACACGCACGATCGGGGCCGCCGGCGCGATGCGATGCACGATGCGCGTCGCCGCGGCGACCAACCCCGGGGCATTGCTGTCGGCACGGATCACCAGCGCGCCGCCGATCGACAACATCTGGGCGAACGGCATGAACACCGAGGCACGGGGCTCCGCATCCAACCCGCCGTCGCGTGTGTTGCCCGTGACGCCGACGATGGTGCGCCAGTCGCCGCTGATGGGGCTGACCTTGAGCAGTGGGCCGGTCCACGCGATCCGCTTCCCGATCGGGTCTTCACCGGGGAAGAACTTGTCGGCAAACGTCTTGTTGACGATCACCACGAGCCCCGAGCCGCCGCGGTCGGTGCTCGTGAACTCGCGGCCCTGGAGGAGCGGAATCCCCGACGCACGGAAGTACTCCGGGCTCGCGGTGCGGACGTCGGCGCGCGGCATGGCCTCGCCCACGGCGAGGGCCTGGCCCTCCGCCTTCACATCGAAGGTCATCGTCGAGGCCGCCAGCGGGATGCTGGAGCCCAGTCCCGCTTCGGTGACGCCGGGGAGCGCCCGGATCTCGCTCCGTATGCGCTCGTACTGTTCCTTGGCCGCGACGTCCAGCTCCATGATGTGCCGGAACCAGGCCATCGGGTCGGTTCCGCCGCTCGGGCCCCCGCTCAACTGGAGCAGCGGCACATCCATGGCGAACACCGCTTCGGCCCTGAGACCGCTGTCCACCTCGGACAGCCGCATCATCGTGCGGGTGAGCAGGCCGGCGCCGGCGAGCAGTACGACGGAGACCGCGACCTGGGCCACGACGAGTCCGCGCTGCAGTCGCTGCCTGCGCAGCGATCCGCTCATGCGCCGCACGCCCGCGGAGATCCACGAAGCAAAGCTGCCTTCCCGCGGCAGCGACGCGATGAACGAGAGCAGCAGGGCGAGCGCGACCGACAACGCGAGCGTGAAGCCGAGCACGACGCCGTCGACCCGGATCTCGCCGGCGCGGGGTGAGTAGCGCGCCGCGAGCGAGACGAGCAGCCGCACGCCGACCAGCGCGAGCACCACGCCGAACACGGCGCCGAGCAGCGTGAGGACGAGATTCTCGACCACCAGCAACCGCCGCAGCCGGGCCACGCCCGCGCCGAGGGCCGCGCGCACCACCAGCTCGTGCTCCCGGCGCACGCCGCGCATCAGCGTCAGGTTGGCGACGTTGGCGGCGGAGATGATCATGACGAACGCGGCCGCGGCCATGAGGAGCCAGAGCGTCAGCCGGGCGCGTGCGCCCAGCGCCTCCTTGAAGGGAGTGACCGCGATGCGATAGTGGGATCCGGGGTCATACGCGTCCTGGTGATCGCTCTGCAGGCGCGCGTAGACCGCAGCGACCTCCGCCCGTGCCTGCTCCACGGTGGCTCCCGGTGCGAGCCGGGCGACCACCTCGGTCATGCGATGCGACCGGTTCTGCACCATCATCGCGCTCACGTGATGCGGGCTCACCACCATATTGAGCAGCGCATCGATTCGGTCGGGGAAGAACGGCGCCGGCTGGAGCACGCCGATGATCGTCACCGACTGACCGTCCAGTTCCACCTGCCGGCCGACGATGCCGCGATCGCCGCCGAAGTGTTTCATCCAGAAGTCGTGCGTGAGCACCATGACCGGCGGAACGCCGGGGCCGTCGTCGCTCGGGCGCGTCAGCCGGCCCAGCAGCGGCGCGAGCCCCATGACGTCGAAGTAGTTCCCGGTCACGAGTCCCACGTCGAGTCGGACCGCGTCGTTGTCGCCTTGCAGCGTGAGGTTCCACGGCGAGTACTCGGCGATGCCGCCCAGGGATGGAACGCCGGTGCGGAGATCGTCCACCTCGGGAACGGAGAAGGAGATGTTGGCTTGCCCGGGCCCGTCGGCCGATTGCCGCAGATAGAGCAGCCGGTCGCCGTCGCGGTTGGGAAGCGGCTTGAGCAGGACGCCGTGGACGACGCTGAAGATCGCCGTGTTGGCGCCGATCCCGAGCGCCAGTGTCAACACCACCACGGCCGTAAACGCGGGGCTGCGTCGCAGCGTGCGCAACGCGTATCGCGCATCGGCCACCACGCTCTCGAGCCACGGGAGCCCGCGCTGATCACGGACCGCTTCAACCGCCTGCGTGAGCCCGCCGGAGGCGAGCAACGCCCGCCGGCGCGCCTTGTCCGGCGCCATGCCGCGCCGCATGTACTCGGCGGTCTCCATGTCGAGGTGCGCCTGCAGCTCTTCCGTGAGCTCGGCGTCAGCGCGGTTCTTGGTGAACACGCCTGCGAGTCGCGCGAGCAGTGCGCGGATCCGTGTCATGGAGCCTCCCGGCGGGGTGCGAGAAAGGCCGCGATCAGCTCGGCGGTTTGCCGCCACTCGCGGGTCTCGCGCGCCAGCTGCTTCTTCCCTGCCGCGGTGAGCGCGTAGTACTTCGCGCGGCGGTTGTTATCGGATTGGCGCCACTCGGTCGACACGAACCCCTCCTGCTCGAGCTTCAAGAGGGCGGGGTAGAGGGTGCCGTAGTTGAGGGTGAGGCGGTGTTTACTCGTCTCTTCGATGCGGCGGGCGATGCCGTAGCCATGCAGCGACCCCAGCACCTCGAGGGTCCTGAGGATCATCAAGGCAAGCGTGCCTTGCTGAACATCCATGCGTCCCGCTCCCCGTCCTATGGGATACCCATATGACGAGCAGAGCCGTCGCATTGTTTCAGGTGGGCTAACCCCGGGGCGGCGCCCCGGGGTCAGGGGTCAGGGCTCGAGCTTCTGCGCCTCGCGGGTGCGGCCCAGCATCCGTTCCACAAAGTCCACCCGTTCTTCGAGCTGCTCCACCCGGATGTCCGTATGGTCTTGTTCGGCGAGCCAGGCACGAATGGCGTCGATCTCCTCCGCCGTCAGCTGGCCGGGGCCCGGAGTCCCCCCCATCCGCTTCACGCGCCCGATCGCAGCGACGATGGTCCAGAGGATGGTCACCGCCGCGCCCGTGAAGGCGAGCAACATGACCAGGAAATTGCCGATGTCACTCATGGGGTAGCTGCCTGTACGGGTCGGTCCGAGTCCGGTTTCACCGCGAAACCGGCTTCCCGCTCGACCCGTACAGAGTTGACCCTCCAACGCCGGCACGTCAATGCTCGATCGGTTGAGACAGGACGTTCGCTACACCGCCCGCGCACTCTCCCGCAGTCCCGTTTTCGCTCTCGTCTCCATCGTCTCGATCGCCATCGGCATCGGCGCCACGACCGGCATCGTCACCATCGCCAATACGCTGCTGCTCCGTCCGCCACCGGGAGTGGGCCATCCCGGTCGCCTGGTGATGCTGGGTCGTACCCAGGACGGCCACGGCTTCGACAACTTCTCATTCCCGACGTTTCAGGCGTACAGCGCGGCCCAGTCGCTGAGCGGCGCCGCCGCCTTGGACCTCGAGCCGAAGGCCGTGAGCCTCATGGGGCCGCGCGGCGGTGAGCCGATCCAGGTGATGTCGGTCAGTGGCAGCCTGTTCGGCGTCCTCGAAGCGCGTCCCGCGATGGGACGCTTCTTCACGCCGGAAGACGACCGCCCACCCGCAGGCAATTCCGTTGTCGTGCTCAGTCACACATTCTGGGAACGGCGCTTCGCTGCCGATTCATCGATCGTCGGCCGGACCGTCGTGATGAACCGGTCGCCGTTCACCGTCATCGGCGTTGCCCGGGAGCGGTTTCAGGGTCCGTTCGTGGTGGCACCAGACGCGTGGGTTCCGCTGGCGGCTGCGACACACCTCGGGACCCCGGCGGACATCTTTTCCAACCGCGGGTCGGTCTGGCTGATCGGCATCGCGCGGCTGGCGACCGATGCCGGGCTCAGCCAGGCGCAGGCCGAGTTGTCGACAATCGCCGCACGACTGGCGCAGGCCTATCCCGATGCGAATGCCGGACACGGAGTCGCGGTGGCGCCGGCCAGTCTCTTCCCGGCGGACATGCAGGGACCGATCACCGGGTTCATGGTCATGCTGCTGGTCGTCGCCGGGCTTGTCCTCGTCATCGCCAGCATCAACGTCGCCGGCATGCTGCTGGCGCGTGCCACGGTGCGGCGGCGGGAGATCGCCGTGCGCTTGGCGCTCGGCGCCTCACGGGCCCAGCTCGTCAGCCAGCTGGTGATCGAGAGTGTGCTGCTGTTCGCGACCGCCGGGGCGGCCGGCGTGATGCTGGCGCGCTGGCTCGTCTCCGCACTCCTGACCCTTGTCCCGCGGCTGCCGATGCCGCTCTCGGTCGACCCACGGCTCGATTGGCGCGTGCTCGGCTTCGCGCTGGTCGTCTCGCTGGTGACGGGGCTCGCGGCCGGCGTCGTGCCGGCGCTGCAGAGCACCCGTCCCGAACTCGTCCCCGCGCTCAAGTCGGGAGACTCGGGCCTCGGTCGGCGGCGCCTGCGCCTGCGCAGTGGCCTGCTCGTCACGCAGATCGCGTTCTCGATGCTGCTGTTGATGGTCGCGGGGCTGTTTGCGCGCACCCTCGCGCATGCGCGCAGCATCGATCCCGGCTTCGAGCCGCGTGATGTTTCCATCGCCTCGATCGATCTGGGACTCTCGAACTACAATGACGCCCAGGGACGTCGCGTGGCAGGGGAGATCCTGGAGCGCACGCGCGCGCTGCCGGGTGTTCGCACCGCGGCGCTCTCGGCGATGTTGCCGCTCGACGGCGGTGGGCTGGGGATGGGAGAGATCGTGGTTTCGGGTCGTGAGCCACCTGATCCACGCGCCGGATGGCGCGCCGACTGGAACGTCGTCACGCCCGGCTACTTCGCGACGCTGGGGATTCCGCTGGTGCGCGGCCGGGATTTCGCCGACCTGGATCGGGCCGGCTCGAGCGACGTCGCGATCCTCAACGAGTCCTTCGCCGCCGCGCTGTTCCCCCAGGAAGACCCCATCGGGCGCACTCTGACCAACGAAGGCCGCACCGTCACGGTCATCGGCGTCGCGCGCAACGCGAAGTACCGCTCGCTCGGCGAAGCGCCGCGCAATTTCATTTACGTGACGCTGGGGCAGCGCTACTTCGGCCGTATCCACCTGCTGATCAAGACGGCACCAGGCGCCGCGGCGCCGGGGGGAGCGGTGCGCCGCATCGTCGCGAATATCGATCCCACGCTCCCGATTCTGCGGCAGCAGACCATGCCCGAGCAGACCGCCACGTCGTTATTCCCGCAGCGGTTGGCGCTCTACGTCTCGGGCGGGCTCGGCCTTGTGGCTTTGCTGCTGGTGCTGATCGGGATCTATGGCGTGACGGCGTTCAGCGTCGCGCAGCGCACCCGGGAGATCGGCGTGCGGGTGGCCTTGGGCGCGCAGCGGTCACACGTGCTGGGCATGGTCGTACGCCAGGGTCTGGTGCTGGCAGGGATCGGCGTGATGCTGGGCTCGTTCGCGGCGTTCGCCGCAACGCGGTTGATCCGCGACCTGCTCTACGGTGTGCCGCCGACCGACGGGGTGGCGTTCGGGTCGGCCGCGGCGCTGCTCGCGCTCGCGGCGCTCGCCGCCAGCTGGATCCCGGCGCGTCGCGCCGCGCGGCTCGACCCGGTCATCGCGCTGCGGACCGACTAGGGCCCGCGTCTCTTGTCCGTGGCCTGAAGGCGCGGATCGCGGTCAGTCGTGCAGCAGGAGCGTCGTCAGCGCTCGAACTCCCGCGGCACGCTGCGCCGGGAGATACCCGGCGAGCAGCGCCACCACCACCAGGACGATGGTCACGGCGGCGAGGGTCACGGGATCGGTCGGCTTCACCTCGAACAACGACTTGGTCAGCACGCTGGTGAGCGTCAGCGATCCGGCGACGCCGAGCGCCGCGCCGAGCAGCGCCAGCGCGGCGGTTCGCCCCAGCACCATGCGCAGCACGTTGCCGGGCGTCGCACCGAGCGCCATGCGCAGACCGATCTCGCGCGTGCGCTCGGTGACGTCATACGCGAGCACCCCGTAGGTGCCGAGCGCGGCGAGCAGCAGCGCCAGGGCGGCGAAGGTCGCCAGCAACCGCATCTGAAACACCGGCTCGGCGATCGTGTCCATCATCGACTGGTCCATCGTCTCGAGCGCCTGCGCCGGCACGGCGGGGTCGACCTCGCGCAGCGCCGCCCGCATCGCCGGGGCGAGGCTCGCCCCGGGCTCCGGGCGGACGACGAACGTCATGTGATTGATGAAGAACGGTGCCGTCGTCTGCAGATACGGCAGGTAGAGCGTCGAGTGGTGGGAGAGCTCAGCGTCCTGGACGACGTCGTTCACGACGCCGATGACGGTGAGCCAATCGTTCGGGCCCGGATGCTCCTGCATGGAGATGCGCCTGCCGACGGCACTCTCGTTCGGCCACACACGCCGCGCCATCGTCTCGCTCACCACGACCACCCCGGGCGCGCCCGCGCGATCGGCCGGAGTAAAGTCGCGTCCGGCGAGCATCCGGATCCCCAGTGCCGCGAAGTAACCCGGGCTCACCGTCGGCTTGTCGACGGTATAGCCGTGCGGCAGCGGTGTCGGTCCTTCCACCTCGAAATCGCCCATGATTCCCACGTCCCCCATGGGACGGAACGACACCGCGCCCACTCGGCCGGCACCCGGGATCCGCGCCAGCCGCTCGAGTAGCGCGGTATGAAACGCCTGCAATCGGGTCGCGTCGGGGTAGGCGATCGGGGGGAGATCGACCGCCATCGTCATCACCCGGGACGAGTCGTACCCGGTGTCGAGCGAGCGCATGAGGAGGAAGCTCTTGATCATCAGCCCGGCGCCGCTGAGCAGGATCAGCGCCAGCGCGATCTCGCCGGTCACGAAGACCGAGCGCAGCCGGTGGTGCGGCCCGCCCACGAGTCGCTTCCCCTGACCCAGCGCCTCCTGCGGCTCGCGTCGCGCGCCGCTCTGGGCGGGGACCAGGCCGAACAGGATGCCGGTGATGACCGAGACGCCGAGGGTGAAGAGGAGCACCCAGCCGTTGATGTGCACATCGTCGATGCGCGGGATGCGACCCGCAGGCGCCATCGCGAGCAGCCCGCGCACACCAGCGAAGGCCACGAGCATACCGAGCGCGCCTCCGATCAACGCGATCAGGACGCATTCGGTCAACAGCTGCCGCGCGATGCGTCCACGGCTCGCGCCCAGCGCGACGCGCACCGCCATCTCGTGCCGCCGCGTGGCGGCGCGAATCAGCAGCAGGTTGGCAACGTTGGCGCAGGCGATCAGCAGTACGAACAGGACGGCGCCGGCGAGCACCAGCAGCGACGTCCGCACGTGGCTCGTCAACGTGTCCTTGAGCGGGATGATCGCCGCCACCATCCCGGTCCGGTCCACTGCCCGATCGGGGTGCGTCGCGTGGGCGATCGATTCGAGCTCGTCCTTCGCCTGCTCCGGCGTCGCGTCGGCGCGCAGCCGCCCGACGACCGGAAAGATGAAGGAGTTGCCGGCATCGAGCCGCAGGGCGAGCGGCGTCCATACCTCGGACGCGGCGGGGAACGTGAACCCGCGTGGCATCACACCCACCACCGTGCGGGGGATGCCGTCGAGCGTGATCGTCGCGCCAAGGATGCTGCGATCGCCGTTGAACCGGGTGCGCCACAGGCGGTCGCTCAGGATGACCACCTGATCGTTGCCCGCCTGATCTTCCTGGGGTGTGAACGCTCGCCCCAGCGCGGGCTGGACACCCAGCACCGCGAAGAAGCTCGCACTGGCGCGTGCGCCGGCCAGACGGGTCGCGTCCCCGGCACCGCTGAGAGTCAACGCCTGTCGCTGGTAGCCCGCGACCTGCTCGAATCGGGACACGTGCCCGCGATACTCGAGGTACAGCCGGTCGTCGAGCCCCGGCGGCAGCTCGAACGGCAGGTTTGTCGGGAGATAGGAAGCGGCGTACAGCCGCCCGGGGTCGCGGAACGGGAGCGGCGCCAGGAGGACGCCGTTCACGACGGTGAACACCGCGCTGTTGGCGCCGATCGCGAGGGCGAGGGTCGCCGCGGCGACGGCAGTGAAGGCCGGCGTGCGGCGCAGCGCGCGCCACCCGTACCGCAGATCCTGCCCGAGACGCTCGAGCCAGATCCCCGGCCCGCGCTGCGCCTCGCGCGTCACCTCGGCGACATGTGTGACGTTGCCGAACTCGGCCCGCGCGGCGCGCTCGGCCTCCTCGCGCGACGCGCCACGTGCCATCCTGTCGGCGATCGCCAGCGCCAAGTGCGCGGCGATCTCTTCCCGGATCTCCGCGTCGCGCTCGCTCATGACTCAGGCTCGGGGCTGGGAGCGAGAATCGCCCCCATCGCGCGGCTCAGCTGCTCCCATTGCGATCGCTCGCGCTCCAGCTGCTTGCGACCCTTCGTGGTGAGGGTGTAGACCCGCACGCGTTGCTTGTTCTCGGACGTGCCCCATTCGGCTGCGATCCATCCCTGGCGCTCGAGCCGGTGCAGGGCGGGGTAGAGTGAGCCGGTGTCGACCTGCAACACGTCGTCGGACGACGCCCGGATCATTTGCGCGATGCCGTACCCGTGGCGCGGTCCCCAGCGCAGCGTCTGGAGGATGATCAGGTCGAGCGTGCCCTGGAGCAGCTCGATGCGAGAGAGTCCGCGCGGTTCGTTCATAGGGTGTAGGATATCTACATCTATGGGTGTAGGATGTCTACCCCCTCGTCGCAAGGCGTCATCGGTCAGCGGTTTTCGGTAAACGCCCTTACTGATGACCGATAACCGATCACGCCTATCCAAGCGTAGGGGACCACGCTGGAGCTAGGTAGCACTCTCCCTGATTTGACGTATGATGACGCGCCATGACAACGGCGAGTCGCGTCTGCGTGATGGGCGTGTCGGGCGCCGGGAAGACCGTCGTCGGCACGCAACTCGCGGACGCGCTCGCCGTGCCGTTTCTCGAGGGCGACGCCCTCCACCCGCCCGAGAACGTGCGCCGCATGGCCCAGGGAATTCCCCTCACCGACGACGATCGCCGCGGCTGGCTGCGCGCGATCGCGGAGCGTATCGCCGAGGCCCGGCGGAATGGGAGCGGACTCGTCGTCGCGTGCTCCGCGCTGAAGCGTACCTATCGCGACGTGCTGCGCGGCGCCGACCGCGAGCTGCGCTTCGTGCACCTGAGCGGTGACGCCGGCGTCATCCGGCAGCGCATGGGGCAGCGGGTGGGGCACTACATGCCGGCGAGCCTGCTCGACAGCCAGCTCGCGACGCTCGAGGTTCCCGGGGTGGACGAGCACGTGTGGACGTTCGACGTCGCCGACCCGCCGTCGGCGATCGTGGCGCACATCGTGGAGCGACTCGCCGCGTGACCCTGGTCTACGCTCTCCTCGCCGTCGTCACGCTGATCCTCCTGATCGCGCGGTTCAAGGTCCATCCCTTCGTCGCCCTCGTTACCGTCTCCCTCGCGATGGGCGCCGCGGCGGGCATGGCCCCCGGCGCCCTCATGAAGGCGTTTCAGGACGGTGTGGGCGCGACGCTCGGCTCGATCGCCGTCGTCGTTGGGCTCGGGACGATGCTGGGAAAGATGATGGCAGAATCGGGCGGGGCCGCGCGCATCGCCACGACGCTGATCGCCCTGTTCGGCGAGCGGCGCGTGCACTGGGCGATCATGTTCGTCGCCTTCATCGTGGGTATCCCGGTGTTCTTCCAGGTCGGCTTCGTGCTATTGATCCCGCTCGTGTTCACGATCGCGCGCCGCACCGGGACGTCGCTCATCAAGGTCGGGCTGCCGCTCGTGGCGGGATTGTCGGTCGTGCATGGCATGGTGCCGCCGCATCCCGCGGCGATGCTCGC
>CAZXKN010000222.1:0-25150 GCA_964641815.1 uncultured Gemmatimonadaceae bacterium | reverse complement strand
CTCGGTGCGCCAGACCGAGCTGCTCTCGGGGACGCTGGGCCCCGTGATCGCGATGTGGATTCCGATTTCGGGCCCGCTCAAGGCGCGCGCGCCGCTTGCCGGCGTGCGCTTCCGCCGTGATACGAAGAAGGCCGGCAGCGTTGGCCTGGAGATCGACTACGCACCGCTCGAGGTGACCGGGTCGTGCACCAATCCGGGATGCCAGCCCACCGCGGTGCTGTTCGCGCCGGCGTACGAGGCGGGTCTGCGGCCGTCGTGGGGCCGGCTGTATGGCGGCGTCGGGTTGCTGATCGCCGGGATCCCGACCGAAGGTCCCGATCGCGGCACGGCGCAGGGACTGCACGCGGGTCTGGGTGCCGACATCTTCAGCGGTCGCGTGATGTGGAACGTCAACGGGCGCGTGTTGTGGCTGCAGCGCCACTCCGGCGAAAACGTCTTCGCCGTGCAGGTGGGCGTGAGCCTGTCCCCGAAGCTCGGGAACCCCGTGGCCCATTGAACGGGCGGCTCGGCGGGATGATACTTCGTCGCAGCCGCGATGCTGTCCCACGACGAGCTGATCCGCTATTCCCGTCACCTGATCCTTCCCGAGATCGGTCTCGCGGGACAGGAGCGTCTCAAGGCCGCGCGCGTCCTGCTCGTCGGCGCCGGCGGCCTGGGTTCGCCGGCGGCGTTGTATCTCGCGGCGGCGGGCATCGGCACCATCGGGCTCATCGATTTCGACGTGGTCGACCGGTCGAATCTGCAACGCCAGGTGGTGCACGGCACCGCCGCCGTCGGGACGTCGAAGCTCGCTTCGGCGCGTGCCCGCCTCGCCGATCTGAACCCCCACGTGCAGGTGGAGACGATCGAGACCCGTCTCGAGGCCGCGAACGCCCTCGAGCACCTGCGCGGGTGGGACGTCGTGGTCGACGGCAGCGACAACTTCCCGACCCGCTATCTCGTCAACGACGCCTGCGTGCTGCTCGGAATCCCAACGGTGTACGGCGCGGTGCTGCGATTCGAGGGGCAAGTGTCGGTGTTCGATGCGCGCCGCGGTCCCTGCTACCGCTGCCTGTATCGTGAGCCACCGCCGCCGGAGCTCGTTCCGTCGTGCGCTGAGGGCGGCGTCGTGGGCGTGGTCCCCGGGGTGATCGGCAGCCTCCAGGCGCTCGAAGCGATCAAGCTCGTGACCGGCATCGGTTCGTCGCTGGTCGGCCGCCTGCTGTTGTTCGACGGGATGAAGCTGCAGTTCCGCGAGATCGCGCTGATCAAAGATCCCGATTGCGTGGTGTGCGGCCCGTATCCCACCGTGACGCAGTTGATCGATTATGAGGCCTTCTGCGGTGTCGGGGCGCCGCCGGTGGCGATTGGCGAAATCTCCGCGGCCGAGGCTGCGGCCGCAGCCGGCCGCGATCCGTCAACCGTGCTGGTCGACGTTCGAGAGCCATTCGAGTGGGACATCGTGCACGTCGACGGGGCGCGCCACGTGCCGTTGCGCGACCTGCCGGCCCGGTTGCGTGAGCTCGACGGGCACGCCGACGTGCTCGTCTACTGCCATCACGGTGTGCGCTCGCGCCAGGCGGTGGAGCTGCTGCGGGCGGCGGGGTTTGCGAAGGTGCGGAGTGTGCGGGGAGGGATCGATGCGTGGGCGGCGGAGGTCGATCCCCGGCTGACACGGTATTGAAGCTGCATGCCGAAGGGGGGACTCGAACCCCCACGGGCTTGCGCCCACTGGCTCCTGAAGCCAGCGCGTCTACCAGTTCCACCACTTCGGCGATTTGGAACGCGAAGTATAGGTATCGGTATAACTCCAAGTCAATGCTTGGCTTGACCCTCTACCACCGCGTTCCTATCTTGACCGGGTGACTTGAACAAGACCTCCATCGCGCGTAACCCGCGCGCCCGACACGACTACCACCTCCTGGAAACGTGGGAGGCGGGGCTGGTGCTCACCGGCACCGAGGTCAAGTCGCTGCGGGAAGGGAAGGCCAGCCTGGGAGAAGCCTACGCGCACGTGCAACGCGGAGAGGTCTGGCTCGAAGGGCTGTCGATCTCGCCCTATGCACAAGGCAGCTACAACAATCCGCCACCCACCCGCTCCCGCAAACTGCTGCTGCACAAGGCCGAGATTCGCAAGCTGATCGGCGGAACCACGCAGAAGGGCCTCACCCTCATTCCGCTCGAGCTGTACTTCAAGGATCGCGTCGCCAAGGTGGCGATCGCGCTGGCGCGCGCCAAGAAGCAGCACGACAAGCGCGAAGACCTGAAGCGGCGCGAAACCGAGCGCGAGGTCGCCCGGGAATTCCGGGCGCGCCGCGCATGATTCTGCAACTGGCGCTCGCGCTGCAGGCGTTGGCGCCGCCGCGCGACTCGGTGCGCATTACGACGCCGCGCGGTGATGCCAGCGTGCCGATCAGCTACGAGCGCGGCGCCGCGGTAGCAGCGCCGCTCGTGGCCGGTCCGCTCGACCTCGCCGTGGCGATCGAAGGAGGACGGGCGACGGTAGTGCTGCACGGGGCGGGATTCGTCTTCGCCTATGGCTCGCCCTACGCACGCATCGGGACGCGGCTCTGCCAGCTGGTGGACGAGTCCTACGTGGCGCGCGACACGCTGTTTCTGCCGCTCGCCTGGTTCTCGGACTGTGTTCCGTCGGTGTTCGCGGGCCGCTTCCGCTGGGACGCCGGGAACGGGCAGCTCTCCGAGACGGCAGCGGCCCTACCCGCGGTTGCCAGTGCCGATCCTCCGCTGCGTCCCACGCCGGGCCCCACGACGCGCCAGCCCGCCGACTCGCCGACTGGTGGATCGGGCGCGGCGGCACCGGTCGCCGCGCCGCCGGTGGCGTCACGGCCTCCGGTCACCCCGGCCGCGGCGCCCGTCCGCGACAAGCCCAACCCCAACACCGGCCTCCGCCACCCTCACGTGGTCGTGATCGATCCGGGACACGGTGGCAAGGACCCCGGGAATCCGGGCCGCTACTTCCCGCAGGGGATGACCGAGAAGGACGTGAACCTCGCGATCGGGAAGCTGTTGCGCGACGAGCTGGCGAGCCGTGGAATCGGGGCGACGCTCACGCGCAGCGGGGACACGCTGATCGACCTGCACGACCGCGCGGGATACTGTCACGACAAATGCGATATGTTCGTCAGCATTCACGTGAACTCCATGCCCGACGGCAAACGCAGCACCATCGCGAACGGCGTCGAAACGTATTTCCTCTCCGACGCGAAGACAGAAGACCAGCGCCGCGTGGCGCAAATGGAAAACGACGCGATCCGCTTCGAGTCGCCGGATGCCCAGGCGGTCGAGGGTGGCCTGGCGACGATCCTGAAAGACCTGCAACAAAACGAGTATCTGCGGGAATCGGCGCGGCTCGCGGAGCTGGTCCAGCAGCGGGTTGCGCGCATCCATCCCGGAGAGGATCGCGGGGTACAGCAGGCCGGCTTCTACGTCCTCAACAGCGCGCGCCGGCCGGCGATCCTCGTCGAGACCGGGTTCTCCACCAACAAAGCGGACGGGACGTTCCTCGCGTCCACTGCGGGGCAGCGCAAGATCGCCGGCGCCATCGCCGACGGCATCGTCAACTACCTCGTCGAGTTCGAGCGCAAGGTGGCGATCGGCGGGTCGCCGTGAGACGCTGGCTGCTCGCGGCGGTCGTGACGCTCACTGGCTGTGCCTACTACAACGGCCTGTGGAGCGCCAACCGGCTGGCGAGCGACGCGCGCAAGTACGAAGCCCGGGGGATGGTGGCGGAAGCGCGGCTCAACTGGGGCCGAGCGGCGGCCAAAGCCGAGACGGTGCTCGTACATCATCCGCACAGCCGCTGGACGGACGACGCCCTTGTGCTCCAGGGGGAAGGCCTGGCGCGGAGCGGCACCTGCGACGCCGCGCTGGCGCCCTTGAACCGCGCCATCGCGACCGTCAGCGACGACGCGTTGCGCGAGCGGGCGTCCCTCGCGGCGGCGCTGTGCGCTGTGCAGCAGCGGAGTCTGAGCGCGGCCGAGCGCTATCTCGCGCCGGTGCTCGAGTCGCACGACGCGAGCCGGCGCTCCACTGCGTTCTACATCGCCGGTCTCGCGGCCCAGCGCAGCGGCGATCAGATCCTGGCGGATCGGCGCTTTGCGGCGTCGACCCGGCCCGAGGCGGCCACAGCGCGGGTGGTGGCGCTGGGCGCGGCGGGCCGGCCGGCGGCGGCGGTGGCACTGGTCGACAGCGTCGCGCGCCGCGATGACGACGAAACACGGTGGAGCGATGCGCTCGACTCCCTCGCGCAATCGAGCGGAGCCGTGACGGCGGCCGATGCGGTCGACCGCCTGCTGGCCCGGGGCAAACTGCGCGCCGCGTCTCGCGCCCGCCTGCTGCTCGCCGACGGCGACCGGCTGCGCAGCGCGCGCGTGTTCGACCGCGCCCTCGCCCGTTATGCCGCCGCGGCCGCGCTCGTCCCGGATTCCGTCGAGTCGGCACGCGCCCGCGTGCAGGCCGAGCGTGTGCACCTCGCGCAGGCGCGGACGTCTGCGGACCTCGATTCCGTTTCGGCGCGGCTGGTCGATCTGGCGGCGGGAGGGCTGGCGGTGGGGGAGGCCCGTGCGCTGCAGGCGGAGATCCAGCTGGTGCGCCGGGAAGACACGACCGAAGTGAAGGCGTTCCGCGACGCGGAAATGGCCCGGGATTCCCTTGCCGCTCCCGCGCTCGCGGCCGAGTTGTTTCTCCGCTTCGCGGCGACGCACCCCACATCGCTCTTCGCTCCGAAGGCGCTGATCGCCGCCAGCCAGCTGGTTCCCGCGGTGCTCGATTCCGTTGCCGTAGTGCTGCGGGCGCAGTACGCCGAGTCGCCCTACACGCAGGCATTTCATGGGCGCGCCAGTCCCGCCTATCAGGCGATGGAAGACTCGCTGGCCATCGCCCTCGGCGTCAGCCGGTCGCGCGCCCCGGGCGCCGGATCGCGAGCGCTCGCCGTCGAGCCGCCCCGCACCGGGCCGCGCGGCCCCGATCTCGACGCCGTGGTGCTCGCCCGCGCGCCGCAGCGTGCCGCGCCGAACAAGCGTCCCACACCGGTCCGCCGGCCGGGTGAGAAGACACCCGCGCAGCCGGACGACCGACCCTGATCGCCACCGAGATCTTCGGGACCCAGTTCCAGAATCCGGTGCTGCTCGCGGCCGGGACTGCGGGATTCGGCAGGGAAGTAGACGGCGTGATCGATCTCGATGCCCTGGGCGGCCTCATCACCAAGGCCGTGACCCCGGAGCCGCGCCGCGGGCATCCGCGACCGCGAGTGGCGGAGTTTCCCGGCGGCATGCTGAACGCCGTCGGCCTCGCCAACCCGGGGCTCGAGGCGGTGGCCACGCACGACCTCCCCTGGCTCGAACGGCGCCTGTCGCGCGCCCGGGTGCTGGTCAACGTCGCCGGGGCGACCGTGGAGGATTATGAGCGCGTGCTCGAGCGGCTGAGCGATTCCCGGACGATCGTCGCGTTCGAGATCAATGCCTCCTGTCCCAACACCTCCGCCGGCGGCCTCGAGTTCGGTGCCGACGCCCGCGGGCTCGGGGAGCTGGTGCGGTGCTGCCGCCGCCGCACCACGAAGCCGCTCGTGATCAAGCTGTCCCCGGCCCTTCCCGACATCGCCGCGATGGCGCTGGTCGCCCAGCAGGAGGGGGCCAACGGCGTGAGCCTCGTGAATACCCTCCCCGGCACCCTCGACGGCCGACTCGGGAATGGATTCGGTGGAGTGAGCGGCCCCGCCCTGCTGCCGATCGGGGTGCTCGCGACGCGACGCGTGCGCGAGCGGATCGATCTGCCGGTCATCGGGGTCGGGGGGATCCGTACCGCCGGCGACGCACGTGAGTACCTTCACGCCGGCGCCGCGCTGGTGGCGGTCGGGACGGCGGCGCTCGCCGATCCACGTGTCCCCGAACGCATCGCCGGAGCGCTGGCCCATGGCTGAGCTCATCGTCGCGTTCGATCTCGGCAGCGGCAAGGAAGCGCTCACCCTCGCCGACCGGCTGCCGGCGTTGCGGTGGGCGAAAATCGGCTCGGCGCTGTTCGTGCGCGAAGGGCCGGCGCTGGTGCGCGAGTTCGGGGCGCGTCAGGTCCGCGTGTTCCTCGATCTCAAATGGCATGACATTCCGAGCACCGTGGAGCGGGCGGTGGGGGCGGCGCGCGATCTCGGGGTCAGTCTGGCGACGGTGCACTGCCTCGGCGGGCACGACATGCTGGTGGCGGCCGTCCGCGCGGCGGGCGAGCTGCCCCTCGTCGGGGTTACCGTCCTCACTTCCCATTCGTCCGCGGACCTGGAGCAGATCGTCGGCCGCGGCGTTCCGGATATGGGTCTCGAGGGGGAGCGGCTGGCGCGGATCGCTCTGGAAGCGGGACTGCGCGGCGTCGTCGCCGGCGGCCGGGAGATCGGGATCGTGCGCGGCGCCCTCGGGCAGGGGCCGTGGATCGTCGTACCCGGCATACGCCTCGCGGGAGGCTCGAAGGACGATCAAGCCCGGACCGTCACGCCTCCGGAGGCGGTCCGACTCGGCGCAACGCATCTCGTCGTCGGGCGGCCGATTACCCGCGCAGCGGACCCCGCTGTGGTGTACCAGCAGATCCTGGAATCGATATGAAACATCTGAACGTCGTGTGGCTGTTGATGATCGGCGGGTCGCTCGCGGGGCAGGGCGGGCTGGACCAGGCCGCCGCGCGGGCGCGCTCGGCGTGGCTGGCCCACGATCCGGCGGCGCTGCTCGCGGGGAGCCCGGGGGTCACGCTCGAGATCCCCGGCGCCGACCCCTCCTCGGCAATCGGACGGGACCAGGCGAGCGAGCTGCTCGGTCGCTACCTGCGGACCTCCCAGGAGCGCTCGGTGGACGTACGAGCGGCGCGCGAGATGGCGGAGGGGCAGGGCTACGTCGAACTGGAGCGCCGCTTCATCGTCGCCGGGACGACCGAGGAGCGACACGAGACGGTATTTCTCGGTTTACGGCGCCGCGGCGACCAATGGGTGGTCGTGGAGCTGCGCACCGCCCGCTGATGCGCGTAACCCCACCCCTTGCGTGGACTTACGGGCAGGTCTATAGTTCAAGGCTCATGAAGAACTCTTTTTGGCTGGAGCCCGCGTGAAGGTGCGTTCGAGCGTCAAACCGATCTGCGAGCATTGCAAAGTGGTGCGGCGGCGCGGTGTGTTACGCGTGATCTGCAAGCGCAGTCCCAAGCACAAACAGCGGCAAGGCTAGCGTCATGGCACGTATCGCCGGTGTGGATCTTCCGCGGGAAAAGAAAGTGGAATACGCTCTGCCGTACATCTTCGGCATCGGCAAGAGCAACGCGAAGCGGATTCTCGCCGAAACGGGCGTGAGTCCCGACACGCGCGTACGCGACCTGCGTGATGCGGAAGTGGCGCGGCTGCGGCAGGTGATCGAGCGCGACTACAAGGTCGAAGGCGCGCTGCGCACCGAAGTCGCCATGAACATCAAGCGTCTGATGGATATCGGCACGTACCGCGGGTCGCGGCACAAAAAGAATCTGCCCGTACGCGGGCAGCGCACGCACACGAATGCGCGGACCAAGAAGGGTCCGCGGCGCGCGATCGCAGGCAAAAAGAAACCAGCCCTGAAAAAGTAAACGGCGGTCATGGCACAAGGAAAAGCACCAGGCGCGAAGCGCGCCAAGAAAGTGGTGGAAGCGGAGGGCGTCGCCCATATCACGGCGACGTTCAACAACACGCTCATCACGATCAGCGACATGCAGGGCAATGCGATCACGTGGGGCTCGTCGGGCAAGGCGGGCTTCAAGGGATCGAAAAAGTCGACGCCCTTCGCGGCCACTGTGGCGGCGGAGCAGGCGGCGCGCGAGGCGGTGAACCTCGGCGTGAAGCGCGTGCACGTGCGCGTCCAGGGTCCCGGTTCGGGCCGCGAATCGGCGATTCAGGCGCTCGCGACCGCCGGGCTGCAGATCCGCTCGATTCGCGACGTGACGCCGATCCCGCACAACGGCTGCCGGCCTCCGAAGAAACGGCGGGTCTAGCGCAATGGCTCGGTATACCGGTCCCGCCTGCAAGTTGTGCCGCCGCGAGGGGACGAAGCTGTTCCTCAAGGGGACGCGCTGCCTGACGGAGAAGTGCGCCATCGAACGGCGCGCCTATGCGCCCGGGCAGCATGGCCAGAGCACCGGCCGGCGTCGCAAGGCTTCGGAGTACTCGAAGCAGCTACGCGAAAAGCAGAAGGTGAAGCGGATCTACGGGCTGTCCGAGCGGCAGTTCCGCAACATCTTCGAGCGTGTGTCGAAGGAGCCCGGCGTCACCGGCGAAGCATTGCTGGTCGCGCTCGAGAGCCGCCTCGACAACATGGCATACCGTATGGGGTTCGCGACGTCACGTCGCCAGGCCCGGCAGTTGGTCCGCCACCGGCATATTCAGGTCAACGGACACACGGTGGACGTTCCGTCCTACCGCGTTCGTCCGGGCGACGAAGTGCGCGTCGCCGAGAAGAGCCGCGAGCTCATCCCCATCAAGGTTGCGCGCGAGCAGTTCGGGCGCACGCAGCCGGTGACCTGGGTGCAGGTGGATCCCGACAAGGCCGTCGGACGCATGACCGAGCGGCCCACGCGCGACACGATTCCGATCGCCGCGCAGGAACAGTTAATCGTCGAGCTTTATTCCAAGTGATGACAACTCTCGATTTGACCGGCTTGGTCCGGCCGCATCTGGTCGAAATGACCAAGCGTGAAGACAATCCCAACGCCGCGGAGTTCCGCCTGCAGCCGCTGGAGCGGGGCTACGGCTACACCCTCGGCAATTCGCTGCGTCGCATGCTGCTGTCGTCGCTGCGCGGCGCGGCCGTGTGGGCCTTCCGGCTCGACGGCGTCGTCCACGAGCACCAGACGATTCCCGGCGTCGTGGAAGACGTGCACCAGATCATTCAGCGCCTGAAGCAGCTGACGCTGGTGCTCGATCCCGACGTCGACGAGGCCGTCCTGCACGTGCGACGCGACAAGGCCGGTCCGGTGTACGCGCGCGACATCGAGGCGCACGCCGCGGTGAGCGTCATGAATCCCGACCAGCTGCTGTTCACGCTGCAGGACGACCGCGACGTCGGCGGCGAGCTGTACGTGAACAAAGGCCGCGGCTACGTCGAAGCCGAGCAGCACCCGGTCGACCGCACGCTGCCGGTGGACGTGGTGCGCATCGACTCCATTTACAATCCGGTGCGCCGTGCCAACTTCACCGTGGCGGAAACGCGCGTCGGCCAGCGCACTGACTACGATCGCCTGACGATCTCGGTCGAGACCAACGGCACCATCTCTCCCGAGGACGCGCTGGCGTATGCCGCGGCGCTGGCCCAGGAGCACTTCCGGTTCTTCGTCGACTTCGGCAAGGTACCGATGGTGGCCGCGGAAGCGGCGCCGGTCGTCGGCGGCGCGGACGGACTGGCGGCGTCGCTGGCCCGCTCGATCGACGACCTCGGGTTGTCGGTCCGCTCGGTCAACTCACTCAAGAACTCGAACATTCGTACGCTGGGCGACCTCGTGCAGTACAGCGAAACCGATCTCCTCAAGGTGAAAAACGTGGGGGAGAAGGCGCTGGGGGAGATCGCCGATCTGTTGCGGCGTGAAGGACTGAACTTCGGCATGCGCTACGAGGATGTGGACGGCGTGATCCGGGTGACCGATCCGGGCGCGACGCCGATGGCGCACGCCACCGAGGGCGGCGAGGAATAAGTGCGCCACCGCGCGAAGCACAAGCAGCTCTCGCGGACCGCCAGTCACCGGCGGGCGCTGCTCGCCAATATGGCGACCAGCCTGTTTCGCCACGACCGTATCGAGACGACCGAGGCGAAGGCGAAGGCGTTGCGGCCCTACGCCGAGCGGCTCATCACCCTCGCGCGGCGCGGCGATCTCCACGCGCGTCGTCAGGTGGAACGGAAAATCAAGGATCGCGAAGTCTCGCATCGCCTGTTCGCCGAACTGGGCAAGCGGTTCGCCGCCCGACCCGGCGGCTACACCCGGATCGTCAAGCTGCGTCACCGGCCCGGGGACGGCGCCGATGTGGCGAGAATCGAATTGCTGAGTGAGTAAGCGACTGGCAGGGCGCTGCTGGAAACACCGAGGGGGACCCGATGGGTCCCCCTTCTCTTACGCAGCCTTGGTGATGCGGTTGGATTTCAGGCAGCGCGTACACACCCGCATGCGCTGCGCTTTGCCGTCCACCAGGGCGCGCACGCGCTGCAGGTTGGGGTACCAGCGCCGGTTCGTCTTGTTGTTTGCGTGGCTCACGTTGTGCCCCGTCTGGGGGCCCTTGCCACACACTTCACACTTCCGTGCCATGAGTCGATCCGAAGTATGAGCGGGTCTAAAAAGAGCGGGAAACCTAAGCAGGCCGCTCCGGCCCAGCAACCCCGCCGGCGGGCCCTGATCACGGGGGTTACGGGTCAGGATGGCTCCTACCTGGCCGAGCTGCTGCTCGACAAAGGCTACGAGGTGGTCGGCGTCGTGCGCCGCACCTCGCACGACTCCTATGAGCGCATCGGGCACCTGCTGGGCCGCCTGCAGATCGTTCCCGCGGACCTGCTCGATCAGCACTCGCTCACTTCGGTGATCCGCGACGCGCGACCACACGAAGTCTACAATCTCGCAGCCCAGAGCTTCGTGCCGACGTCGTGGTCGCAGCCCGTGCTCACCGGCGAGTTCACCGCGCTCGGCGTCACGCGGCTGCTCGAGGCCGTGCGGCTGGCGCACCCGGAGGCCCGCTTCTACCAGGCCAGCTCGTCGGAGATGTTCGGCAAGGTCGTCGAGACGCCGCAGCGCGAGTCGACGCCGTTCTACCCGCGCTCACCGTACGGGGTCGCCAAGGTCTACGGCCACTGGATCACGGTGAACTACCGCGAGTCGTACGGGCTCTACGCGGTGAGCGGCATCCTGTTCAATCACGAGAGCCCGCGCCGTGGGCTGGAGTTCGTGACGCGCAAAATCTCATATGCCGTGGCTTCGATCGCGCACGGGAAGGCCACCGAGCTGCGGCTCGGCAACCTCGACGCCAGCCGCGACTGGGGCTACGCCGGTGACTACGTCGAGGCGATGTGGCGCATGCTGCAGCCGGCGAAGCCGGACGACTTCGTCATCGGTACGGGCGAAACCCACACCGTGCGCGAGCTGTGCGAGATCGCGTTCTCGCACGCCGGGCTCGACTGGACGAAGCACGTGCGCGTCGATCCCGGGCTGGTCCGTCCCGCAGAGGTCGATGTGCTGCGCGCCGATCCCTCGAAGGCGCGCCGCGAGCTGGGATGGAGGCCCACGGTCTCGTTCCCCGCGCTGGTGCGCATGATGGTCGACGCCGACATGAAGCGGCTCGCATGAACGTATTGGTGACCGGGGCCGACGGGTTCGTCGGGTCGTGGCTCGTGCCCCGGCTGCTGGACGACGGCCACACGGTCACGGGGACCTACCGTCCCGGCGATGACCACCGCGCCGAGCGCTTCAGCGCGGAGCTGTCACAGGGGATCACCTGGCGCCCGTTGGAGCTGGCTGACGCCGCGTCGGTGCACACGGTGACCGGAACGCCCTGGGATGCCGTCGCCCACCTGGCGGCCGTAAGCTGGGTGAGCCTCGCCGACCGCGACCCGGGGCGCGCCTGGAACGACAACGCGGGCGGCACCGCCCGGCTGCTGCGCGCGCTGGGCGACGTGCGCCGGGCCGGCGGGGCCGATCCGCTGGTGCTGATCGTCTCGAGTCTCGAGGTGTACGGGCTCGGTGGCCCGGCGCCGCGACGCGAGACCGACCCGGTGGCCCCGGTCTCGTCCTACGCGGCGAGCAAGGTCGGCGCCGAGGTCGTTGCGGCCCAGGAAGGGCGGCGCGCGGGCCTGCGCGTCGTGGTGGTACGACCATCGCCGCACTCGGGACCCAGGCAGAACGAGCTGGGGTTCATCCCGCGCTACGCCGGCCGCGTGCTGACGGCGCGCAAGATCCGCGCTCCGGTGATCCCCACCGGGCTGCTCGACGGCGTGCGCGACTTTCTGCACGTCGCCGACGTCGTCGATGCCTACGCCCGGCTGCTCGCGGGAGGGACGGCCGGGGAGACCTACAATGTCTCCTCCGGCGCCGGGGTCGTGCTCAAGGACGTGGTGCTGCGGCTCTGTGTGCTGGCCGGTTGGCAGCCGATCCTGGAAGTGGACAGCGCCGACGTCCGGCCCGATACTGTCCCGCATCTGGTGGGGGACGGCAGCAAGCTGGGGTCCGCCACGGGGTGGCGCCCCCGTCATACGCTCGACCAGGTTCTGCAGGACGTGCTCGATGCCCAAGCGCACTGATCTTCATCGCATTCTGCTGCTCGGCTCCGGCCCGATCGTGATCGGGCAGGCGGCGGAGTTCGATTATTCGGGAACGCAGGCGGTGAAGGCGCTGAAGGAAGAGGGCTACGCCGTCGTGCTCGTGAACTCGAATCCCGCCACGATCATGACCGACCCGGAGCTGGCCGATCGCACCTACATCGAGCCGGTGACGCCGGAGTGGGTGCGGCGCGTGATCGAGCGCGAGCGGCCCGACGCGCTGCTGCCCACGATGGGTGGCCAGACCGCCCTCAACGTGGCGATGGCGCTCGCCAAGGACGGCACGCTGGCGCAGTTCGGCGTCGAGCTGATCGGGGCCTCGGCGCGCGCCATTCAGATGGCGGAGGACCGCGCCGAGTTCGCGGCGGCGCTGCGCCGCATCGGCCTCGCCGCGCCGCAGGGGCAAACCGTGTCCTCGATCGACGGCGCGCTCGAGGCTGTGGCCGCGACCGGGTATCCTGCGATCGTGCGGCCTTCGTTTACTCTGGGCGGCACCGGCGGCGGCGTGGCGTTCAACCGGGCGGAGTTCGAGGAGCTGGTGGGACGCGCCCTCGAGCTGTCACCGGTCCACTCGACGCTGATCGAGCGCTCGGTGATGGGGTGGAAGGAGTTCGAGCTCGAGGTGATGCGCGACGGCCGTGACAACGTCGTGATCGTCTGCTCGATCGAGAACCTCGACCCCATGGGGGTGCACACCGGCGATTCGATCACCGTGGCCCCGGCGATGACGCTCACCGACCGCGAATACCAGCGGATGCGCAACGCCGCGATCGCGATCATCCGCGAGATCGGCGTGGCGGCGGGCGGCTGCAACATCCAGTTCGCCGTCAATCCGGCGGACGGCGAAATGCTGGTGATCGAAATGAATCCGCGGGTGTCGCGCTCCTCGGCGCTCGCCTCCAAGGCGACGGGGTTCCCGATCGCCCGTATCGGCGCGAAGCTCGCCGTCGGGTACACGCTCGACGAGCTGCCCAACGACATCACGCGCACCACGCCGGCGTCGTTCGAGCCGGTGCTCGACTACGTGGTGGTCAAGGTGCCGCGCTTCGCCTTCGAGAAGTTCCCCACCGCCGACTTCCGGCTCACCACACAGATGAAGTCGGTCGGTGAAGCGATGGCGATCGGCCGCACGTTCAAGGAAGCGCTGCAGAAGGGGCTGCGCGCACTCGAGACGGGCCGGGCCGGGTGGGTCGCGGGCCAGACCCTCGCCGACGACCGCCTGACGAGCGAATCGGCCGAGGATCTGCGGGTGGCGCTGCGGCAGCCAACGCCGGAGCGGATCTACCAGGTCAAGCGCGCGCTCGCGGCGGGGCTCCCGATCGACGTCATCGCGCAGGCCTCCGGCATCGATCCCTGGTTCCTGTGGCAGCTCGCCGAGCTGCTCGACGCCGAGCGCTGGTTCGTGGGGCTGCCCGATCCGGGTGCGGCGGACTTCCGGCGCATCAAGCGCATGGGCTTCTCCGACCGCCAGCTCGCCGGACTGCGCGCCACGACCGAAACGGCGATCCGCGAGCGGCGCTGGGCGCTCGGCGTGCACCCGGCCTACAAGATGGTCGACACCTGTGCCGGCGAGTTCCCTTCGTCCACGCCGTACCTCTACTCGAGCTACGACGACGAGAACGAGTCGGAGCCGTTCGGTGACCGCGGTATCATCATCCTCGGGAGTGGACCGAACCGCATCGGCCAGGGGGTGGAGTTCGACTATTGCTGCGTCCGGGCCGGCCTCGCGTTCCGCGATCTCGGGTTCCAGACGATCATGATCAACTCGAACCCCGAGACGGTGTCGACCGATTTCGACATTTCCGACAAGCTGTACTTCGAGCCCCTCACCTTCGAGGACGTGATCGAGATCGTCCGGCTCGAGCGTCCCAAGGGCGTCGTCGTCCAGCTCGGAGGCCAGACGCCGCTGCGCCTCACGACCGCCCTCGCCGCCGCGGGCGTGCCGATCCTCGGCACATCGCCCGATTCCATCGACATCGCCGAGGACCGCGGCCGCTTCGACGAGCTGGCGCGGCGTCTCGGCATCACGCAGCCGCCGAGCGGCACCGCACGCTCCGTGGCCGAGGCCCAGCAGGTCGCGCAGCGCGTCGGATATCCCGTGCTGATCCGTCCGTCGTACGTCCTGGGCGGCCGAGCGATGGAGATCGTCTACGACGCCGGGTCGCTGGTGGAATTCTTCGAGAAGGCAGCCCGGGTCGCGCCGGAACATCCGGTGCTCATCGATCGGTTCCTGGAGGATGCGTTCGAGGCCGATGTCGACGCGATCGCCGACGGCACCTCGTGCATCGTGGGCGGCGTGATGCAGCACATCGAAGACGCCGGCGTCCATTCCGGTGATTCCGCCTGCGTGTTGCCCCCCTACCTGATCGGCGACCGGGAGGTGGAGGAGATGCGGCGCTACACCAAGGCCTTCGCCGCCGCGCTGGGGGTCGTCGGATTGATCAACGTGCAGTATGCGATCAAGGACGGGGTCGTGTATGTGCTGGAGGTGAACCCGCGCGCTTCACGGACCATTCCCTTCGTCAGCAAAGCCACAGGGGTGCCGCTCGCGAAGCTCGCCGCCGCCGTCATGGTCGGACGCACCCTGGCGGCGCTTGGGCTCCCCGAAGTCCTGCCCCTCCCGGGGGTGGCGGTCAAAGAGGCGGTCTTCCCCTTCACCAAACTGCCCAACGTGGATAGCGTTTTGGGCCCGGAGATGCGCTCGACCGGCGAGGCGATGGGGATTGCCGACAGCTTCGGGATGGCGTTTGCCAAGGCGCAGATCGCCGCCGACGGCAGTCTGCCGCTCGAGGGGTCGGTGTTCGTCACCGTCAACGATTCGGACAAACCCACGGTCGTGCCGATCGTGCGGCGCTTTCACGAGCTGGGGTTTCGCATCCTGGCGACCGAGGGCACCGAGCGCTATTTACGGGCGCGCGGCATCCCCGCGGAGCGGGTGGCCAAGGTGCATGAAGGGCGGCCCAACGCGATCGACCTGCTGGTCTCGGGAGAGATCCAGCTGCTGATCAACACGCCGCTGGGGAAGTTCACGCAGCAAGACGATTATGCCATCCGGCGCGCCGCTCTGGTGCACCGGGTGCCGTACACGACGACCATGTCGGCGGCGAGCGCAGCCAGCGATGCCATCATCGCATTGCGCAGCCGGCGGGGAAGCGTCAGGAGCTTACAGGAATGGCACGCAAGCACACTCGTCCCAAACCAGCCTCCGGCAAGAAACCCGTCGCAGGACGCGGATCGCATTCCGCATCCGGCGGCCGGGTAGCGAAAGGGAAGGCCAAGGCTCTGCCCGTCAAAGGGGCGAAGCCGAAGGCCGCCGTCCCGCCGAAGGCGCCGCCGGCGCCGCCCAAGGTGAAATACCACGGGCGGATGCTCGAGAACGAGCCGCTGTCGCGCTACACCACCTGGCGCATCGGCGGGCCGGCCCGCTACCTCCTGCAGCCGGCCGATGTCGACGACATCGTGCGCGGTCTCGAGATGGCGCGCGAGCGCGGGCTGCCGTGGCTCGTGCTGGGGCTCGGCTCGAACGTCCTCTTCAAGGATGGCGGCTTTCCCGGCCTGGTGATTCGCATGGGGAAGGGGCTCGACAAGTTCGAGATGAAGGGTGCCACGGCGATCGTCGGCGCCGGGATGCCGACGCCGATCCTGGCGCGCCGCACCGCCGAGGCCGGGTTCTCCGGAGTGGAACGCTTCATCGGCATCCCCGGCACGGTGGGCGGCGGGATCTACATGAACGCCGGGTGTCATGGCGCGGAGTTCGCCGAGATCGTCACCGAAGTCACCGTGATGGACGGCAAGGGCAAGACGCGCACCATTCCGCGCAAACAGATCTCGTACAAGTATCGCGGCTCGAATCTGGGCGACGTGATCGTGCTCGAGGCCAAGCTGCAGCTCGGTGAAGAGTCGCCGGCCAAACTCAAGGAGCTGCAGGCGAAGCTGTTCCGCTGGCGCAAGGCGGGAACGCCGTTCGATCAGCCCTGTGCCGGCTCCACGTTCAAGAACCCCGGCGGCAACAAGACCGCCGGGATGCTGATCGACGAAGTGGGACTCAAGGGCTTCCGCATGGGCGGCGTGCAGGTCTCTCCGATGCATGCCAACTATTTCGTGAACCTGGGGAACGGGACGGCCGCCGACGTGGTGCGACTGATCGACCACGTGCAGAAGACCGTCGCCAAGAAGACCGGCGTCGAGCTGCAGCTCGAGATCAAGGTGCTCGGCAACTGAATGCCCGGGTATTTCGTGCACCCCTCGAGCTTTGTGGACGAGGGGGCGGTCATCGGCGCGGCGACCAAGATCTGGCACTTCTCGCACATCCTGCCCGGCGCCGTGATCGGCGAGCGCTGCAACCTCGGGCAGAACGTCGTCGTGATGGGCGGCACGCGGATCGGCAACAACGTCAAGATCCAGAACAACGTGTCGATCTACGAAGGGGTGGAGCTGGAGGACGACGTGTTCTGCGGTCCGTCCTGCGTCTTCACCAACGTGATCAACCCGCGCAGCCATGTCTCCCGCAAGCACGAGTACCGGCGCACCCTCGTGCGGCGCGGCAGCACCATCGGCGCCAACGCCACGATCGTCTGCGGCGTCACCCTCGGTGAGTACAGCTTCGTCGGCGCCGGCGCCGTCGTGACCACGGACGTGCCAGCCTACGGGCTCATGGTCGGCGTCCCCGCCCGGCGCATCGGGTGGATGTGTCGCTGCGGGGAACGGCTGACCGTCACCGGGGGACATGCCGTGTGCGCCGTCTGCGGCACGAAGTACGAGGAATCGGGAGGGATTCTACGCCCAATTGCCTGACCCGTCCTGCCTATGTAAATTGTTGCCTCTTTTGCGGATAACAACTTCGTGAACGTGCCGTTGCTGGATCTCGTCGGCCAATACCGGGCCATCAAGGACGAGGTCATTCCCGCCCTGCAGGCGGTTATCGAGTCGCAGCTGTTCATCATGGGTCCCAGCATCGGGCAGCTCGAGGTGAAGATCGCCGAGCTGTCCCATGCCAGGCACGGGATCGGCTGTGCCAGCGGGACCGATGCGCTGCTGCTCCCCCTCAAGGCGCTGAATCTGAAGCCCGGGGACGAGGTCATCACGACCCCGTTCACTTTCTTCGCCACCGCAGGCACGATCCACAACGCCGGCGGCAAGCCGGTGTTCGTCGACATCGACCCCGACACGTTCAACATCGACCCCGCCGCCGCGGAAGCCGCCATCACTCCCCGCACGCGCGCCATCATGCCGGTGCATCTCTACGGGCAGATGGCGGAGATGGAGCGGTTGCTGCAGATCGCCGGCCGGCACGGCGTGAAGCTGATCGAGGACGCGGCGCAGGCGATCGGTGCGCGGCGCTCGATCGACGGCGTGTGGCGCATGGCGGGCGAGCTGGGCTGGGCGACCGGCTACTCGTTCTTCCCCAGCAAGAACCTGGGCGCCTGGGGCGACGGCGGCATGATCGTCACCTCGGACGACGCCGCCGCCGAGCGGCTCAAGAAGCTGCGGCTCCATGGCGGGGCGAAGCAGTATCACCACGAAGAGGTGGGGACGAACTCCCGGCTCGACACCGTGCAGGCTGCGGTGCTGCTCGCGAAGCTGCCGCACCTCGCCGCGTGGTCGGCGAAGCGGCGCGAGCACGCGGCGTACTATGACACGGCGCTGCGCGGAGTCTCTGCCGTCCGGACGCCCGTCACCGCTCCCGGCAACGAGCACATTTTCCATCAATACACGGTGCGGGTCGAGCGGCGCGACGCGTTGCAGGCGCATTTGAAGGCGCAGGGCGTCGGCAACGCGATCTACTATCCGATCCCGCTGCACCGGCAGCCGTGTTTCGCCGATCTGGGGTACCGCGCGGGAAGCCTGCCGCGCTCCGAGCAGGCGGCGCTGGAGGTCATTTCGCTGCCCATTTATCCGGAGCTGGAGCGGGCGCAGCTCGACTACGTGGTCGATACGATCCGCGGGTTCTACCGTTGAGTCGGTTGAAGCTCGGCGTCATCGGCGCCGGGGCGTGGGGAAAGAATCACGTTCGCACCGCCGCCGGCCTCGCCGACGCGGAGCTGGTGGCCGTGTGCGATACGGCGGAAAAAGTGCGGCAGGCGGTAGCCCGCCAGTATCCGGCCGCGTTTGTCACCGACGACGCCGACGCTCTCCTGTCCCGGGTCGACGCGGTGGTGATCGCGTCGCCGGCCCGGACGCACGCCGAGTATGCCCGCAAGGCGGTCGCCGCGGGGAAGCCGTGTCTCGTCGAGAAGCCGTTCGCGCTGCGGGTGGCTGACGCCGAGGAAGTCGCGGCGGCGGCCGCAAAGGCCAAGGTGGCGATCCTCGTCGGGCACCTGCTGGTGTTCCACCCCGCCGTGGATACGTTGCGCCAGCTGATCGCCGCGGGGGAGTTGGGGCGCGTGCTCTACATGTACGGGCTGCGGGTGAACCTCGGTCAGGTCCGGGCCGACGAAAACGCCCTGTGGAGCTTCGGGCCGCACGACGTCTCCGTGGCCCTGCATTTGCTAGGGGAGGCGCCCGTGCGGGTGACGGCCCAGGGGTCGTCGTATCTGCAGCCGGGGGTGGAGGATGTGGTGTTCCTCCACATGGAGTTCGCGAGCGGGACCCTGGCGCACGTCCAGCTGTCGTGGCTCGATCCCCACAAGGAACGCAAGCTCACGGTGGTGGGCGACAAGAAGATGGTGACGTTTGACGACATGGAGCCGCGCGAGAAGCTGCGCATCTACGACAAGGGGGTGACGCGGCCCCCGGAATACGCGTCGTGGGGCGAGAGTCTCGCCATCCGTGAGGGTGACATTTTCATTCCCAAGATTCCCAATGTGGAGCCGCTCGCCGCCGAGCTCGCGCACTTCGTGCGCGTTGCCCGGGGCGCGGAGGCTCCCCGCGCCGGCGCCGACGATGGCGTTCGCGTGGTACGTGTGCTCGATGCGGCGACGCGTTCGCTCGCGGGTGGAGGAGCTCCGATCTCTTTATGACCGCTGCACAGAATCCCCGGGACGTCCTGCTGGCCAAGGCCAAGGACCGCAGCGCCGTGTTCGGCATCGTCGGCCTCGGCTACGTCGGGTTGCCACTCGCGATGGAGCTGGTGCGCGCGGGCTACCGGGTGCTGGGGTTCGACATCTCGAAGCGCGTGGTGGACGGGCTGAACGCCGGGCGCTCCCACATCCAGGACATCCCGTCGGACGCGGTGGCCAAGGCGGTGTCGGCCGGGAAGTTCGCCGCGACCAACGACCTGACGCGGCTGTCGGAGCCGGATGCGATTTCAATCGCCGTCCCGACGCCGCTCTCCAAGACCAAGGACCCCGACGTCAGTTACGTGCTGTCGGCGACGGAATCGATCAAGAAGACGCTGCGGCGCGGCCAGCTCGTCATCCTCGAATCGACGACGTACCCCGGCACGACGCGCGAGCTGATGTTGCCGGCGCTCGAGAGCACCGGACTCAAGGTGGGCGAGGATTTCTTTCTCGCCTTTTCGCCCGAGCGTGTCGATCCCGGCAATCCCAAGTACAACACGCGCAACACGCCGAAGGTGGTGGGCGGCCTCACGCCGAACTGCCTCCAGGTGACGGTCGCGCTGTACGAGCCGGCGATCGAGCACGTCGTGTCGGTGAGCTCGACCGAGGCGGCGGAGCTGGTGAAGATTCTCGAGAACACCTTCCGCAGCGTCAACATCGGTCTCGTCAACGAAATGGCGATCGTGTGTGACAAGCTCGGCGTCGACGTATGGGAGGTGATCGACGCCGCGGCCACGAAGCCGTTCGGGTTCATGAAATTCACGCCCGGTCCGGGCGTGGGCGGGCACTGCATCCCGCTCGACCCGCACTACCTCGCCTGGAAGATGCGGACGCTCAATTACCGCACTCGCTTCATCGAGCTGGCGGGTGAGATCAACGCGGAGATGCCCGAGTACTGGGTGGCCCGCGCGGCCGACAAGCTGAACGATCAGGGGAAGGCGGTGCGCGGCAGCACGGTCCTGGTGCTCGGCGTCGCCTACAAGAAGGACATCGACGACATCCGCGAGAGCCCGGCGCTCGACGTGATCCGGCTGCTGGAGCAGCGCGGCGCGATCGTGAAGTACCACGATCCGCACGTCCCGAAGCTGCACGAGGACGGCGTCGAGCTGGAGTCGATTGCCCTGACCGCCGACATGCTGCATGGCACCGATTGCGTCGTCATCGTCACGGATCATACCGGCCTCGACTACCAGCTGGTGGCCCGCGAGGCCAAGCTGGTGGTCGATACGCGGCACGCCCTGCCGGCCTGGGCCCGGAGGAAAGCGTGAAGCTCTGCGTCGTCGGTACCGGATACGTCGGCCTCGTCGTGGGCGCGTGCTTTGCCGAAACCGGCAACGACGTGCGCTGTGCCGACGTCGACGCGAAGAAGATCGGCGGGCTCAAGGACAACCACCTGCCGATCTACGAGCCCGGACTCGAACCGCTGGTGCTGCGCAACCAGCGGGAGGGCCGGTTGCAGTTCACGACCGACGTGCCCGCGGCGATCGAGGAATGCGACGTCGTGTTCATTGCCGTCGGCACGCCGCCCGACGAGGACGGCTCCGCCGACCTGCAGCACGTCCTCGCGGTGGCGCGCACCATCGGCCAGCACATGAATCGCTCCAAGATCGTCGCCACCAAGAGCACCGTTCCGGTGGGCACGGCCGAGCTGGTGCGGGCGGAGATCGCGAAACACACCACGACGGCGTTCCACGTCTGCTCCAACCCCGAGTTCCTCAAGGAAGGCGCGGCGGTCGAAGACTTCATGAAACCCGATCGCGTGATCGTGGGCGTCGACCATGCGGAATCGCGCCGCGTCTTCGAAGAGCTGTACGGGCCGTTCGTGCGCACCGGCAATCCGCTGATCTTCATGGACATTCCCTCGGCGGAGATGACGAAGTACGCCGCCAACGCGATGCTCGCCACGCGCATCACGTTCATGAATCAGATCGCCGAGCTGTGCGAGGCGGTGGGCGCCGACGTGCAGCACGTGCGCAAGGGCATCGGCTCCGACCGCCGCATCGGATCGGCCTTCCTCTTCCCGGGACCGGGCTACGGCGGCTCGTGCTTCCCCAAGGACGTGAAAGCGCTGGTCCGCACCGCGGACGGCCGCCGCGTCCAGCTCGGCGTGCTGCAGGCGGTGGAGAGCGGCAACGAGCGCCAGAAGCGCGTCCTGTTCGAGAAGCTGTCGCGCCACTTCGACGGCAACCTGAAGGGCAAGACGATCGCGGTGTGGGGACTCGCTTTCAAAGCGGAGACGGACGACGTACGCGAGAGCCCGGCGATCGTGCTCGTCGAGGCGTTGCTCGAGGCCGGCGCGACGGTCCGCGCCCACGACCCCGCCGCGATCGAGACCGCGCGCCATGTGCTGGGAGATCGGATCACGTTCGTCGAGCACTCCTACGAAGCCGTCGCCGGCGCCGATGCCCTCGCGATCGTCACCGAATGGCTCGAGTACCGCAACCCCGACTTCGCACGCATCAAACAGGCGCTGAAACAGGCGCTGATCGTGGACGGGCGCAACCTCTATGATCCCGACCGGTTGAGCCAGCTCGGCTTCACCTACGATTGCATCGGCCGTCCCGTGGCATGCGCGTCCTCGTAACCGGCGCGGCGGGCTTCCTCGGGTCTCATCTCTGCGACCGCCTGCTGGCGGACGGCCACCGGGTGATCGGGATGGACAACTACATCACCGGCGCCCCCGCCAACCTGGCGCACCTCGAGCATCACCCGGCGTTTCAATTCGTCCGGCACGACGTCACGACCTTCATCGAGCTCGAGGGCCCGCTCGACGGCGTGCTGCACTTCGCCAGCCCCGCGAGCCCCGTCGACTATCTCGAGCTGCCGATTCAGACGCTGAAGGTCGGCTCGCTCGGGACGCACAAGGCGCTGGGCCTCGCCAAGGCGAAACGCGCCCGCTTCCTGCTCGCCTCGACGTCGGAGACGTACGGCGATCCGCTGGTGCACCCGCAACCCGAGACCTACTGGGGCAATGTGAATCCCGTGGGCCCGCGCGGCGTGTACGACGAAGCGAAGCGCTTCGCCGAGGCGATGACGATGGCGTATCACCGCTATCACGGTCTCGATACCCGCATCGTGCGCATCTTCAATACCTTCGGGCCGCGCATGCGTCCGCACGACGGCCGCGTCGTCTCGAACTTCATCATCCAGGCGCTGCGCGGCGAGCCGCTCACCGTCTACGGGGACGGCTCGCAGACGCGCTCCTTCTGTTACGTCGACGACCTCATTGAAGGCATCGTACGGCTGTTCGAACGCGGCAGCCCGGACCCGACGAATATCGGGAATCCCGGGGAATTCACCGTGCTGCAGCTGGCCGAGCGTGTGCTGGCCCTGACCGGGAGCTCGAGCGAGATCGTGCGGCGGCCGCTGCCGGTCGATGATCCGCGCGTCCGTCAGCCGGACATTACCCGCGCGAGGCAGCAGCTGGGCTGGGAGCCACGGGTGCCGCTCGACGAAGGTCTGCAGAAGACCATCGCCTATTTCCGCGAGGGGTTGAAGGCATGAGCCGGATTCTCGTCACCGGGGCCGCGGGATTCATCGGCTCACACCTGTGCGAGCGCCTGGTCTCGGCCGGCCATGAGGTCCATGGGTTCGACAATTTCGATCCCTTCTATCCCCGCGCGGTGAAGGAAGGGAATCTGGCGGCGCTGCGCGGCCAGCCCCGCTTCCGCTTCACCGAGGGCGACATCGTGCACGACCCGCTGCCGACTTCGGGTATCGACGCCATCGTGCACCTCGCGGCGCGCCCCGGTGTGCAGCCCTCGCTCGACGACCCCGGCGGCTACATGGACGCCAACGTGACGGGGACCGCCCGCCTGTTCGAGCAGGCGCGCCGCGGCGGCATCGTCCGGATCGTGTTCGGCTCGTCGTCCTCGGTCTACGGCGACTCGACGCCCGCGCCGTTCGCCGAAGACGCCGTCGCTGACGGGCCCATCTCTCCCTACGCTGCGAGCAAACGCGCCGGGGAGCTCGTGAGCCGGGTGTTCACACATCTGTACGGCACGCGGATCGCCTGCCTGCGCTTTTTCACGGTCTACGGTCCCCGTCAACGTCCCGACCTCGCCGTGCATCGCTTTACCGCCCGCATCATGGCCGGGCAGCCGATCGTGATGCGGGGGGACGGTTCGAGCGCGCGCGATTATACGTATGTTTCCGATATCGTGGACGGGATCGTGGCGAGTCTGGACTGGACCGCGCGCCAGAACGGCGCCGGCGGCGAGCCGTGGCGCGTCTTCAACCTCGGTGGAGGCGAGCGGGTGCGGCTGGACCGCTTGATCGCCGTGATCGCGGCGGCGGCGGAACGCCAGCCGATCATCGAGCGCGGCGCCGATCAGCCCGGGGATGTGTCACTCACCGCGGCGGATCTGTCCCGCTCCGAGCGGGAGCTCGGCTACCGTCCCAAGGTGGGGATCGAAGAGGGGATCCGGCGCTTCGTGGCCTGGTATCGGGAGGTTCATGGACGCAAGTCCTGAGCGTCGAGTCGATCAGGCGCGCGAGCGCTTCCAGCTGCAGGACTATTACGGCGCGATCCATCTGCTCGAGGAGGTCGCGTCGGTGGGGCATGCCTACGCCGACGCGGAGCACCTGCTCGGCCTTTCATACTCGCTCGTGGGCCAGCCCGAGAAGGCGCTGGCGCATCTCGACCGCGCCCTCGAGCTGAACACGCACTATGTCGAAGCGCTGGTGCACCGTGCGCTGGTGCTCAACGATCTGGGCCGCGAGCAGGAGGCGACCGAGTCGCTGCGCCGGGCCGGGCAGATCGGCGGCAAGTCCCGGCTCGGGTTTCCCACGCATCTCGCCTCGAAGCTCGCCAACCTGCACGCGCACGTAGCGGAGGCGTACATCGAAGCCGGCGGCATGCGCGAGGCGATCGGGCAATACCAGGCGGCCCTGGCCCTCGGCCCCGAATTCCACGATCTGCGCCACAAGCTGGGGCGGCTGCTGCTCCAGGCGGGCCGGGTGCTCGAGGCACGCGAGCAGTTCGAAATCATCGTGCGTTCGCGTCCCAACTTCCTCGACGCCGCCGCGATGCTGGGCCTCGCCTGCTACCTGAGCGGCGATGGGCTCTCGGCGCGGGTCGTGTGGGAGGACTGCCGCCGCCGTCGTCCCGAGGACCCGCGCGTCGAAGCGTATCTCGCCATGCTCGATCGCGGCGATCTGCGGGCCGCCGCGGAAGCTGCCGCGCGGACGTCGGGACGGCATAGCGCGCCGTGACCAGAGCCATCGCCGCGCTGGCGCTGGCGAGCGTCGCCTGTGCCCAGAGCGCGGCCAATCACGAAGTCCTCGGAGACCGGCTGTACGCTGCCGCCGACTATCGCAGCGCGCTCGCCGAATACCAGCTCGGGTTGCGCGCCGGCCGCGGCAAGGGACTCCACGCCAAAGCCGGGGCGGCGGCGTTGCATACCGGCGACCTGGGCGTCGCCGCCCAGGAGTATCGCGCCTTGGCCCACGACGATCCCAGCCGCACCGATGAAGCCGCCGACGGTCTGGAGCGGACCGCCAAGCAGGCGGGAGGACTGAACGATCGCACCGCCCTCGCGGCGGCGTTGGACGGCCTGCGCGAGATCGCCCCGTCGCGCTCGCTCGGGCCGTATGCGCGGATCGTGGCGCTCGACGCCGCCACGGCAGGGAACACTACGGACGCGATGGCGTACCTGCCCACGGCCATCGCCACTGCTCCTGACGCTGCTACCGCCGACTCGCTGCTGTACGTGTACGGCGAAGCGGCCGCCTTGGCAAAGGATTGCGTCACCGCCGCGGCGGTGTTCGACGGGGTGGTGCGGCGCCAGCGGCAGCTCGCGGTGCAGGACGCGGCGCGTGAGGGCATGGCCCGCTGTGCCTTGATGCGCGGCGAGGCGATCCTCGCCGCGGGGC
>CAZXKN010000221.1:0-7835 GCA_964641815.1 uncultured Gemmatimonadaceae bacterium | reverse complement strand
ACGCATCTTCGTGGCGATCTCCGCGGCGGGCGCGTTCCGCACCGACGACGGCGGCCAGACCTGGCGTCCGATCAATCGCGGGCTCAAGTCGCAGGGGATTCCCAACCCGGAAGCCGAGGTAGGGCACTGCGTGCATCGCATCGCCTTGCACCGCTCCCGTCCCGACGTGCTGTTCATGCAGAAGCACTGGGACGTCATGCGCTCCGACGACGCCGGTGACACCTGGCGCGAGGTGAGCGGCAATCTCCCCACCGATTTCGGCTTCCCGATCGACGTGCACGCCCATGAGCCCGAGACGATCTACGTCGTCCCGATCACGAGTGATTCCTACCACTATCCCCCCGACGGCAAGCTGCGTGTCTACCGCAGCCGCACCGGAGGCAATGAGTGGGAAGCGCTCACCAAGGGGCTGCCGCAGCGAGACTGCTACGTGAACGTGCTGCGCGACGCGATGGCGGTGGACGCCCTCGACACGTGCGGCATCTATTTCGGCACGACGGGCGGCCAGGTGTATGTCTCGCCCGATGCCGGCGACAGCTGGTCGGCGATCGTGCACGATCTTCCGCCGGTGCTCTCGGTCGAGGTGCAGACGCTGTGACGATCCGCGTCGCGCTGCCGACGCATCTCAAGACACTCGCCGGCGTGGCTGACGAAGTCACCCTGCAGCTGCCCGGGGAGGCGCCGGTCACCACGCGTGCCGTGCTCGACGCGCTCGAAGCGCGCTACCCGGTGCTGCGCGGAACGATGCGCGACCATGACACGTACCGGCGGCGCCCGTTCGTGCGCTTCTTCGCTTGCGCCAGGGACCTCTCGCACGACCCGCCGGACACCCCCCTCCCCGAGGCCGTGCAATCGGGCGCTGAGCCGTTCCTCGTCGTGGGGGCGATGGCGGGGGGCTGAAGATTCCCCGATAGGCAAAACACTGACACTACCGGGTGAGGGGCATCGTTGCATTTTCCGGGCCCGACTTGCACCGTGTGTCCCCATGCACACCCATCCGGCCTCACCCGATATCAGCCGCCATAAGTGCCTCATTTACGACGGTCATCCCTCGGAACAGCTCCCCGTCGTGCTGCCGCTGCTCGTGGACGGGCTGGAGAAGAACTGGCGCTGCCTCTACCTCGGCAATCCCGAGATGGTGCAGATGGTCGACACCGCGCTCGTCGGCAAAGGGCTCGACACGAAGCGGGAAGTCGAGAAAGGCGCGCTGCTGCTCTCCTCGGACCGCAGCCATCTCGCCGGCGGACGGTTCGATCCGCAGGCGATGATCGACGGGCTCGTCAGCCTCATCGACACGGCCGTGGACGACGGCTTCGAGGGGCTGTGTGCCACCGGCGACATGCGCTGGGAGCTCGGTGACGATCGCAACTTCGACCGCCTGCTCGAGTATGAGGCGATGCTCGAGCAGGTGTTCCGCGACCGCCCGCTGCGCGGCATTTGTCAGTACCATCGCGACGTGCTCCCGGCGCGGGCGATTCGCGATGCGCTCGTCGCCCACCGCAGTACCTACGTCGGCGCCGCGCTCAACAGTGACAATCTCTTCTACATGCCACCCGAGCTGATCCTCGAAACGGTGGACAGCGAGCGCCAGGCGAAACAGGGTGAATGGATGTGCCAGCAGATCATCCGTGTGCTGGACGCCGAGCAGCGGCGCGACCGGGCGCTGCAGGATCTGGCGGAGCTGAACCACGACCTCGAGCGCCGGGTGGGGGAGCGCACCGCCGAGCTCGAGGTGGCGATGCGCCAGCTCGAGTCGTTCTCCTATTCGGTGTCGCACGATCTGCGCGCGCCGCTGCGCGCCATCGGCAGTTTCGCCGACATTCTCGCCGAGGACTTCAGCGCCGCGCTGGGCGGCGAGGGCATGTCCCACCTGGAGCGCGTGCGGGGCAACGTGCGCCGCATGGGCGAGCTGATCGAAGGCATGCTCACGCTCTCCCGTGTCGTGAAATCGGAGCTGACGCGCGTCCCGGTCGACCTCACCGAGCTGGCCGAGGAGGCCGCCCGTGAGGCGCGCGAGTCGGACACGAGCCGCTCAGCCGAGTTCGTGATCCATCGCGGGCTCCTGGCGCTGGGCGACCGGGCGCTGCTGCGTGCCGTGCTGGGCAACCTGGTCGGCAACGCCTGGAAGTTCTCTTCCCGCCAGGAGCGGACCCGCATCGAGGTGGGCCAGCGCGGGATGGAGGGGGCGCACCCCGTGTTCTACGTGAAGGACAACGGCGCGGGATTCGACATGCAGTACGCCGAGAAGCTGTTCGCCGTGTTCCAGCGGCTGCACAGCGAGGAAGAATATCCGGGCACGGGGGTGGGGCTGGCGACGGTGCAGCGCATCATCGAACGCCACGGCGGGCGCATCTGGGCGGTGGGAAAGCCGAACGCGGGCGCGACGTTCTTCTTTACGCTCCCGCAACCCTGATCGCCCGCCACTTTCCTTGTCGGAAGCGGAGCACACTCAGCGCGCAGCGGGTGATGTGGCCGCACAGGATCGCGGTCCAGATGTCGACGGGGTGCAGGCCCCGGGTCGTCTGCCAGAACGTGCACAGGCCGAGCGGCACGACGATCTGCGACGCGATCGAGATATAGAGCGGTGAGCGCGTGTCGCCCGTGCCCTGAAGTCCGCCGGTGTAGGTGAGGGCCACGGTCACGAAGAGTCCTGACACGCTCAGGAATCCCAGCAGCTGCACCCCCACTGCGACGACCGCCGGATCGGTCATCCCGAATAGGCCGAGCAACGCGCGCGGGATCGTGAGGAACAACACCCCGATCGTCGCGGCCAGGCCGAGGCCGATCGCGGCGGCCTTGTGCACACCTTGAACGGACCGCTCCGGATGGCCCGCCCCGAGATTCTGCCCCGCGACCGTCGCGGCGGCCCCCATCAGTCCGACCGATGTCCACGTGATGAAGGAGAACAGCTCGGTGTAGCTCACCGCGTAGGCGGCCTGCGCCTGGCCGCTCAGCGGCAGCGACCCGATGAATCGCAGCAGCAGCACGCCGGCCACGTTCATGGCGACGCCCTGCAGTCCCGTGGGCAGGCCGAACCGGAACAGCTCCCGGATGATGCGCCAGTCGGGCCGCCAGTCCATGCCGCGGTGCCACAGCACGGGGAGCGAGCCGGAGAAGAGCAGGTAGATCGCGATCCCGCTCGAGACGAGCCCCGCGACCGTCGTCCCGACCGCCGCCCCCGCCGTGCCGAGACGCGGGAAGGGCCCCAGTCCAGTAATGAATGCGACGTTGCACGCCACGTTCAGCACCGTGAGGAGGATCCCCAGTCGCAGCGGGGTGCGGGCATCGCCGGCCGCCCGGAGCGCGCCGCCGACCATGAAGAAGCACAGCGTGCCGAGGCTGCCGACGAACATGATGCGGAGGAAGGGCAGGGCCTGGTCGCGCACCGCCGGGACGGCGTGCACCACCCCGAGCAGCGTGGGTGCGAGGACCCATCCCAACGGCGCGAGCAGGAAGCCCCACAGTGCCACGGCTGCGAGAAACGCCTGGTACACGGTTCGATTGACTTGCTCGGGCTGGTTGGCTCCGGCGAAGCGGGAGACGAGAACGCCCATGCCGCTGAACACCGACATGACGAAGACGATGACGACGATGAAGATCTGGACCGCCACGCCGATCGCGGCATTGCCGGCGTACCCCACGATGCGACCGACCAGCGCGTGATCGACCATCGGCTGCAGCCCACTGATGAGGTTCTGCAGCATCGTCGGCCAGGCGAGCATCCAGACGGCGCGTGTCAGCGGTCCATCCACGATGGAGCGGTCGAGGGGCCGGGCCGCCGGTCGCGTCGAGCTGGCCACGCTACACCGCGCGCGCTTTCCACCGGCCGCGGCGGAACAGCGCCACCGCCACGACGGCGAACGTCGAGTAGCCGATCATGATCGCGAGGAACGCTCCCAGCGGAGCATGCAGCACCACCCGCGCCAGGACATACGCCAGCGGAATCTCCCACAGCCAGAAGCAGGCGACGTTGATCCAGGTGGGGGTCCAGGTGTCACCGGCGCCGTTGAACGCCATGCTCAGCACCATGCCGAGCGCGTAGAACACGAAGCCGAAGCTCATCGTACGCAGCGCCTGCGCGCCGATCGGGGCTGCCGCGGCGTCCTGCGTGAACAGACCGACGATCGGCCCGGCCAAGGCGATGAAGACCACGCCCACGAATCCCAGCACGACCATGTTGTACCGGCCGGCGATCCAGACGGCCCGCTCGGCGCGGTCGGGATCCCTGGCGCCGAGCGATTGTCCGACGAGTGTCGCGGCAGCGTTGGCCAGTCCCCAGGACGGCAGCAGGCAGAAGATCACCAGCCGGATCGCGATCGTGTAGCCGGCGAGGGCGGCGCTCCCGAACGACGAGATGATCCGGACGATCCCGACGTAGCTCGCCGTCCCCACGAACACCTGAAACGTCCCCGAGCCCGACAGCTCGACGAGATGCTTCATGATCGCGGGGCGCAGCACGAGATCGGGGCGGCGGACCGTGACGCGCGCGTCGCCGCGGCGCAGGCGGTACAGCTGATACACGACCCCCATGCCGCGTCCGATCGTCGTCGCGATCGCGGCGCCCGTGACGCCCAGTCGCGGGAACGGGCCGACGCCGAAGATCAGGCACGGCCCGAGGACGATGTTGATGAAGTTGGCGAACCAGAGGACGCGCATCGCGATGGCGGCATCGCCCGAGCCTCGGAAAATCGCGTTGATGAGAAAGAGCAGCAGCACCGTGGCGCTGCCGCCCAGCATCGTGCGCGTGTAGGTGGTGCCGATCGCCGTCACGGCAGGCGACGCCCCCATGATGGCGAGCAGTCGCGGGGCGAGGGAGATCCCGAGCACCGCCACGAGAGCGGCAACGACGAGTCCCAGCGCGATGCCCTGCACGGCCGCTGCGGACGCGGCCTCGGGACGTTTCTCCCCGATGCGCCGTGCCACGACGGCCGCGACACCGATCGACAACCCCATGGCCGCCGTGTACACGAGGGTCAGCATCGATTCGGTCAGCCCGACTGTCGCGACGGCGTCGGGCCCGAGATGGGAGACCCAGAACACGTCGGCCACCGCGAACAGCGACTCCATCACCATCTCGAGCACCATCGGGATGGCGAGCAGCACGATGGCCCGGTTGAGCGAGCCCGTCGTGTAGTCATGCCGCACGCCGCGCAGCGCGTCCGTGACCACGGACCACACGCTCTCCCGGACGGGAGCGGGAGCGGGAGCGGCGTGCGAGAACTCCGGATTCATTTCGGCCCCCGACGGGCGAAGATGACCCCGGCGAGGCACAGCGCCCCGCCCAGGATGGCGACGAGCTTCGGCACTTCCCCCAGGATCGACCAGCTCATCCCGATCGTGATCGGCGGAACGAGGTAGGCGAGTGCGGCGAGACGGCTCGCGGTGCCGCGCGCCAATGCGTACGCCCAACACGTGAACGCGACGGACGTGGGAAATACACCCAGGTACGCCATCCACGCGAGGTCCGCCGTCGCGGCGGTGCGCACGTCGTGCACGAGCCGTGGCGCATAGGGGAGGCAGCAGATGGCGCCGATGACGCAGCAGGTCCACGTAACCTGCAGCGCCGAGACTCGCGTCAGGACCGGCTTCTCGGCTACCACGCCTCCGGCGGACGCGATGGTGGCGACGACGCACAACAGCACCCCCCACCACGGGGCGTCGCCCGATCGCGTGGCGAGCCCGATGCAGATCACGCCGAGGAACGCCACGGCGCCGCCGATGAGGAGTCCCCGGGTGAGGTGCTCCTTGAGGAACAGCGCCGCCAGTGCCATGATCATGAGCGGCGCGATGTTCACCACCATCGCCGCCGTGCCGGCATCGACGACGCGTTCGGCGGTATTGAGGGCCACGTTGTACAATCCGAACCACAGGAAGCCGGCGAGGCAGAGCAGGGCCAGCTCGCGTCGGGTGAGGCGGATCGCGCCGCGGCGCGCGAGCAGCATCCCCAGGAGGACGCTGCCGATCGTGAGCCGGCCCAGCGCCAGAGCCCCGGGCGCAATCGTCCGCGTCGCGGCGCGGATACCGACGTAGGCCGACGACCACAGGCAGATCGAGACGAGGGCGGCGGCCAGTGGCCGCCAATCGTTCGATTCGCTAGTGTTTTCAGGTGCCATGGCAGCACCGAACATATCCCGAAGTTCGCAACGTGGCAACCGAAACGGCCGATTCACACGGGATCAGGACATGTGCAGAAACATCAAGACGCTCGCCAACTTCGAGCCGCCGGCGACGGACGACGAAATCCAGGCCTCGGCGCTGCAGTTCGTCCGCAAACTGAGCGGATCGACCAAACCGTCGCACGCCAATGAAGCGGCGTTCAACGCCGCCGTTGCAGAAGTGAGCGCCGTGGCGCGCCGGCTGATCGATTCGCTGACGATCAGCGCCCCGCCCCGCAACCGCGAGGTGGAAGCCCGTAAGGCGAAGGAACGGGCGACGAAGCGATTTGGCTGATAGAATTGCTGCAACCCACGAGAGACGCATGACGGCTGCGACTGCATCTTCGACCGACCTGACGCTGCGCGCCAGGCTGAACGGCCCCTGGCACCGGCCCGCGCTGCGCATCTTCAGCGTCATCGTCCTCGCCCACCTCGCCGAGCACATCGTACAGGCCTATCAGGTCTACGTCCTCGGCTATCCCATGATGGAAGCGCGCGGCATCCTGGGGCAGTGGTTCCCCTGGCTCGTCCATTCCGAGGTGATGCATTTCGGCTACGCGCTGATCATGCTGACCGGCCTGTGGCTGTTCCTGCCGGGGTTCGTGGGGCGGGGACGGAAGTGGTGGCTGGGGGCGCTCGTGATCCAGTGCTGGCATTTCGTCGAGCATCTCCTGTTGCAGGTGCAGGTCATCGCCGGACACAACCTGTTCGGCAAGCCGGTCCCCACGAGCATCATTCAGCTGTGGATTCCGCGGCTCGAGCTGCACCTCTTCTACAACACCATCGTGTTCATCCCGATGGCGGTCGCGATGTATTACCACCTGCTCCCGCCGGCGGCCGATCGCGCGCATGCGCGGTGCAGCTGCGCGCTCCACGCGGAGGCCGCGACGGCGTGACGTTGCGTCACGCTCATCTCGAGCTGCCCTGATGTCTCGCCGGATTTTCCTGCTGTCGCCCGCCAATTGCACCGGGAAGCGGGCGGGGTGGTTACTCTGCAAGGACGGCGGCTCTCCTCTGGCGCAGCGCCTGCGAGCGGACGGGGCGACGATCGGCGAGATCTTCACGTTCATGAGCGGGCTCTACTTCCGCGGCAAGATGGCGTATGCCAGGACCTTCGCCGACCTCACTGCCGCGTACTCCGGCATTCAGGTCATCGTCCCTGGTCTCGGGCTTCGCCCGCCGGACGTCAAGATCGATCTCCGGGGCCTGCGCGCCATCGCGAAGGTTCGTGTCGACCTCGACGATCCTCGCTACATCGTTCCCCTGCGGCGCGACGCCGCACTGCTTGCGGCGCGCACGGACGCCGAGGACACCGTCGTGCTGCTGGGCAGCCTCGCGACGCCCAAGTACATGGAGCCGTTGAAGGAGATCTTCGGGCCGCGGCTGCGCTTTCCGGAGGAGTTCATTGGACGCGGTGATATGAGTCGCGGATCGCTCATGCTGCGTTGTGCCGCCGAGCGACGCGAGCTGACGTACGTCGCGCACGTGCCCGCGGACAACGCCGCGTGAAGAAAGGCGTCCCCGCGTTTCCCATCGAGCCGCCGATCGAGCCGATGCTGGCGAAGGCGGCGGAGTCGATCCCCGCAGCCGGGGATTTCCTGTTTGAGCCGAAGTGGGACGGGTTTCGTGCCATCGTGTTCCGCGGCACGACCGACCTCTATATCCAGAGCCGCGACCTCA
>CAZXKN010000220.1:0-20399 GCA_964641815.1 uncultured Gemmatimonadaceae bacterium | reverse complement strand
TAGGAGACGGCAGGGGTTTGTGCACCCTCTCCTACCGTCTCCTACTACCCCCTACCGTCCCCTACCGTCCCCTACCGTCCCCTACCGCCCAGCAGTTGGAGGCTCTTCTCCCCACCACCACATCGTGGGCAGATTTTTCTGCCGCGGCCAGACCTCGTTGAGCGTCGGGCCATCGTACAGCCGGCCGTTCTTCATCACGTAGTGAATGGTGTTGGTGTTGTGAATGTCCTGCATCGGATCGGCGTCGAGCACGATGAGATCGGCGTACTTGCCGGGCTCGAGCGAGCCCAAGTCCCGGTCGAGTCCCAGGGCACGCGCGCCGTCGATCGTGCCGACGCGGATCACTTCGAGCGGCGTCATGCCGCCCGAGCTCATCGCCCACAGCTCCCAGTGGCAGCCGATGCCGTCCATCTCGCCGTGGCATCCCATGCCCACGTTGCCGCCCGCCCGCAGCACCTTGGCCGCCGAGGCGGCGATCCGGTTGTAGACGTACTGATCATCGCGGAACCAGTCGCGCCGCTCGAAGCGCTCGTCCAGCACCTCGTGTGGCACGAAGCGGCGCATCTTCGGATCGTCGTGCCCGTTGTAATGCTCGAAGAAGTAGTCCTCGCCGAACGGACCGCCGTAGTTGACGAGCAGCGTCGGCGTATACGTGATACCGGACTGCGCCGTCAGCTGCACCACGTCCTGATACAGCGGCATGAGCGGGTAACTGTGCTCGTGCCCGGGATAGCCGTCCAGCATTTCGGTCAGGTTCATCTTGAAGTCGAGCCCGCCCTCGGTCGTGGGCATCAGGCCCAGCTCCTTCGCCGCCATGATCACCCACTGCCGCTGCTTGCGGTTCCCCACCATGTACTGCTTGATCCAGTGCGTGTGGTAGAACTCGCTGTAGCGCTTCAACGTGTTGCGGGCGTCGTCGAGACTCTGGAAGTTCTCGTTCCAGAACACCCCGGGGCCCGTGTGATACAGCCGCGGCCCGATCAGCTCGCCGGTCTCGATCTGGTCGGCGTAGGTCAGGACGTCGGTGGTCGCGGTCTGCGGATCGCGCACCGTGGTCACCCCCCACGCCACGTTGGCGAGGTACTTCCACACCTGCGTCTGGTGTACGCCGAACTGCGCCCACGGATGCGCGTGCACGTCGACGAGACCGGGGATGATCGTTTTTCCCGAGACGTCGATGATGCGGGCGCCGGCGGGAGGATTCCCGCCGCCTTGCGGGCCGACCCAGACGATGCGGTTGTCGGTCACCACCACGTCGCCCTTGTCGATGACCTCCTCGCCTTTCATCGTGATGACTTTCGCGCCCCGCAACACGACCGTCCCTCGGGGGACGTCGCGCGCCGCCCGCAGGGCCACGTCCGCGCGCACGCCTTCGTATGCCGGTACCTTGGCCAGCGAGTCGAGACGCGCTTTCGCCGCGGAGTCGGGCTTGGGACGCGTGCTGTCGGCTTGCGCCTTCTTGACCGAATCGGCGCGGATCGAGTCGCTGCGCGCCTTGAGCTTCTCCGCGGAGTCGGCGGCGGCGAGGTCCCAGCGGAAGAACGACGCGCCGATCGACCACGTCGCCTGCTTCCCGTCGGCACTCCACCCGATGAAGTCGCCGCCGATGCGCGTGAGGCGTTTCACCGGAAACGGTGCGGCATTCGGATCGGAGACGTTGATCGACGGAATCTCCGCGCCCAGCTCCGGCAGCGTGACGACGTAGACGTTGTTGCCCTGGAGCGCGAGCACCCGGTCGGTATCGGGGCTGATGATGATCTCGTCCGCCGCGTCGGGCTCGGCGCCGGGACCGGGGTAGGTGTAGCCGTTCACCTTGATGTAGCTGCGCCGGTCGGTGCCGTCCCAGCGTACCGAGACGAGTCCCGCGGTGTCGGCATAGTAGTAGATCCGGTCCGAGCCGCGCGCGAAGTGCGGCCGGCCTGAGCCGTCGTACGGGGTGATCCGCGTCGGCCTGCCGCCGGCTGCGGGCACCCACACGAGGTCGTAGCCCGGGCCGAACCGCTCGTTGATGCGCGGTTGGCGCGGCCCTTTTACGGCGACAATGCGATTCCCGTCCGGGGACCAGACCGGACTATCGAAGAACGCGGGATCGGCGACGAGCCGCGTGCGCACCTTGCCGTCCGCCCGCACCTTCATCAAGGAACCACCCTGCCCTGATGTCCAGGTGACGTACGCCACCCACTGGCCGTCGGGCGACCAGGTCGGCGCCTGCTCGTGCACGGTGTCGTCGGTGAGCCGCCGCGGCGCCGCACCGAAATCCATGACGTACAGCTTGTCGAGCGCGCTGAACACGATGCGCTTCCCGTCGGGTGAAAGCCGCGCATCGCGGATCTGGCGGATCTGCACCTGACCCGTGTCGACGTGATTCTCGAAGCGCACCAAGGGCCCGAGCCGCTGCGTGACGTGTGCCGTGAACGGGATCTCGGTCGCCTGCCCCGACGGTACGTCGATGCGCATCAACTTGCCGCCGTAGGACGTGATCAGGGCGCGGGAGTCGGGCGTCCACGAGCTCCCCGGCTCCAGGTCGCGGGTGAAGCGCGACTCCTGATCGTCCCGCGTGACGGGATAGGCGAGCCATTTCTCGTCGCCGGTGGCGAGGTTGCGCAGCCGCAGTCCCGTTTCGGTGTCGTAGCGCGTGGCGTACACCAGCCATTTCCCGTCGGGCGACGGGATCGGCCGCATCGCGCTGCCGTAGAGATCGGTCTGCACGAACGTCTTCCCCGTCTGGCGGTCATAGATGGCGACCTGCCACAGCGGGAATTTCAGATCGTAGCCGAAGCCGTTGCGGTGCCGCGCGACCCACACATAACGGGGATCCTGACCGAATGCCGCGCCCAGCGTGTTCCACCCCTGCCCCCCGAACAGCCCGCCCTTGACGCCCGACTTGATCATCGCGGTGCCGGAGCCGCCGTCCTTATGGTAGAGCCACAGCTCGTAGATGCTGCCGAGCACCGTCGTGCGCGACGCAACGATGTAATTGCCGTCGGGCGTCCACTCGGGGCTGGCGTAGAGATTCGTCGTGCCCTTGGTGACGGGCTTGGCATTCTTGCCGTCGGCGTCGCACATCCAGACGTTCTCCGCCCCGCCGCGGTCGGACAGAAACACGATGTGCTTCCCGTCGGGGGAGTAGCGCGGCTGCGAATCGAACGCGGGCCCCGCGGTGAGCCGCGACGCCGTGCCGCCCGCGATCGGCAGCGTGTAGAGATCGCCCAGCAGCTCGTAGACGATCGTTTGCCCATCGGGTGACAGATCGAGCGACATCCACGTCCCTTCCGACACGTCGAACGACACGGTGCGCGTCGTCGCGAGGGGCAGCGAGTCGTTTGTGAGGATCGTGTCCTTCGTGCTGTCCCGCCCGGTATCGGCCGCCCAGGCGCGCACGATCCGGGGACGTGCGGGATCGGGATGGAGCAGTACCGGAAGAACGGCGGCAAGGACCGTCGCGGTCAAGACACTTCGCATGACAGGAGCTCCGGGAAGGGGACGACGGCTCAAGAAACTGAAGGCGTATGGAAAAGGCGTCAAGTGAAAATACGTATGGAATAGTCGTAACTGCGGCAACCTTACGACTCTTCCTTACGTCTCACGCCATACGATTCCTCCCTACGTCGCTCAGGCTTCTCGCGATCTCTTCCAGAGCAGCACCACCACTCCCACCACCACAATCGTGGCAAAACAGAACCACTGAATCGCGTACGCCAGGTGGGGACCATTGTCGAGCGCCGGCGGGCGCCAGCGCTTGAGACCGGTCGGGTGTGGGGCGGTGCTGTCGTTCAGCTGGATGACGATGCTCAACACCGTGTACGGGAGGGAGTCCTGCAGTGCCTGCGGGTCCACGTCGCCGCGATCGCGCGGCGCCGGGAGGGCGAGTCCCGTGACGTCGGCGGAATCGCCTTCGCGGTAGCGCGTGGCGTCGACGTGCAGGCCATCGGGCGACGGCACCCAGCCGCGGTCCACAAAGACTGCCGAGCCGTCCGAGAGGCGCAGCGGCGTGAGCAGTGCCACGCCGGGCGCCCCGTCGTAGGTCCGGCCCCGCCAGACGCGCTCGTGAGTGTAGTCGTACACGCCGCGGGCGCGCGCGCGGCGATCGCGCAGCGCTTCCGGCTCGACGCGATGCAGCGGCAGCTCGGCCGGAGCCAGGGCGTGCGCGGCCTGGATCTCCAGGTTGCGTGTCTTCCGGTCCGCCAGGCGATTCAGCTGCCACACGCCGAGGCGAGCGAAGACGGCGGCGACCGCCAGGGCGAGGATTGCGGCGGCCAGGTCGCGGCGTCGCAGGCTCATCGCGTCCCCCGCCTGGTCAAGGCCAGTTTGGCCATGCGCGGCAGCCGCTTGATTGCCGCTTCGCGAGACTGTGCCGAGCCGCGGGTACGTCGCCGTTCACTGTAGACGAGTCGCACCGGCAGGCGGCTGCGCGTATACGCCGCGCCCTTGCCCGCGCGGTGCGTGGCGATCCGCCGATCGAGGTCGTTGGTGACCCCCGTATAGAGCGAGCCGTCAGCGCAGCGGAGCATATAGACGATCCACGTCTTCAAGATGCCAGCCTCGCGCCTGAGGTCACAAGAGCAGTTGCCGCCCCGCTGTCGCTTCACACGTGCATCAGGGCTTGTGTCAGATCCGCGATCGTATCGTCGGGGTGCTCGATGCCGACCGACAGCCTGACCAAGCGATCGCTGATCCCCGCGGCCCGTTTGGCTTCGGGACTCACGTCCGCGTGCGTCATGGAATAGGGATGCTCCGCCAGCGACTCCGTACCGCCCAGGCTGACGGCCAGCTTGACGAGCTTCAAGGCGTTGAGGAACCGGAATGCCTCCGCCTCGCCGCCCTTCACATCGAACGACACCATCGCCCCCGGACCGGAGCACTGCTTGCGGTACACCGCATGCTGGGGATCGCCCTCCCGCAGGTGTCCGAGGTAGTAGACGCGCTCGACCTTCTCGTGCCCCGCCAGAAAGTCGGCGACGTAGCGCGCGTTCTTCATCGCCGAGGTCATGCGCAGCTTCAGGGTCTCGAGGCTGCGCATCAGCAGCCAACCGGTCCACGGGTCGGCGAGCGTACCGAAGAACGTGCGCAGCGCGCGCACCGGTTCGAGCATCACGCGCGAGCCCAGCGCCGCGCCGGCCAGCAGATCGGAGTGCCCGCCGATGTACTTGGTCGCGGAATAGAGCACGATGTCCGCCCCGTGCAGCAGCGGCTGCTGCCACAGCGGCCCGAGAAAGGTGTTGTCGACGAGCACCAGCGGCCGCCGCCCGTCGGCGCTGTGGCGCCGGGCAAACTCGGCGCAGGCCGCGAGATCGACGAGCGCATTCGTGGGGTTCGCCGGCGTCTCGACGAGCAGCACCGAGACGTGGTCCGATGCCGCCACACCCGCCGTGGCGAGGGCGGCCGCGAGGTCGTCGGCGCCGGCGCAGGCATCGGCACGAAACGGCACCGGCCGCACGCCGAATACGGGCAGCACGTATTTCAGGAGATGGTCGGTTCCCCCGTAGAGCGGCGTGCTGTAGAGCACGATGTCGCCGGGATGGACCAGCGCCATGAGTGTCGTCGCGATCGCGGCCATTCCGGTGTTGAACACGGCGCACGCTTCCGCGCCGTCCCACAGCGCCAGTCGTTCTTCCAGGATTTCGAGATCGGGGTTGTTGATCCGGCTGTAGATGAGCCCGGCGGATTCGGTCTCGCCCTTCTTGCGCAGACCGTACGCAATCTCGAAGAACGCCTTGCCTTCTTCCGCCGTCTTGAACACGAACGTCGACGTCTGAAAAATCGGGACCTTGAGCGCGCCTTCCGACAACTCGGGCTTGTAGGCGTACGTCATCATCAGGCTTTCCGGGTGGAACACCTGCTTCAGACGCAGCGATGCTTCGGAGAGACGCTTGCGTGGCATGGGCGAGTCGCTAAGCTAGCGGGCCTACAAGTCCCGCGCCATTTTGCGCGCCGTGTCCGGATCCACGCCCCCTCGCGTCGCGACGACCACGCTCCTCGTCCTCACCGGCGTCAACCTGTTGAACTACGTCGACCGCTACATCGTGCCCCCGGTGTTCGAGAGTCTCAAGCGTTCCGACATGCATCCGAGCGACGCACAGCTTGGGCTCTTGATGAGCGCCTTCTTGCTCGTGTACACGATCACTGCCCCACTCTTCGGCTGGCTGGGCGACACCCGGCGGCGCCCGCGCGCGCTCGCGGCGGGGATCGCGCTCTGGAGCGCCGCGACGGCGCTCGGCGGATTCGCCTGGAGCTACCTGTCGCTCCTCGTGTCGCGCGGGATGGTCGGCATCGGCGAGGCGGCCTACGGCACGATCGGGCCGAGTCTCCTGGCCGACTACTTCCCGCCGCGCACCCGCGGCCGGGCGTTCGCGGTGTTTTACATGGCGATTCCGGTGGGCGCGGCGCTGGGGTTCATGGTCGGCGGGTTCGTCGATTCCCACTGGGGGTGGCGCCGCGTGTTTCTCATCGCCGGGCTCCCTGGCCTGCTGCTCGCCGCGCTGGTGGCACGACTGCGTGAGCCCCGGCGCGGCGCGAGCGACGCCGTTTCCGCCATCTCCTCGGCGCCCGAGTCGCGGTGGACGATGCGGGCAGCCGCCCGCACACTGCTGAGCAACCAGGCGTACGTTCTCACCGTCCTGGGCTACGCCGCGTACACGTTCGCCCTGGGTGGGATCGCGGCGTGGATGCCGTCGTTTCTCGAGCGGGTGCGAGGCCTTCCGGGTGGCATCGCGACAGGGCGCTTTGGCGCGATCGTCGTCCTGACCGGCCTGGTCGGGACGTTCGGCGGCGGGTGGCTCGGTGACCGGTTGCGGGCGCGCACGCGCCAGGCCTACCTCTGGCTCAGCGGCGTGGCCACGGTGCTCGCCGCTCCACTGTTCTACGTCGCGCTCGCCGCGCCGTCCCCCTCCATGTACTGGAGCGCGATGGTCGGCGCGGAGCTCCTGATGTTCGCATCGACGGGACCGATCAACACCGTCATCGTCGGGGTCGTCCCGGCCGGAATCCGGGCCAGTGCCATGGCCCTGAGCGTGTTCTCGATTCACCTGCTCGGCGACGTGCAGTCGCCGTGGCTCGTGGGGCGGATCTCCGGCGGATCGTCGTTGCAGCTGGCCGTGTTGATTCTGCCGGTGGCCGCGCTGGTCGGTGGAGCCGTGTGGACATATGCCGCCGCGACTACTCGAGCGACGCCTGGAGCGTGATCGCAACGTTGCCCTTCAACGCCCGGGATACCGGGCACCCGTCTTTGGCTCCTTGCGCGGCCTTTTGAAACGCCGCGTTGTCGATCCCGGCGACTTTCCCTTTCACCGTCAGCGCCATCGTCGTAATCGTCGGAGCGCCGTCGACGGTCTCGATCGTGCAGGCGGCATCGACGCTGACGCGCGTGCCGGGAGTCCCCGCCTTCTCCAGCCCGGACGACAGCGCCATGGCCAGACACGCGGCATGGGCCGCGGCGATCAGCTCCTCGGGCGTCGACCCTTTCGCCCCCTCGAATCGCGTCTGAAAGGAATACGGGGCCTGAAACGCCTGGCTCCCGGCCTTGAACACACCACGGCCGTCCTTGAGCTTGCCTTCCCAGACCGCCGATGCCCGACTCGTCGTCATGGTCATGCTCCGTCTTGTAGGTGGCCGGAATCTGGCGGGGCGCCGGGCGCGGCGCTACAGTTTGCGCATCACCGTGCCGCAAGGAGACGACGAGGATGGCCACCAAACGCCGCCCCACGCGCAAGTCGCCTGAGACGTTCCGCGCGCGGGCACTGACGCCTTCGTTGACCGTGAACGACCTGAAGCAGAGCCTGGCCTGGTACGAGACCGTCCTGGGCTTCACCGTAGAGGATCGCTGGGAATCGGATGGGGCGCTGCGCGGCGTCGAGCTCAAGGCCGGCAACACGCGCCTCATGCTCAACCAGGACGACTGGGCGCGCGGCCGCGAGCGGTTGAAAGGTGAGGGCTTCCGGCTCTGGTTCGAGACGGCCCAGGACCTCGATGCCCTCGCCGCCGAGATCACCGCCCGCGGCGGCCGGCTCGATCACGAGCCGCGCACCATGCCGTGGGGGGACCGGGCCATGGGGCTCACCGACCCGGACGGCTATCGCCTGACGATCGCCCAGATCCAGCGCTAGCGTGGATAACGCGGCTGTGCTGCGCGCCCTGGCGGAGACGTTCGTCTCCGGGGGCGAGGCCGTTCGTCTGGCCGAACACATGACCGAAACGATCGCCTCCCTGCCGCGCCGCTCCGACCGGGAAGAGATCGCGCGATTCCTGCAGCTGCTCGAGAGCCGCACCATGAATCTGGTGCTCGCCGGCTCCGCTCTCCCCTTCACGTCGATGTCGCAGGCGCAGCGCGAGCGCTACCTCGGCGCCTGGGCAACGAGCCGTGTGCCGTTGCGGCGCAAGGCGTTTCAGGGACTCAAACGCATGGCGACGGTGCTGTATTACACGGCCCGGTTGCCCTCGGGAGACCCGAACCCCAGCTGGGCGCGGCTCGGGTACCCGGGCCCGCTCGGTCCGCCGCCGGCGACGCCCAAGCGCATCACGCCGCACACCATCGCCAACGACGGGACGCTGCAATGCGACGTCGTCGTCGTAGGCTCCGGCGCCGGCGGCGGCGTGGTCGCCGGCGAGCTGGCGGCGCGCGGGCTCAACGTCGTGGTGCTCGAGAAGGGCGGCTACTACAACGAGGCTGACTTCTCGCACTACGAGGGCGAGACGCTGTCGCGCCTGTATGATGGCGGCGGCCTGCTCACCTCCGACGATCTCGCCATCGTCGTGCTCCAGGGCAGCTGCCTGGGCGGCGGCACCGTGGTGAACTACACAACGAGCTTCCGCACGCCGGACGGGGTGCGCGAAGAGTGGGCACGCGAGCACGGCCTGCCCCACTTCACGACCGCGGAGTACACGCAGGCGCTCGACGCCGTCACCGAGCGGCTGGGCGTGACCACGGAGGCGCAGCGCCCCAGCGGGCGCGACGCGGCGATGCTGCGCGGGCTCGATGCCCTCGGCTGGCACCACGCGCCGCTGCCGCGCGACGTCCGCGGCTGTGCGCAGGACGAGCAGTGCGGGTACTGCGGGTTCGGGTGTCGCCGCGGCGCCAAGCAATCGACGCTGATCACGTACCTCCAGGACGCCTATGATCGGGGCGCCCGGGTGATCGTGGACACGCTGGTGCGCCGCGTGATCGTCGAGTCCGGACGCGCGGTGGGAGTGGAAGCGGTCGTGCGCTACCCGCAGGGCCCACGGCCGTTCAAGCTCAGCGTGCGCGCCCGCGCCGTCGTCGTGGCGGGCGGTTCGGTGCAATCCCCCGCGCTGCTGCTGCGGTCCGGCGTCGAGCTTCCGGCACTGGGCCGGCACCTGGCGCTGCATCCCGGCGGAGCGGTGTTCGGGCTGATGCCCGACGCAGTGCGACCATGGACCGGGACGGTGCAGGCGCATTACTCCGACCAGTTCGCCGACCTGGACGCAGGGTTCGGATTCAAGCTCGAAACGATTCCCGTCCATCCGTCATTGTTCGCCCTCGCGGTGCCGTGGGAGTCCCGCCAGCAGCACGCCGATGCGATGGCGGAGCTGGGCCACACGTCGCTCGTGGCGGTGCTGGTGCGCGATCGCGAGGGCGGCCGCGTCACCGTCGACGGCGATGGGCAGCCGATCATCTCGTATCGTCTGTCGCCGTACGACGCCCGACACCTGCGCCAGGGTCTCGCCGCAGCCGCCCGGGTCCTCGAGGCCGCTGGGGCGCGCGCGATCTGGACGCCGCACGCGCGCACCATCGGCTACCGGCCCGACGGCTCCGCCGCGGCGCGTGACGCCTGGCTCGCGACGGTCGACCGTGCCGGGTTTGGACCGAACCAGACGCAGCTCGCCACCTTTCATCAGATGGCGACGTGCCGCATGGGAGCGAACGCGCGGACTTCCGTGGTGACGCCCGAGCACCAGGTGTGGGGCGTGCCGGGACTCTACGTCGCCGACGCGAGCACGTTCCCGACGTCGTCGGGGGTGAATCCGATGCTGACGATTATGGCGATGGCGCATCGGGCGGCAGGAGTGATTGCTGCGAATCTGTGAAATGCTGTCAGCTGTCAGCTATCAGCTTTCAGCTTTTCTGTTGTCTTAGCTGACAGCCGACAGCTGACGGCTGACAGCGCTTTTCTAAGGAGATCCGAATGCTCGCTCTTCTGACCGCTGCCTCGCTCGCGCTCCAGTCTCAGGTCGCCGACACCTCCCCCTTCCGCGCTCTCCCGCTGCCGGCCGCGAGTCGCGTCCGCTCGAGCTCCGGCGCGCCGGGGCCCGACTACTGGCAGCAGGAGGCGAGCTATACGATCCGCGCGACGCTCGACACGGGGCCGAGTGTCATCACGGGGACGGAGACGATTCATTATGTGAATCATTCTCCCGACGCCCTGGCGTTCGTCTGGATTCAGATCGAGCAGAACATCTTCGCCGGGAACAGCGTCACCTATCAGCTCAACCAGCCGCCGCTGCATTTCGCCGGCGGGGCGGTGTTCGACTTCACCGGCAAAGGCTTCATCGGCGGGATCACAATTGATCACTTCGCGGTCGGCACGAAGGAGCTGGTGCGGACCGCCTACGGCACGATGATGCGCGTGGAGCTGCCGGCGCCGCTTGCCCCCGGGGGCATCGTGGACTTCCAGGTCGCCTGGCACTTTCCCGTTCCGCCCTACGGCGGCGGGCGCATGGGCCGGGTCGGCAATCGATTGTACGAGATCGGCCAATGGTATCCGCGCCTCGTCGTTTACGACGACGTGAACGGGTGGAATCCTCTGCCCTACATCGGCGCCGGGGAGTTCTACCTCGAGTACGGCAACTACGACGTCACGCTGACCCTGCCCGCGGGCTACCTCGTCGCGGCGACCGGGACGGTCCAGAATCCCCTGCTCGTCTGGTCTCCGTCGATGCGCCAGCGCCTGCTGCAGGCGAAGACCGCGAGCGAGCGCGTGCAGATCGTCACCAAAGACGAAGCGACGGCGAACGGCACCCGCGCCGCCGTGGGCACCAAGACCTGGCACTTCGCCGCCTCCAACGTGCGCGACTTCGCCTGGGCCGCCTCACCGGATTTCCGCTGGGACGCGAGCACGTGGAACGGCATCCAGATCAACACCTTCTATCGGCCGGCGGCCGCGCCGTGGGAGGAAGCGAACCGCATGGCGCGGTTCACGATTCAACACTTCTCGGAGACGTGGGGGAAGTATCCGTGGCCGCACGCCACGACGGTGGAAGGTCTGATCGAGGGGATGGAATACCCGATGCTCACCTTCGTCCCGTCGATCGAGAAGCGCGAGGATCAGTTCTGGGTGCTGATGCACGAGTTCGGGCATCAGTGGTTCCCGATGACCGTGGGCTCCGACGAGCGGCGCTATCCCTGGATGGATGAGGGATTCAACACCTTCATCGATTACGGAGCGGCGGAGGGTTATTTCACGGGGACGGCCTACGGCGACACCGTGCGGCGCGAGCTGCTGGCCGACTTCCAGGTCTCGGCGAAGCCCGGTGCGGAGCAGCCGCTCATCACGAAGCCCGTCGAGCAGCGCGACCTCGCCTGGGGCGCCTACCAGAAGCCGGCGTTGATGCTCACGGTATTGCGCGACCAGGTGCTGGGGCGGGAGACGTTCGAGCGCGCCATGCGGGAGTACGTGCGGCGCTGGCGCTTCAAGCATCCGCAACCGGCGGACTTCTTCCGCACGATCGCGAACGTGAGCGGGCGGGATCTCGACTGGTTCTGGCGCGAGTGGATCTACACCACCGCGCGGCTCGACCAGGCCATCGATTCCGTCCGCGCCGTGGGGAGCGATTCGACCTACATCTACCTCTCCAACCGGGGCCAGATGGTGCTCCCCGTGACGCTGGTGCTGCGCTCCGCCGACGGGTCGAGCGAAACGCGTACCCTGCCGATCGAGATGTGGAATCTGGGGGACCGCTTCACGGCGCGGTTTGCGACGGCAAAAGTGGTGACCGGCGTCGTCATCGATCCGATGGCGGTGCTCCCAGACGTCGATCGGGGAAACAACAGCTGGACGAGATAAGGCGCTGTCGGCTATCGGCTGTCGGCCCGGCCGAAAAGCCGACGGCCGAAAGCCGATTGCGCTCTAGGGCGTCTTCGCCCGCGTCGGATACGCCGGGTGTGGCACGGCGTGCGCCGGTTAGTGGAGCCCGCCTCCCACAAACTGCTTGACCAGGTCGCCGATCACGGTCTTGGCGTCGCCGAACAGCATCCAGGTGTTGTCTTCGACGTACAGCTCGTTATCGATCCCCGCGAACCCCGGGTTCTTGCTGCGCTTGATCGCCAGCACCGTCTTCGCTTTGTCGGCGTCGATGATTGGCATCCCGTAGATCGGTGACCCCTTGGCGTAGCGGGCCGCCGGGTTCACCACGTCGTTCGCGCCGATCACGAGGGCGACGTCGCATTGCGGCATCTCCGGATTGATCTCCTCCATCTCGACCAGGGCGGAATACGGGATGTTCGCCTCGGCGAGAAGCACGTTCATGTGCCCCGGCATCCGGCCGGCCACCGGGTGGATGGCAAACTTGACGTTGACACCCCGTTTGGTGAGTTGATCGTACAGCTCCTGCACCTTGTGCTGCGCCTGGGCGACGGCCATGCCGTAACCGGGGATGATGACCACGAAGTTCGCCTGCTCGAGCAGCTGGGCCGCCCCTTCCGGAGATTCCTGCTTCCACACCTTCTGCACGCCGCCCGCCGGGACCTTCGCCACCGTGCCGAACGCGCCGAACAGCACGTTCGTGAACGAGCGGTTCATCGCCCGGCACATGATGATGGAGAGGATGAGCCCGCTCGACCCGTCGAGCGCGCCTGCCGTGACGAGCAGGGCGCTGTTGAGGACGAAGCCCATCGCGACCGCCGAGAGGCCGGCATACGAATTCAGGATCGAGATGACGGTCGGCATATCGGCGCCGCCGATGGGGATGACGAGCAGCACGCCGAACAGCAGCGCCAGCCCCGCCACGCCGAGAAACGCCTGGCTCGCCCAGGGCGCCGTGGGGTGGAGCGTCACGAGCACGCCGAGCACGACGGCACCCGCCAGCACGCCGAGATTCACGATGTTCTGCCCCGGATACGTGACCGGCCGCTGGGGGATCCACCGCACTTCCTGCAGCTTGCCGGTGGCCATGAGACTACCGGTAAACGTCAGAAACCCGAGGATCACTTCCACGATGAGGGCGCTCATCCGGAAGGTGGTGAATTGCTCCGGACCCTCCTGGAGCCACAGGAAGTATTCCGCCGTGCCGACGAGGCCGGCCGCGAGGCCGCCGAACGCGTGGGACAGCGCCGTCCGCTGCGGCACCGCGGTGAGCGGCACGCGCGAGAGCGGCACGCCGACCACGAAGCCGGCGGCGATCGCCAGCAGGATCCACCCGTGATGAATGATCTGCGGCTGGACCCACGTCGCGGCGACGGCGACGGTCATCCCGATGACGCCCGCGTACACGCCTTTGCGCGCGGTCTTCGGGTCGTTCATCCAGTTGAGCGCGAAAATGAACAGCGCCGTCGCGGCGATCGCCGCGAGCTGACTGATGGCCTGGATCATTGTTTCTTGAACATCTTGAGCATGCGGTCCGTGATCAGAAACCCGCTGACGATGTTCGTCATCGACGCAAACAGAGCGACCGCCCCGAGGATGCGGATCGTGCGGGGGTAGTCCCCTCCTGCGACGGTCAGCGAGCCGACGACGGCGATGGCCGAGATCGCGTTCGTCAGCGACATGAGCGGTGTGTAGAGGAGCCGCGACACCCGGCGAATGACGCCCAGCCCGATGAACGTCGCGAGCACGAACACGAACAGCATGGACCAGTAGCCGGTCATGACAGGAGCACCTTTCCGTCGTGGGTGACGCAGGTGGCTTTGATGATTTCGTCCGCGAAGTCGAGCCGCAGGGCGCCGTCCTTGAGCAGCGTGCCGAGGAAGGTCGCGACGTTGCGGGCGTACATCTGGCTGGCATGCAGCGGCAGCGTGGCCGGCAGGTTGACGGGGCCGAGGATCGTCACACCCTGGTGCACCACGGGAGTCCCGGCCTGGGTGAGCTCGCAGTTGCCTCCCGTTTCCGCTGCCAGATCGACGATCACCGAGCCCGCCCGCATGCCCTCGACCGCCGCGCGCGTGACGAGAATCGGCGCCCGCTTCCCCGGAATCGCGGCCGTCGTGATCACGACGTCGGCATCCTTGACGCTCTTCGCGAGGAAGTCCAGCTCCCGTTGATGTTGATCCTTCGACAGCTCTTTTGCGTAGCCCCCTGTCCCTTCCCCTTCCACCGTCTCTTCCATCATCAGGAACTTGGCGCCGAGGCTCTCGACCTGCTCCTTGACCGCCGCCCGCACGTCGAAGGCCGACACGATGGCGCCGAGACGGCGCGCCGTGGCGATCGCCTGCAAGCCGGCGACGCCGGCGCCGAGAATCAGCACGCGCGCCGGGGACAGCGTGCCCGCCGCAGTGACCAGCATCGGGAAGAACTTGGGAACGGTTTCCGCGGCGATCAGCACCGCCTTGTAACCCGCCGCCGTGGCCTGGGAGGAGAGCACATCCATCGACTGGGCGCGGGTGATCCGGGGCAAGAGCTCGAGACTGAAGGCGGTGATGCGTCGTTGCGCCAGCTGCCGCAGGAGATCGGGGCTGGTCGCGGCCTGTAGCAGCCCGATCACGGCGGCGCCTTCTCGCAGTTTCTCGACTTCGCCTGAGCTTGGCTTCTGCACCTTGCAGACGACCTCGGCCGCCCACGGATCTCCCAGTGCCGCCCCCGCGGTGCGGTAGGCCTCATCGGGAAACCCCGCCGCGACGCCCGCGCCGGATTCGACCACGACGGTGTGGCTGTCCTTCATGAGCTTCGCAACGGCGTCAGGCACCAGCGCCACGCGGCGCTCTCCGACGACGGTCTCTTTCGGGACCCCGAACTTCATCGCGTCCTCGTGAGTGGCGGTGTGAAGAAGCTATAAGCGACGAGTAAAGATGGACGGAAGCTGGGGTAAAGGCACCTTCAGGAGGCGAGGTTGCGGAGTGCCTCTACGTCCCCTTCCCCAGCCGGTCTCGGTCGCGCTGCTGCGTCAGCAGCCGCTCGGTGAAGTCCATCCGCTCCGCCAGCTCCCCCAGCTGTTGCTGCATATGCTCCAGCTGCTCGGTCAGCTGCGTCAGCTGCCGGGAGTCGCCGGCGCGTCCCACCGTCGCCTCGGCGGCCCACTCGCGCAGCGGCAGACCGTCGCGGTCTCGGAACTCACCCGCAATCAGGAGCACCAGGTCGTACAGCCACCAGAAGGTCAGACCCCCGAGGGTAACCGCCTGCCAGATGCCACTCTCCGTGCGGCCCGTGTAGAAGCGGTGCAAACCGAACATGCCCCCGAACGAGGCGAGCACCAGCGCGACGCCACGCGAGCGTGCCGACGACACGGGGAGAGCGGGTTCGTCGTCCTCTGCCGGGTTGTATTGCGCGGGATAGCGGCCGGTCATGCCCCCAAGATACGAAGCACGCCCGGGAGAAGTTACTGGGTCGGTGCGGTGACGAACGCTTCGAGCTGGGCGCGGGGAAACGCACCGGTCTGACGGGCCGCTTCCTTGCCGCCGCGAAACAGAATCATGGTCGGGATGCTGCGCACGCCAAAGGTCTGCTGGGTGACGGGATTGCGGTCGGTGTCGAGCTTCAATACCAGCACCTGCCCCATCCGCTCGTGTGCCAGGTCGTCGAGCAGCGGGGCCATGATCTTGCACGGACCACACCAGTCGGCGTAGAAATCCACGAGTACCGGGATCTCGGTGTCGCAAATCACCTGCTGAAACGTCTCATCCGACACGTGCAACGGCCGGTCGAGCAGGATTGGCCGACCACACGACCCGCACTTCGGACCCTGGGCCAGACGATCCATGGAAACACGATTGAGCGTCGAGCAGAACTGACACGCGACCGTCGCTTTGTCCCCCGACCTCGCCGACTGCGACGCCGTCTCAGTGTTCATGATGGCTTCCTCCGCACCTAGAAACCTCGGCGCAACCGATGGAGTTCCCGCGTCACATCGCCGCAATCCCCGACGCTCGCGTGCGCGCCCAGATGTTCGCGGCCATCAACCCCGCCGCGACCGTCTCGCACAGACGCCCCAGCAAGGCGAATCCGGAGCCCACCCCGAACAGCCCCAGGCACACCAGGCCCACGCCGACGTTCACGAGGATGAACGCCGCCCAGGCCAGACCTTCGCGCCCGCGCGCCGCACGCGTCATCCCGAACCGCGGAAAGATCCAGTAGGCGACGCCCATCACGAGCTGCACGAACCATCCGACCAGCAGCAGCTCGAAGTGCACCGGCAGCCAGTGCCACAGCGTGGGTGCGAATTCAACGCCCTTGTTGACCAGCAACAGCGCCCCGAGTGTGAAACCCGCCCCCAAATGGAGGAGCGCCGCACGGATCAACCAGACGCTCACACGGGGCATGAGCCGCTCACCGCTCCCTCACACGCGGCCAGGTCGTGACGATGAACCCGGTCCCGGCCAGCCACTGGAACAGCGCGGCGACCACGAGCAGCTCGCCGCTGCTCCTCGCTTCGCCGACCACTCGCAACCACAGGCCGGTGTGCAGCAACCCGAATGTCGCCACCGCGACCCAGTCGGACCCCCGGGGACTGTCCTTCGAGTATTTCGGGAACATCCAGTACGCCACGCCGAAGATCATCCCCGTAATCCACCCGACGACGAACAGGTGGATGTACACCGGGGTCAGCCAGAGCGGGCCGCCAGCCGCCTGCCACACACCGGCGGCGAGTGCCGCGAGAAAATATGCGAGCGCGAGCTTGATGTACCAGCGCGTCAGTGGCGGCATCGCTACGAAACGATCGCCTCCGCCTCGATTTCGACCAGCATCGCCGGATCGACGAACGCGCTTACCTGCACCATCGTCGCTGCGGGCCGGATCGCGCCGAAGATCTCGTGGTGCGCCTTGGCGACCTGCTCCCAGTCCTTGATGTTGGTCACATATATGCGCGTGCGCACCACGTGCTGCAGCGTGGCGGCGGCGTGGATCAATGCACGCTCGATGTTGCGCAGCGTCTGCGTCGTCTGGACGTAGACGTCGCCGATCCCCACGAGCTTCCCGGACTCATCCGTCGCCGTCGTCCCGGAAACGTGCACCACGTCGCCGACGCGCACCGCCCGCGAGTAACCGACGACGGGCTCCCACGGCGTGCCGCTGGATATGTTGACGCGCTCTGACACTCGACCCTCCATCTGGGTGGGCTAACCCCGGGGCGGCGCCCCGGGTTAACGAGCGAATTACACCTGGGTAGACTGACCCCGGGGCCATGCCCCGGGGATCACAACCCTAACACATGCCGCAACGCCGGCTCCAATTCCGGATATTGAAAGCGAAACCCCGCCTCCAGCAATCGTGCCGGGGCCAATCGCGCTCCGGAAAGCATCGCCTCGTCCGCCGCCTCACGACCAAACGCAAGTCGCAGCGCAATCGGCGGCACGGGCAGCACCGCAGGCCGCCGCAACACCGTGCCGAGCGTCCGCGCGAACTCGGCGTTCGTCACGGGATTGGGAGCTGCCGCGTTCACGGCCCCGCTCAGGCCTTCGCGCGCGATGGCAAATCGATAGACGGCGATGAGGTCATCCAGCGCGATCCAGCTCCAGTAACTCCGCCCGTGCCCGATTGGTCCGCCGAGGCCGAGTTGAAAGGGCACGAGGAGCGCCTTGAGCAGACCGCCGGCGCGCGCCAGCACGAGCCCGGTGCGGACACTCACGACGCGAATCCCCGCCTGCCGTGCCGGGTCGGCCGCCGATTCCCATGCCCGGCACACGTCAGCGAGGAAGCCGCGTCCCGCGGTGCTCTGCTCGGTCAGCACTTCAGCGCCGCGGTCACCGTAGAAACCGGCAGCCGACGCACACACCAGCACGTTGGGTCGCCGTGCCGTCGTAGCCAGCGCGTCCGCGAGAACCCTCGTCCCGAGCGCGCGGCTTTCGTGGATGCGCCGCTTCTTGGCCGCCGTCCAGCGACCGAGGAGCGGCTCGCCCGCGAGATGCACCACGGCGTCGAACCCCTCGAGTCCCGCGCGATCGATGGTCTGTCGCTCGGGATTCCACGACACGCTCGAGCCGCCTCGGGGCGCCGCGTCGCGCACCAGCCGTACGACCGTGTGACTCCCGCCGGCGAGGGCTTGGATCAACGCGCTGCCGATCAGGCCGCTCGAGCCCGACACCAGGATGCGCACGCCTGAAAAGCTAGGGACTTGCGGGAAATCGGGCTGTGTTATACTGTATCGGTACAATAATACAGTAGCGACCGTGTTCGACCATATCGACCCGCGCAGCCCCACACCGCTCTATGCCCAGATTGCCGCGCGCGTGCGCGTCGCCGTTGCGGCCGGAAGTCTTCGTCCCGGCGATGCCCTCCCCTCCGTGCGTCAGCTTGCGTCCCGTCTGCGCGTGAATCCCGCCACCGTCGTCCAGGCCTATCGCGAGCTCGAGACCGAGGGATTCGTCGAGCTACGCCAGGGCGCGGGGACGTTCGTGCGGGAAGTGCGCGCCGAGCGTCGCGCCGGGGAGCGCGCCCAACAGGCCGCGACGCTGGTGCGGCGGATGATCGCCGAAGCGGGGCGACTCGGCGTGTCGATCGACGAGCTGCATGCCGCCATTGCGGAAGAGATCGGAGCGAAATCGCCATGAGCAACGCCGTCGAGATTCACGAGCTGGACTACCGGGCAGGAAAGAGCTTCGCGATTCAGGATCTCGATCTCACCGTCCCGACCGGTTCGATCTATGGCTTCCTCGGACCCAACGGGTCGGGGAAGACCACCACGATTCGCCTCATCCTGGGACTGCTGCGCGCGCGGGCGGGAACGATCCAGGTGCTGGGTGAGCCGATGCCGCTCGCTGCCCCCGCGGTGCTCGCGCGCGTGGGATTCGTCCCGGAGCAGCCGCACCTCGATGCGACGCTGACGGTGTGCGAAACGATGCGCTTCCGGGAAGCCTTCTACCCGACGTGGGATGGTGACTGGGCGAGACGCCTGCTGCAGACGTTCGATCTCGACCCCCACCAACCCTTTGGAAAGCTCTCCAAGGGACAGAAAGGGAAGGTGATGATGCTGCTCGCCCTGGCCCAGCGCCCCGAGCTGCTGGTACTGGACGAGCCGACCGACGGGCTCGACCCCGTCGTCCGACGCGACATGCTGGCGGCGCTGATCGACTACGTGGCGCAGCACGGGGCCAGCGTCTTCATCTCGAGCCACCTGGTGCACGAGCTGGAGCGGATGTGCGACTGGATCGGTGTCATGGATAACGGGCGTCTCGTCTCCCACATGCCGATGGAGCGGTTCAAGAACGGCATCAAGCGACTGCTCGTGTCGGGAGCGCCGGCGGATGCGGGGTCAGCCCCCTTCGCCGTACTCGCCCGCGATCGCAACGGTGCGGCTTCGGAGACCTGGGTGGTGCGCGGCTGGGAGTCGGGCATGATCGCGTGGTTCGAGGATCGCGGCGCGTCCGTGCAATCGATCGCCGATCTCGATCTGGAAGACGGTTTCGTGGAGCTGTTGCGCACGTTCCGCCGCGCGCCGCACGGACAGGAGGTGCTCTGATGTTTCGCGTCGTCCTCTACGGGCAGTGGAAGTGGTCCCGCATCGTCGTGATTCTCGGTACAGTCGCCGGCTTTGCGTTGCCGATCCTCTCGGTGCAGGGAGCCACGAGTGACGCCACGCACGCAATGAAAGCGGGCGAGCTGCTGACCGTTATCCAGTCGTGGGGCGTGCTCTATCCGGTGCTGGCGGCGGCGATCGGGCTGCTGGTCGCGATCGCGACCTGGGCTCCGGATCACCGCGGGCGGCACGTCCTGGCACTGTCCCTGCCCCTGCCCCGCTGGCGCTATGTCCTGCTGCGCTTCACCGCCGGCCTCGTGTTGCTCGTGCCTGCGATGCTCGGCGTCCTCGCAGGAGCGGTGCTGGCGAGTGCCACCGCGACGCTGCCCGCTGGGCTCGAGACGTACCCTGTGGCGCTCGCGATCCGTTTCGCCCTCGCCCTCGCGGTGGCCTATGCCGTCTTCTTCGCCATCTCTGCCGGGACAACACGCACCGCCGGGATCATCCTCGGCATCATCGGCGCCGTGATCGTGGTGCAGGTCGTGGCCAGCGCCGCGGGAATCGAGCTCGATCTCACGAGTCCTGTGCAGGCGGTCGTCATGAACTGGCCGGGACCCCTCGCCATCTTCACCGGCCGCTGGATGCTGATCGATGTCTGACCGAATGCCCGCCGCCTGCTGCGCGGTGGTCCTCACACTCTGCGCGCCGCTCGCAGGCCAGATCCCGCAGCTACGTGCGCGCGCCGATAGCCTGCTCGTCGAGTGGCAACAGGCAAAGCAGTTCGCCGATCTCCAGGACTCGCTGCGCCTCGGACGGGAGCGTGGCGGGCGAGACACGATTCGCGT
>CAZXKN010000219.1:0-10508 GCA_964641815.1 uncultured Gemmatimonadaceae bacterium | reverse complement strand
CTGGACCGCTTCCCGCTGGCGGGCGTTGACCCAGGAACGCACGGCGGGAAGCGCCGCGACAGCCGAGACGTTCGCCGTGACGCGCGCGGAGCGAATCGCCTCCTCTACATCTACTCCCGCCACTTCCGGCCGGAACGCCGCTCCCGAGAAGACGAGCCGCACCGGCAGCTCATCGGCCAACGCCAGGATACGCTGCACCGGCCACCCCGCTCCGCTCCGAGCAGATCCATCCCCGAAGCGATCCAGCGCGGCGAGCGTGAGCGCGCGATACAGCGCCCCGGAGTCGAGATGCGCCCACCCCAGCCGCTCGGCGACGAGCGCCGCCGTGGACGATTTGCCGGACGCAGCCGGACCGTCAATCGCGATGACGCGCGCCATGCCCGATCGCCTGCAGTGTGCGAAAGAACCCCGGGTAGCTGATCGCCACCGAGCGCCGCTCCGAGAGCCGCACCGCGGCGCCAGGGAGCGTCCCCAGAACCGCGAACGCCATCAGCAGCCGGTGATCGCGCGCCGTTTCGACTGGACCGCGCGGCGGGCGGTCGGTGCCGAGGACGAACAGATCGTTGCCGCGGGCCTCGGCCGCGACGCCGACGTTGCGCAGGTTGGCGGCGACGAGCTCGAGCCGGTCGCTCTCCTTCAACCGCAGCTCGCCCACGTCACGAAACACCGTTTCGCCGCGCGCGCGGCTCGCCAACACGGCGAGCAGGGGAATCTCATCGATCAGCGCCGGCACCTCCGCGGCCGGCACCACAGTGCCCGTGAGCGTGGCAGGCCGCACCAGCAGATCGGCCACCGGCTCTCCCCCTTCGGCGCCGAGATTGAGGCGCTCGACGTGCGCACCCATCCGCTCCAGCGCCACCAGAAAACCCGTGCGCGTCGGGTTGACGCCCACCCCTTCAATGAGCAGCTCACCGCCCTCGGAGAGAATGCCGGCGCCGATGAGGAACGCGGCGGAGGAGAAATCTCCAGGGATCGTGAGCTCGAAGGGCGACACCGCGGCAGCTGACGGCTGATAGGTGACGGCGCCGTTCGACACTCGCAGATCCAATCCCAGGTGCACGAACAGCCGCTCGGTGTGGTCGCGCGAGGGATACGGCTCGGCGACGGTGACGGGGACCCGCGCCGCCAGCGCCGCGAACAGAATGGCGCTCTTGACCTGCGCGCTCGCGACCGGGGACTCGTACGCGATCCCCTGCAACCGGCCGCCCTGCACTGTCACGGGCAGATGCTCGGCACCGTCCTGAAACGTGGCGCCCATCGACCGCAGCGGATCCACGACGCGCCGCATCGGCCGGCGGCGCAGCGACGCGTCGCCGGTGAGCCGGGCGCGGATCGGATGGCCGGCGATGGCGCCGAGGCCGAGCCGCGCCGTCGTCCCAGAGTTGCCGCAGTCGAGCGTCGCGCGGGGAGATTTGAAGCGCGCGCCGCGCACCGTGACGACGGCGCCGGCACGCAGTGGGGCGACGCTGACCCCGAGGCTGCGCAGCACGCCGGCGGTGTGGCGGACGTCCGCTCCGGTCAGGAGGCCGGTGCAGGCGCTCGTGCCGCGCGCGAGCGCCGCGACGAGCAGCGCCCGGTGCGAGATGCTCTTGTCGCCGGGGACGCGAACGGTACCGTGGATTCTCATCGGGCAGGAAGGTAGCAAAAGGGCGGCTCCATCGGAGCCGCCCTCGTATTCCACAGCTTGCAGTGGACGACTAGGGTCGAACGTTGAACTTGGTCGACGTCACGTGCGGGATGACGATCTGCGACGAGCGCTGCTCGACCAACTCGGCGTTGGTCAGCAGCGCATACCCGCCGGGCTTGGTGAGACCGAGATTCGTGTAGGTGACGGTACCGTCTTCACCCGTCACCAGCGTCGAGTCGCCGCGCATCTCGGCGGGAGTGCCGTTGTTGTTGACCGGCACAACCGTGATCCGCACGCCACCCACGGGGACTCCCTTCCAAAGCGCGAGCACTTTGACCGGCGAGATCGTCTGGTTCCCAGAGCATCCGGACCCGGCCGGCACGCTGCAGACTTTCGCGTCGTGCGGCTGCGTCACGAAGCTCAGGAAGACGCTGTCCACCTCATCCGGGCCGTAGTCGGTGTGAATGCCCCCGGTCGCGCCGGCGAGGCCGCCGGGATTCATCATGCGCGACGCGGAGAGCGGCTTCGGTCCCAGGAACGACGTCCCGAGGTTGAAGATCCCCTGGGCGAGGTCCCCCAGGAACCCTTGTGTCAGGCTCAGGGGCCCGCTGCAATTGCCTCCCCCTCCCGGTATGAGGAAAGCGGCGTCCGCGAAGGGGAGGAAACCTGCCCCGACCTGATCCTGTTTGCGCACCACCGCCTTTTGATCGCCGAAAGCGTTGGTGTTCGGATCGATACAGACGCCGACGATCACCGAGGGCGAGAATGTCGTGTTGCGAGCAACGGCGCGCCAGTTATAGAACGTGTTCGGGTCGACGCCGGGCTGCGCGGTGGACGGGCGCCCATAGAGCAGCACGCGCGGAATCGCATTCCCAGCCAAGATCCCGGGCCAGGTGAACCCGCCCGCCGGTCCGACGCCCGAATAGGAGTCCTGCCGGGCGAGGACGGCGCTCGTCGAATCCGACGGTCCGCCGCGCACGCCGAACGCCCCGTTCCGCGTCGCATCGAGCGCGATGGAGAAGTCTTCCGGTCCCGGCACCGGTGCGGTGTAGCTCGCGGGCCAGGCGTTCGGATCGGTGAACATGCACTTGATGATTTCGTTGACGAACGCCGACCCGGTCGTAAAATCGGGATCGACGGTGATGTTCAGCGACACGTGCGCAAGCACGTCGAAGCCGATATTGGCTGCCGCAGTCGAGCCGGCGCCCGCAGTCTTCATGTTCGAGATGAGCGTCCGGACGACTTTCACCGTGTCGTTGTTGGTGAAATAGCTGCCGGCGAGCTGCGAGGCCGTCGTGAACGAGCACTTGGTGCTGAATGAGTTCGGGGGGGCGTGCGCCGAAAACGATGGCGCCACGGGGACATCCTGCTGCGTCTGATTCCGGTCCTGCTCACCGCATGCCGCCACCAGGGCCACGGTAGACAAAACCATCAGGCTCATTCGAGTCTGCATGTACTTCCTCCATTAGGGCAGTCGGGTAGGCGTCGGCTGTTGTGCAAGTTACGCACCGCACGTGCGCGAAAGGACTCCGGCTTTGTCAGCGGTCCTCATGCTGCACGCCTGCCACAACGCGGTAGGTTCGCAACAGTTATTTCTGACCGACGAGCTGTTTGAAACGTGGGTCCTCGTGCACGCCGTGCCACCACCAGGACTCGTCGTTCGCGAGCGTCATCCGATCCTGGGGATTGGCGGCGAAATATTGGGCCAGGAGGCGCAGGCTCTCGTCGCGATCACCCATGCGGTTGCGCAGCGAGGCCTCGAAGTAGATCAGCTCCCGATTGGGATCGACGGTCGCATCGGCCCGAGAGCGCAGCGCCACGCGGTCGGCACTGTCCTTCAGCCCTGCGTTGAGCAGTACGAACGAGACGAGCAGTTGATCGCGGCGCCGCCGGTAGTCGCGCTGGTTGGGCGGCCAGAGCGCCACGTCCTCTTCCAGAATGCGCCACGCCTTGGCCACGTCGGGCGGTTGCCCGGGAATCGCCATCTGCTCGAACTGGCATTCGGTGAAGTACGGATCCTTGGGGAAGCGTCGCCCCCCTTCGGTGCACCAGCGCTCGGCTCCGGCCGGATCCTCGAGGTCGACCGACATGGAGAAGAGCCGGTACAGCACCTCGTTGGCGTCGGTGAGGTAGGGGTCGCTCTCGAGTGCGTTGTACGCGGCGATCTTGCCCGCCGCGGGGTCGGACTTCCTGGCCTCGAGGTGACTGAGGAGCGACCAGGCGGAAGCGCGATTGGGGTTCGTGGAATCGGCGCCGGCGCGCAGGTCTGCTTCCGCGGAATCGAGCAGCTGGTTCGGGGTGAGCGGGTAAGGATCGAGCGCCAGGAGAAACCGGATATAGCGCATCGTGCCGCGCAGTCGCAGGGCTTCCGGGTCCCCCGGCCGGACCTTGAGCGCTTGCCCCGCGAAGTCGAGTCCCTTCCCCGTCCAGTTCGACGCCGGTGTCTTGTCCCAGCCGACGATTTTGCGCTGCTCAAAGGCGACCCAGCCGCGGTTGACCACCGGGAGCGCCCACTTCGCGTCCATCGCGGACGCGCGCGCCAGCTGCGAATCCGCCAGCGCCAGCGCGCGCGTCGCCTGCACCGTGTCCCCCGCCGTCACGAGCGATTCCACCGACTCCTTGCCCGTCTGGGCCCGCTGCACCAGCTCCCACGCCGCCGCGTTCGTCGTCCCGGCGCGCGTCTGGATCTGCTGCACCACCTGGCCGACGCGCGTGCGCAGGAACTGCGACACCTGGTTGGTGAGCGCGTCCTGCAAGCCGAAGAGGTCGCCGCGCTCGCGCTCGATCGCCGGACTGGTCTGCACGCTGCCATCTGCGGTGTTGATCATCTCGACGATGACACGGAAGCGATCGCCCGATTGCGACACCGTCCCGTGGACCACCGTGCCGACTTTCAGCGCGCGTGCCAGGCTGTCGGGAGTGACGGACGCGTTCTTGTAGGGGGCGACACCGTAGCGGGAAATCACCTTCAGGGAACCCACCTGCCCCAGCTCGTAAATCAGGCTCTCCGTGAGACCGTCGGCGAGATATCCGAGTGACTTTCCGGGACTGCGATCATCGAAGTAGAGCACGGCGATGTTGCGGGGATCGATGCCGCCCGACTCACTGCCGCGATGCAGCCACTTGCCGCGCGTGAGCCAGCCCGCGAGCAGCAGCACGAGCAGGGGAACGGCCCACCGCAACGTATGGCGGGTGGGCACCGGCACCTGCAGCGTCACGGAGGGCCGCGACACGGCCGGCGTGGTGGTCGTGCTCTGCCGTCGCATGGCCGCGGAAATAGTCGACGGCGCGGCAAAGGCATCCGCGAACATGACGACGCTGGGATAGCGATCGGCCGGCGTTTTCTCGAGCGCTTTGAGCAGCGCCCGCTCCATCGTCTCCGGAATCGAGAGGCGGATGATGGAGGGCGGCGACACCGCCTGCATCGAATGGCGTGCGATGATCGCCTGGACATTCGGTCCGGTGAATGGCGGCTCCCCCACCAGCATCTCGTACACGACGCAGGCGAGGCTGTACTCGTCGCTCCGCCCATCGATGTCGCTGCCCATCGACTGCTCAGGGCTCATGTACAGCGGCGTGCCGACGACCGTCCCGGTCTGCGTGAGCTGCTGTTGTTCCATCGCGGAAGCGGCGCGCGCGATCCCGAAATCGGCCACGATCGCCGACCCGCCCGACAGCATGATGTTCTCGGGCTTGATATCGCGATGCACGATGTCGCGGCTGTGCGCGTAGCCGAGCGCACTCGCGACCTCGGAGGTGATCTTGATGACGTCTTCCTGGGGCAGCTGGTGCTCGCGCTTGAGGCGGTCGCGCAGCGACTCGCCCTCGACGAACGGCATGACGTAATAGAGATTGCCCGCGGCGTCACCCGAGTCATAGAGCGGCAGGATGTGCGGATGCTGCAGCGAGGCGGCGATCTCGATCTCGCGCAGGAACCGCTCCGGCCCGATGGCGGCGCCGATCTCGGGATGGAGCACCTTGATGGCGACTTTGCGCCGGTGTTTGACGTCGCCGGCGAGATACACAGTGGCCATGCCGCCGCGCCCGAGCTCCCGCTCGAGCGTATAGCGGTCGGCGAGCGCGGCCTTCAGCGCGTCGAAGAGTTCGCTCAAGATGCCCAACAGGTGGAGATATATAAGGATACGGTGGGCGGACCCTTGTCGGAAGCCGCCCTACAGCCCTACTAATAAGGGCGCATGACCGCCCCCGAAACCCCGACTCCCACACCCAAACCGGTCCGCCGGGCACCGAGCATCACGCGGCTGTTCTTGGCCACGTTCTTCGCGGTGACGCTGGCGGGGCTCACCATCGCCCTGACGTCCTGGATCGATGCGCGCCAGACGCAACAGGATGCTCTCGCCGTGCTGGAGACGCTCGACCAGCTGCACGTGCTCAACGCGTCCCCCGCCCTCGAACAGCAACGCAGCCGCATTCGAGACATCGTCCTCGACCTGAGCGACTCGGCACAGCAGGCCGCGCTCGGCACGACGATCATCACCGCGGCCGTCCTCATTGCCCTCGGCATCGGCCTGGTCTACAGCCGGCGGCGCCTGGCGGAGCCGTTCGGCACCATCGTCGCCGCCCTCGAGCGCGTCGAGACGGGATCGTACGACCTCCACCTCCCCGAAGAAGGCGCCGAGTTCGGGACGATCGCGCGGGGCGTCAATCGCATGAGCCAGACGATTGCGTGGCGTGAGCAGATTCAGGAATACAACTCGCGACTGCTCGCCGCGTTGAACGCCGCCCCGCGCGAAGCCGCCGGCCTCACTCCCGCTCTCGACGTGCTCGGCGAGGCGACCGGTGGCGCGGCGATGGTGCTCTACCAGCCGGATTACGAGGCGAACCAGTGGGAGGCGACTGCGGCGCGGGGCGTCTCGGGCACACCGGTCTCGCGCATCACGGTGCGGGAGATCGTCGGCGATGGCAGCGCCGGCGTGCTGCGCCTCAGCGGCGACGCGCACGCCGCGGCGCGGACGAAGCTGCGACTCCCCGCGACCCCAGGGACGGAGACCGTCGTTGCCCCGCTGCGCTCGGCGGGGCGGCTCGTGGGACTGCTGGTCGCGCTCCCCGCCGACGCACTCTCGCCGCCGCAGCTCGACGCGTTGGCGCTGGCGGCGCCCAACCTCGCCATCGCGTGCGAACGCGAATCGGCGTTTCAGCACACGCGCCGGCTCGCCACCGAGGTCCGCAAGACGGCGATGTATCTCGAGGAGCAGTCGGACGAGCTGACGCGCCTCAACGAGGAGCTCGCCAAGGCGAACCGGTTGAAGAGCGATTTCCTGGCCAACATGTCGCACGAGCTGCGCACGCCGCTCAACAGCATCATCGGCTTCAGCGACATGCTGCTCACCGAGGAGATCGGAGCGCTGTCGGAGACGCAGCGCGATTTTCTCGAGACCGTGGCGCGCAACGGCCGCCACCTGCTGCAGCTCATCAGCGAGCTGCTCGACCTCTCGAAGATCGAGGCGGGCCACCTCCAGCTCACCCTCGAGCCGATCGATCTGCGGCAGCTGCTGCACGAGGCGGCCGACAGCGTGCGGGCGCAGACGGAAAAGCGCCGCCATCGCTTCGACCTCGACCTCCCGGCCGATCCGCTCCCCGTGACCGCGGACCACGTCCGCGTGCGCCAGGTGCTGCTGAACCTGCTCTCCAACGCCATCAAGTTCACGCCGGAGGGCGGCCAGGTGCGACTCTCCGGCCGTCCCGAATCCGACGGCGCGCGCGTCGAAGTCGTCGATACCGGCATCGGCATCTCGCCCGCCGATCAGCAGAAATTGTTTCGTGAATTCGTGCAGCTCGACCCGTCGGCCAGCCGCCACTACGAAGGCACAGGGCTGGGACTCGCCCTGTGCAAACGGCTCGTGGAGCTGCACGGCGGCCGCATCGGCGTCGACAGCGACCACGGCCGGGGCAGCACCTTCTGGTTCACGCTGCCGCGCGAGCCGCGCCCCTCCAGCGTCGGAGTGTCCTGATGGGGATCATTGTGGTGGTGGAAGATCAACCCGACAGCCTGAAGCTCCTGTCGACGCTCCTGACGCTGCGCGGGCACACGGTGGTCCCGCTGGCGTCGGGCGACACCCTCGTGGAAACGGTTCGCACCCACGCCCCGCCGCCCGATCTCGTGCTGCTCGACATCCAGCTTCCGGGACGGGATGGGTACGCGTTGCTGCAGGACCTGAAAACGATCAAGGGCGACCAGCTCTGGAAGGTGGTCGCCCTCACCGCGCACGCGATGCCCGCCGACCGCGCCAGGGCGCTGGCGGCGGGATTCGACGGCTACATCACCAAGCCGATCGACATCAGGACGTTCCCGACCGAGGTCGCGGGCTTCCTCGGCCCGGCGCCGGCGGGTGGCGCGGCGCAGGGACCGGCGCGGTAACCGGGGCCGCCGCCGGCGTCGCGCCCACTTCGCGCACGTCGACATCTCCGGTCACGGTCGTGATGTGAATCTGGCGGCCGCCCTTGCCGAGCGTGCCGGTCAGGGAGTGCGACGCGAACTTGCCGGATACCGTCAGCGGGAACTCGCTCGAGATGTCGCCCGCCACGGTATGGCCGTCGACGACCGCGTTGACGCCGCTCGGCAGGTCGACCTGAGCATCGCCGTGCACCGTCGTGACCTTCACGTCGCCGGGGCCGGAGAGCGCGTGCATCGTCGCATGCGCGTCGCCGTTCACCGTCGTCACCGTGACGGGGCCGTTGGCGGTTTCGACGGTCACGTCGCCGTTGACCGTGACGGCGTCCACGGACGCGCTCGCGCCGTCGACGCTCACGTCGCCGTTGACGGTGGACGCGTCGAGCCGCACGCCGCGCGGCAGCTTGACCTCGAACACGACGGCGACGTCATTGCCGTGGGTGCCTTCGGACGTGAAGTGCCCTTCGGGACCGCAGGCCGACGAGCGTCCGGGCCAGACGGCGCAGACCGTCAGGCCGCCGTTCGACTCCGCGGTGACGATCTGCACCGAGTCCCCGGGCGAGTGCTTGAAGGTGCGCTCGGCGTGGATCTCGAGCGTCTGCGCATCGCTCGGGGTCACCGTGATCGAGCCGTTGATGTTGCGCAGCCAGAGGGTGTGATCCGGCGCCAGCGGCTTGGCGTACATCCACGGTTGCCCGTGCGTGCGATCTGCGCCCAGGAAATTGGTGTCGAACTGATGCCCGAAGTCGGTCAGCGCCGCCTTGCCGCGCCCCACCATCGACACGATGAACATCCCGATGCCGAAGACCACGCCGAGGATCAGGGCTCCCCGGACGATTTCGGTGCGCCAGCGCGTGATGAATTCTTTCCCGGTCATACGCATCCCCCCGCGGGGTGATTCCGTAACATCGCTCACCCTACGGGGGGACGAAAGGACTAGTTTCGCTGCGGGCAGGCCGGCTGTGGCGCCGCCGCGCTCGCGGGAGCGGCTGCCTGGACCTGAATCGGCGCCAGCGTGCCGCCATACCAGAGCCGGGTCGCCGTCGGTGACGTGCTGGCCACGGTGGCACTGTCGGCCGCCACGCTATGCCGTGCCCGTGGCGCCCGGTCCGCAGCGATGGCACCGCCGCCGAGCGCCATCGCGGCCAGACTCCCGGCAGCCACCAGCGTCATTGCAAGAATCCGCATACCGCCTCCTCCTGTGTCAGGCCACGAGCAACGGCGTGGTCAACTCGTATGACGCAGACACGCCACAAAGAGTTGCAACGCCCGTGTCCGGGAGGGGTCAAGCCGATTAGCTTTGCAACCGTGGCGAGCCTGTCGCGGTTCCGCGATCTCCTCTACCAGTTGATTCTCCGAGACTTGAAGTCCCGGTACAAGCAGACCTTTTTCGGCGCGCTGTGGGTGTTCGGACGCCCGCTGGTGGAGCTCGGGGCGTACATCCTGGTGTTCGGCGCGTTCCTCCATGCACCGTCCGACGGCGTCCCGTATCCGCTGTTCGCGTTCTCCGGCGTCGTGCTGTGGAGCTTCGTCGCGGGCGCCATCTCGCGCGGCTCGCGCGCGGTGCAGAGTGAAGGCGGGCTCGTCGCCCACGCGCCGTTTCCGAAGGCGACGCTGCCGCTCGCGGCCATCGTGGGCGCGCTGATCGACTCCCTGCTCGCTGCGATCATGCTCGCCCTGCTCATGCTGGTGCAGCACGTGACGCCCAGCCCGGGCGTCTGGCTCCTGATTCCCATCTTCGTCATCCTCGGGATTCTCGTAACGGGCATCGTCCTGATCGCGTCGGCGTTGAATGTGTTTTACCGCGACGTCAGCCAGCTGGTGGACGTCGGCGTGCGCGTGTGGCTCCTGCTGACGCCGGTAGCGTACGCCAAGTCAGTCGTGCCGGCCCAGTTCAAGACGCTGTACGATCTCAACCCGCTGGTCGGCGTGTTCGATCTGTCGCGCGCGGCGCTGCTCGGCACCGGAGCCCTCGATTTCTCGGTGCTGTGGTATCCCCTGGCCATCGGCCTCGCTCTGTTGCTGCTGGGTGTCTGGGTGTTCCGGATGACCGAGCCGTATTTCGCGGAGTCCGTCTAACTCGTGGGCATCGCCGTCTCGGGCGTGTGGAAGCGCTACCGCCTGCGCAGCCGCAGCCTCAAGGAAGTGCTCTCCAACCTGATGCCGCGGCGCCGCGGCGCGCCGCCACCGCGCCCCAAGTCGATGTGGGCGCTCGAGGACGTGTCCTTCACCGTCGAGCCCAGCTCGACGTTCGCGCTGGTCGGCGCCAACGGCTCCGGCAAATCCACGATGCTCAAGGTCATCGCCGGCATGATGAAGGCGACCCGCGGATCGGTGCGTGTGAACGGCCGGCTCTCGCTGCTCAGTTTCCTGGGCGGGTCGTTCCACGGCGATCTCACGGGACGCGAGAACGTGTTCCTCGAAGGGGCGCTGCTCGGGCTGTCGCGGCGGGAGCTGCGCGCCAAACTG
>CAZXKN010000218.1:0-10053 GCA_964641815.1 uncultured Gemmatimonadaceae bacterium | reverse complement strand
CTCTTCGTCGAGTCCGACATGATGGACAAGCGGGTGGTGTCGGAGGCGCAGATGAAGAACCGGATCGACGCCTTCTTCGAGGGCCTCGCCGCGCGTCGCCACCAGGCAGCCGCGGCGCCGGCGTAACGGAGGACACATGGCCTATGCGGCGGGCGTGGACGTCGGGTCCACGCAGACCAAGGCGGTGGTGATCGACGAGGCGCGCCGGATTGTGGGCCGCGCGTTGACCGATACGGGCGCCAATGTCATGCGCGCCGCCGAGACCGCTTTTCGCCAGGCGCTGGCCGACGGGGGCACCCCCGAAGAGGAAGTCGAGTTCGTCGTGGGGACGGGGTACGGCCGGTACAAGGTCACCTTCGGCAATACGCAAGTCACCGAGATCAGCTGTCACGCGCGCGGGGCGGTGCAACTGTTTCCGCATACCCGCACCGTGCTCGACATGGGCGGGCAGGACACCAAAGCGATCCGGGTGCAGCCGACGGGCGAGATCATCGATTTCTGCATGAACGACAAGTGCGCCGCCGGGACCGGGCGCTTCCTCGGCGCGGCAGCGGTGGCGCTCGACCTGCCACTCTCCGAGCTGGGGCCGACCGCGCTGCGGGGTGAGCGCGCCGTGAAGATCAGCACCACCTGCACCGTGTTCGCCGAATCCGAGGTGCTCTCCTGGCTCGGCAAGGGGAAGAAGATCGAAGACATCCTGCTCGGCGTGCACGAGTCGATCGCGTCTCGCTCGATCGGTCTGCTGCGGCGCGTCGGCATCGAAGCGGAGGTGACGTTCACCGGGGGCGTGACCCGAAACCAGGCGATGGTCGACACGCTGAACAAGCGCCTCGGCCTCAGCGTGAACGTCAGCGAGGAATCCCACTATATCGGTGCGCTCGGGGCGGCGTCGTTCGCTCTCGACCGGATCGTGTCGGCTCGCGCACCGGCAGCCGCGAAAGGCGCCGCATGAGCCGCACTGCCGGACTCGACATCGGATCGACCTACACCAAGGCCGTCATCGTCGGGGAAGACGGCGCGATCGTCGGTCGCGGCATGGAGCCGACCGGCTTCAAGCTGGCCCAGGCCGCCGAACGAGCCCTGTCCGTGGCGTTGCAGTCGGCCGGCATCGAGCGCACGGCCATCGCCTACCTCGTCACGACCGGATTCGGCCGCCACCAGTCGGCGATCGGCGACGTCTCCGTCACCGATCTGACGGCCGCGGCGCGCGGCGCGAGCCACTACTTCCCCAGCACGCGCACCATCCTCGACGTTGGTGGACAGACGATGAAGGCGAGCCGCCTCGGCGCGGATTCCAAAGTCCAGAGTTTCCGCCTGAACGACAAGTGCGCCGCCGGCACCGGCGCGTTCCTCGAGAAGACCGCCCGGTACATGGGGTACGCGACCGACGAGATCGGCCCCCTCGTCGCCACGTCGAAGGCGCCGGTGTCGATCTCCGGCGTGTGCGCCGTCTTCGCCGAGTCGGAGGTCATCAACCAGTTGTCCGAGGGCGCCGCGCCCGCCGACATCATGCATGGGGCCATCGTGTCGCTGGTCGACCGCTCCATCCAGCTGATGAAGCGCGTCCGGATGGAGCCGGAGTTCACGCTGGTGGGAGGGATTCTGCGCTTCGAGCGCATGGTCGGCGTGGTGGAAGGGGCGCTCGGCGCGCGGGTGAACGTGCTCCCCGGCGACCTGGTGCAGTACACCGCAGCGTTCGGCGCCGCGCTTCTGGGACAGCGCCGCCTGCGCCGGCTCGCCGCCGACGCCGCCTCGCATGCCGGCTGACGGCTGGGAGCGGCGCTTCGTCGCCGACCCCGAACGGGCGCGCGAAGCGGAGGAGTTGTACCGGCAGGCCGGATTCGAAGTCCGCGTCGAACCCGGGCTCCCCGAGGACCTGCGGGACGAATGCGAATCCTGCTGGCTCGTCAAGGCAGGGTACTTCCGCGTGATCTACACGCGCCACCCCGGAGAGCAGCGATGAAGGCGGCCGTCTATCACGGCAACGGATCGCGCCTCGTGATCGAGGACATGCCGATCCCCACACTGCGCGACGGCGAAGTCCTGCTGCGCGTGGCGGCGTGCGGGTTGTGTCACACCGATCTGCACTATCTCGATCACGGCGTCCCCACGTTCCGGAAGCCGCCGATCATTCTGGGGCACGAGGCCGCCGGAGTCGTCGATCGCTTGGGTCCGGGCGTGAGCGGCATCGCTCCCGGAGATCGCATGCTCGCACCGTCGGTCTGGGCATGTGGCCGCTGTCGCTATTGCCGCGCAGGGCGGGAGAACCTGTGCGCCGACCTCGTGATGCCCGGCAACCATGTGCACGGAGGATTTGCGGAGTTTCTCGCCGTGCCCGCGAAGGAGCTGGTGCGCCTGCCGCCGGAGCTGCCGCTTGAGCGCGCCTGCGTCATCGCCGACGCGGTCTCGACGCCATACCACGCCGTGAAACAGCGCGGGCAGGTGCGCGCCGGTGACACCGTCGCGGTGGTGGGATGTGGAGGCGTGGGGCTCAACGTGGTCCAATGCGCGGCGCTGGCCGGGGCCACCGTCATCGCCGTGGATCTGAACGACGCACGGCTGGCGCTCGCCAAACGCATGGGAGCGCGTCACACGATCAACCCCACGGCCACCGAGCGGGTGGACAAGCACGTGCGGACACTGACCGACGGCGGCGTGGACGTCGCGTTCGAGGTCGTCGGCAACCCGAAGACGATCGATCTCGCGTTCAATCTGCTGCGCAAAGGGGGCCGCCTCGTCGTAATCGGATTCTCGCCCGAGGCCGTCCCCATCAACGCCGCGAAACTGATGTTCTACGAGCTGGAGCTGGTGGGCAGCCTGGGGTGTGGCGGCGGACTGTATCCGGAGATCGTGGCGCTCGTGGCGTCAGGACGCATCGACCTCGAGCCGATCGTCAGCGGGACGTTCCCGCTCGACCGCATCAACGAGGGATTCGACCGTCTCCGGCGCGGCGAGGGCGTACGCTGGGTCGTGACCCCCTAAGGAGCTTCACTACCGCTTCATGGAGTCTTACTTCCCCCTGAAGTAGCAGTATACATGGCCTTCGCGCCGCCTCACTGGGTCAAGGTGACCCTGGCGATCACCCTGCCCGTCCTTGGCGTTGCGGCCGTGCGGTCCCTGCTGCTGTACACGCCCGCGGTGAAGCAGCCAGTCGCGTTCGATCATCGTACGCACACCGAACGTTTGAAGATCGAATGCCGGCTGTGCCATCAATACGTGGCCACCGGCGCGCATGCCGGGCTGCCGGACGGCGCGCGCTGCGCGATGTGCCATCAGGTGCGCCAGGGCACGTCGCCCGAAGCTGCCCGGCTCACGATGCTCATCGCCCGGGGAGCGGGCGATTCATTGCGCTTCAACAAGCTGTTCCACCTCCCGCCCTACGTCTACTTCACACACCAGCGCCACGTCGGCATCGCGCAAATCCCTTGTCAGAGCTGTCACGGAATGATCGCTCTGACCCAGACTCCCCCGGAGCGACCGCTCGTGAAGATCCGGATGCAAGTCTGTCTCGACTGCCATCTCGCAAAAGGGCAGTCCGTCGATTGCGTCGCATGTCACCGCTAGTGACGCCCCGCCTCACCGGGCCGGGCGTATGACGGCTTCGCGTCGCGAGTTCCTGATTGCGACCGGGGCCACCGCGGCGGCGGCGACGGCGTGCCAGCTCAAGGACTACCAGTGGAGCTCCCCGGAGGAGCAGGAAGCGGGTTGGGCGCCGGGGATCGAGGAGCGGAAACGCTCCGTGTGTCTCGTGTGCCCCGGCCGCTGTGGAATTCGCGGTCGCAGCGTCGACGGGCGGCTGGTCGGCATCACCGGAAACCCGTTGCACCCCATGAGCCAGGGCGGTCTGTGTCCGCGGGGAGTGGGTGGGGTGCAGGCGCTGTACCACCCGCAACGCATCACCGCGCCGGTGCTCCGGGTCGGGGCGCGCGGCGCCGGGGAGTGGCGCGCCATCTCCTCTCAGGACGCGCTCGCGCTGCTCGGCGAGCGTCTGGGGGCGATCCGGACGGCCGGGCGACCGGACCGGCTGGCGCTGGTCGCCGGTTACTGCGCCGGGACGATGGAGGAGCTGTGGCGCCAGTTCCTCGGGGCGTTCGGATCGCCCAATTACGTCCCCGACGAATATCCCGACGGCGGCGACACCGTGATGGCGCTGATGCACGGAATCCCGCATCGCCCCGGCTACGACTTCGAGAACGCCCGGCTGGTGCTCTCGTTCGGCGCGCCGCTGTTCGAGGGGTGGTGGTCCCCCGTGCAGGCCTATGGTGCGTTCGGCCGTTCGGCAGCGGGCGAGACGGCGCGGCGCCGTTTCGTTCAGGTGGACACGCGCTTTTCGCGCACCGCCGCCCGCGCCCACGAATGGATCGGCGTGGTGCCCGGAACGCATGGCGTGCTGGCGCTGGGACTCGCCTATGTGTTGATCAAGGAGCAGACCTTCAACGCCGCGTTCGTGGCCCGGCATGTGACCGGTTTCGAAGACGCCCCGGATGCGGCGGGCAGGCCGCGCGAGGGGTACCGGTCGCTCGTGCTGCGCAACTTCAGGACCGAAGAGGTGTCGGCGCAGACCGGCGTTCCGGTCGAGCGCATCGTGGCGCTCGCACGAGCGTTCGCCGCCGATCCGGGCGCCGTGGCGGTTTGCGGGTCCGACGTGTTGCATGCACCGGATGGCCTCCTCAGCGGGCTCGCGGTCCACAGCCTCAACGTGCTGATGGGGAACATCAGTCGACCGGGCGGCGTCGTGTTCGGTGACGCGCCACCGCTGGCGCCGCTGGCACGGCTGCAGCTCGACGCCGCGGCGCGCTCGGGTCTCGGGCGCCGGCCGCTCGCCGCGGGGACGGCCCCGTTCGGACCGGGAGATCCGGCGCGGCAATTTGCCGCCGCGGCCACGCGCGGAGCGCAATCTCCGGTCGATGCCTTGCTCCTGTACTACAGCAACCCGTTGGCCTCCGCCCAGGAGCCGGAGCAGTGGCGCGCGGCGCTCGATCGGATCGGGTTCGTCGCAAGCTTTTCTCCCTTCCTGGACGAGACCACTCGCTTCGCCGACCTGGTCCTCCCCGACGTGCTCCCCTACGAGCGCTGGCAGGATGCGCCCACTCCCTCCTGCTATCCCTATCCGGTGTGGGGGCTGGTCCAGCCCCTCGTCGAGCCTCCGGCAAGAACGCTCGCCACGGCCGAGGTGGTTCTGGCGCTCGCCCGGGCGTTGGGGGGCAGCGTCGCCAGGAGTCTCCCTTATGCGGACGTGCCGGCGCTGCTCAAAGAGCGGGCCCGTGGCCTGTTCGCCGCGCGCAGAGGGACGACGCTGGGGGACCAATTCCAGCGCACCCACTACCGCCAGATGGAGGAGCGGGGGTGGTGGCTTCCGGAGCAAACCGACTTCGAGACGTTCTGGAGCGATCTGGTCGACCGGGGCGGGTGGACGGACCTGCTCTTCGACGCGACCGACCCGGCGCGGCTGGCTCGCACGGCGAGCGGCCGGATCGATCTCCTGCCCGACGCGCTGCTGCACGCCCTCAAGGCCGAAGACCGCGGGCGGCAGCCGTACGCCGCCTTGCGGGCGACGGGATCAGGACCGGCTGCGCCGCCGGCGTTTCCGCTGCGCCTCATCCCCTATCGGGTCTCTACCCTCGCCTCCGGGACTCTGGGGCTCGAGCCGTGGCTGGCCGAGCAGCCCAGCCTCACGCTGGATGTCCACTGGGTGCCCTGGGTGGAGGTGCATCCCCGCACCGCGGGGCAAGCGGGACTCGACGACGGGACGATGGTGTGGGTGGTTTCCAGCCGCGGCCGCTATCGGGCACGGCTCAAGGTCTTCCCCGGCACGGCGCCGGGACAGGTGAACGCTCCGTATGGGCTGAAGCACGAGGGCGGTGAGCTCGCGAACCCGTTCCAGCTGCTCGATGGGTCGACCGATCCGCTGACGGGCCTCGCGGCGTGGAACTCGACCTTCGTGCGATTGGAGCGTGCGTGAGGGAGGCGGCGAGGTGACGCGCTGGGGGATGGTCATCGACCTGGACCGCTGCACCGGGTGCGGCGCGTGCGAGGTGGCGTGCAAGAGCGAGAACAACATCGCCACGGTGACGCCGGATCAGGCGGACATGGGACGGGCCTTCTCGTGGATGCGCGTGATGACGGAGGTCACGGGCGAGTTTCCCAACACCAGCATGCACTTCATGCCGCGGCCGTGCATGCATTGCGACAACCCCCCCTGCGTCCGGGTCTGCCCCGTCGGCGCCACCTACATCAACCCCGAGGGGATCGTCGGCCAGATCTATCCCCGGTGCATCGGGTGCCGCTACTGCGCCAACGCGTGCCCATACACAGTGAAGTACTTCAACTGGTTCGTGCCGCGCTGGCCCGCGTCGGAGCGAGCCCATCTGAACCCGGACGTCTCGGTGCGGCCGAAGGGCGTGATCGAGAAGTGCACCTTCTGCCACCACCGCTTGCAGAAGGCGCGCGAGCAGGCGCGTGCCGAGGGCCGGGAGCTGCGCGAGGCCGACTATCAGCCCGCCTGTGCGGAGGTGTGTCCCACCGAAGCGATCGTGTTCGGCGACCTCGAGAATCCACGCCACCGCGTGCAGGCGTTGAAGAGCGACCCGCGCGCCATGCGGGTGATGGAGAACCTCGGGACCGAGCCCAAGGTCTACTACCTGGTGCCGAGGGCCTGATATGCGCGAAGCGACCGCCGCGAAGCTCGCCCAGCTCCCGCCCGATGAGCAAGTGCTGCTCCGGCCGCTGGTGCACACCACATCGCGCTTCTACGTCGCTGCCGGGATCCTCGGCGTCATCGTGTTGTGGGGGATCACCGCCTACATCCTCCAGTGGCGCTACGGCCTGGGCCGCACCGGGCTGAACCGGCCCGAATACTGGGGCATCTACATCATCGATTTCGTGTTCTTCATCGGCATCAGCCACGCCGGTACGCTGATCTCCGCCATCCTCCGGGTGAGCAAGGCCGAGTGGCGCCGCTCCATCACCCGCTCAGCCGAGTTCATCACGGTCCTGGTGCTCGGCTTCGGCGCGATCAACCCGATCATCGACCTGGGACGTCCCGACCGGCTGCTGAACGTGTTTCTCCATCCCCACCTGCGCTCGCCGCTCCTGTGGGACATCATGAGTATCTGCCTCTACTTCACGGCCAGTACGATCTACCTCTATATCCCCATGATTCCGGATCTCGCGATCGTGCGCGATGCCGGCATCAAAGCGCCGCGCTTCTACCGCTTCCTGGCAGCGGGCTATCAGGACACGCCGACCCAGCGGGCGAGGCTGGAGCGCGTGATCGGTGTGCTGGCCATCGTGGTCATCCCGATCGCCGTGTCGGTGCACACGATCATCGGCTGGATCTTCGCCATGACACTCCGGCCGATGTGGCACAGCACGATCTTCGGGCCCTACTTCGTGATGGGAGCGATCTACTCCGGCATCGCGGCGATCCTGATCGCGATGGTCATCCTGCGGCGCGCCTACGGGCTCGGGAACTACTTCAAGGCGGTCCACTTCGACTACATGGGACGCCTGCTCCTCCTCTTCAGCCTGTTGTGGTTCTACTTCACGTTCGCGGAGTACCTCACGGCGTTTTACGGCAAGGAGCCCGCGGAGATGCGGACGTTCTGGGCCAAGGTGTCCGGCCCGTTCGCGGTGCCCTTCTGGCTCATGGTCGCGTGTTGCTTCGTCATTCCGCTGGCCCTGATGGTGCGCCGCAAGATGCGCACGCCCATGGGAACCCTGATCGCGGGCATCGCAGTCGTCATCGGGATGTGGCTCGAGCGGTTCAACATCGTGGTGCCGACTTCGATCAACCCGCGCTGGGAGATGGAATCGCTCGGTCACTACCTGCCGTCCTGGGTCGAGCTGTCGATTCTGGCCGGCACCTTCGCGGGGTTCATCCTGCTCTACATGGTGGCCACCAAGTTCTTTCCGATCGTTTCTATCTGGGAGATCAAGGAGGGCCGCGAGCAATCGGTGAAGGAGGTCGCCGAGCGCGTGGGCGGGTATCTGCCGGAGCTCGGCGCTCCACACGTGGCCGGGGGCTGAGATGCGTCGCGGACTGATCTGGATCGGCGGCCTCGGGTGCCTCGTCCTCTCCGGGACGGCGCGCGCCCAGGTGGTGGGGCTGTTTCCCGGGAATCCGACGGCGGGCCAGCACATCTTCGTGGACCGGGGCTGCGTGCGCTGCCACTCGATCTGGGGGAACGGCGGCACACTCGGGCCCGACTTCGCCGTGGTCGGCGCGGGGCGCAGCATGCAGCAGCTCGCCGGGGAGTTCTGGAACCACACCCCGCGCATGATCGTCACCCAGCGCCGCCAGGGCGTGCGCTGGCCGACGTTCACGGAAACCGAGCTGGCGGACGTGATCAGCTACATCTACTACGTGAAGCTGTTCGATCCGCCGGGCAACGCCGATCTCGGGGAACAGTGGTTCCGGGAGAAGCGCTGCGTGCAGTGTCATGCGGTGGGCGGGACGGGCGGCCACGTCGGTCCGGCCCTCGATCGGTACGCGGGATACATCGCACCGATCATGCTCGCCGAGGGAATGTGGAACCACGGGCCGGCGATGCAGGGCAAGCAAACCGAGAAGGGCATCCCGATCCCCACGTTCATGGGGCGCGAGATGGCCGACATCCAGGCGTACATCCGGCAGGCGTCGAGCTTGCGCGACCGTGCCGTGGTCCTGCTGCAACCCCCCAACCCGGCGAACGGGGAGCGCCTGTTTGCGACGAAAGGGTGCGTGCGCTGCCACGGCGAGACCGGTCGCGGCACGCAGTACGCCCCGGATCTCAGAACCGCGACGCTGCGATTGAGTGTGTCCGAGATCGCCGGCGTGTTGTGGAACCATTCGTTCCGGATGTCGGCGGCCATGCGAGCACGCGGCTTCGAGTTTCCACAGTTTCGAGGCAGCGAAATGGCGGACGTCATCGCCTTCCTCTACTATCTGCGCTTCAACGAGGTTGGCGGCGATGCCACCGAGGGCACGCGCGTCTTCGCGCGGAAGGGGTGTACGAATTGCCACGCGACCGACGGCCGCCCGGCAACGGGGCCGGACCTCTCTCGCGCCGAGGCGGTCCGCACTCCACTGGGGCTGGCGACGGCGATGTGGAATCACGCCCCCGCGATGTTCGACGTCGCACAGTCGCGCCAGGTGGAGTGGCCGGCGTTCGAAGGGGACGAGATGCGGGATCTCTCGGCTTTTCTCCAGGCGCTGCACACCGCGCGCGCGGCGCCGGCCGCTCGTGCAACCCCGGCTCCCGCGGCCCGTGCCAAGCCGGCCCCGATCGATTCGGCGTTGGCCCGAGAGGGAAAGACGGTGGCGGACGGTCACGCGTGCGCCGGTTGCCATCGCATCGGTGCCTCCACCAGCGGCACCCTCGGACCGGACCTGAATACCGTGCTCCAGCGCCGCTCGCCCGACTATGTCCTGCACAAGCTCGCCGACCCGCGATTCGACAACCCCGCGAGCGCAATGCCGCAGTTCCCCCTCAACGACCACGAACGCCGCGCGATCCTCGAGTATCTGCGCACCATCGAGCCTTGAAGGAGGCCACCATGCCGACCCAACACGTGACGATTCTCACCGGCCTGCTCTTCGCGGCGACGGCCGCCGCTGCGCAGAATCCCGTCCGCGCCACGACCGACACCACCATCACGCCGGCGATGGTCGCGCGCGGAGACAGCATCTTTCACGGGCAGATCGGCGGGGCCGCGTGCTTCGGCTGCCACGGCACGGACGCCAAGGGGGTCACGGGCCTGGCGCCAGACCTCACGAGCGGCAAGTGGCTGAACGGTGATGGAAGCCTGGCCGCCATTGCGCAAACGATCGAGAAGGGCGTGCCCCATCCGAAGCAGGCGCCGGCACCGATGCCCCCGAAAGGCGGGGCCAAGCTGCTGCCGTCGGACGTCCTGGCCGTGGCGGCCTATGTCTATTCGCTGAGCCATCCCAAGGCGACCCGCCCCTGAGCGGGGGCCCATCGCGACGGCAGGACTACACGTTCTGCAGGTATTCGACCGGGAGCGCGTTCGCGTCGCCCACCGCCTCCTCGGTGACCTCGTACACCTCGTCGA
>CAZXKN010000217.1:0-5795 GCA_964641815.1 uncultured Gemmatimonadaceae bacterium | reverse complement strand
GCCGGCGATGGCGTTCGCTTCACCCTGCACCAGGCCGTACATGTTGGGCTTCCCCGGCGCCGCCGCGAAGTCGTCCATCTCGTCGTTGAGCAGGAAGCCGGCGCCCGTCACGGTGACGGCGCTGCCGAAACTGTTGTTCAGGGTCGTCGTCACCGCGACGGCGTTGCCGGCCGCGTCCACGATCGAGTAGTGCGTCGTGTTGCTGCCGCCGGGAGTGCCGGACTCGAATGGCGGCGTCGGCGTCGCATGCCGCGGGTCGATCTCCGCCCTGAGCGTCGCCGCGTAGGATTTCGAGAGCAGCCGCTCGAGCGGCATCTGCACGAAGCCGGGGTCGCCCAGCCAGCGGTTGCGGTCCACGAAGGCGCGCCGCATCGCCTCGGTCTCGAGGTGCACCAGGGCGGCGCTGCCGAACGGCGGCAGGGAATCGTAGCCCTCGAGGATATTCAGCACCTCACCCATCGTGACCCCGCCCGAGCTGGCGGGCGGCATCGAGTAGACGGTGTAGCCGCGGTACGCGATGCGCACCGGCGTCCGCCAGATGGCGTGGTAGCCGGCGAGATCGGCTTTGGTGATCAGTCCGTGTCCGCGCTGCATCTCGGCCACGATCAGGTCGGCGATCTGGCCACGGTAGAAAACGTCCGGCCCCGAATCGGCGATGAGCTTGAGGGTGCGCGCGAGATCGGGCTGACCGAACGTCGACCCCGCCGCCGGCGCCTTGCTGTCGACCAGGAATTGCGCGCGCGAAGCGGGGAACTGCACCAGGCGGTCGGAGTCCCCGGCGATATCGCGGCTGCGCGATGCGTCGAGCACGTGCCCACGGGCGAGCGCGATCGCGGGGGCGACGAGCGTCGCCCAGGGGAGGTGGCCGTGCTGCTTCCACGCCTCGTACATCCCCGCCACGCTGCCGGGTACTCCCACGGCGAGATGGCCGGTGACGCTGGCCTCGGTCGGGTTGCCGGCAGCGTCGAGGTACATGTTGCGCGTCGCCGCGCCGGGTGCCATCTCGCGGTAGTCGAGTGCGCGGACCGTCCCGGCCGTGTCGCGAAACAGGATGAATCCACCGCCGCCGATGTTCCCCGCCGACGGCAGCACCACCTCGAGTGCGAACCCCACCGCCACCGCGGCGTCGATCGCGTTGCCGCCCTGCTGCAGGATGCGGAGACCGACCTCGGTGGCGAGCGGATGACCGGTAGTGACCATCGCGCGCGGTGCCGTCACGGCGATGGCCCGTCCCGCGAGGGCCCAGGTTGCGGGCCAGGGAGAAGCGGCCGGCTGCGGTGGCGTCTGTGCGCGGCTGGCGGAGCTACAGGCCGCGAGGATGACGAGCGGGAGAATGCGAAGTGTGCGCATGATCAATTGTGCAGTGTGACGGCTGACCCGGTCAACAGGCACCCCGCGGACTTCTGGGGTACTGAAGGACCATGACACTACTCGACCTGCTTCTCCTCCTGGCAGTCGCCGGAATCATTGGCGCAATCGCGCAGGCCCTGGCGGGTTATTCGCACGGCGGGTGCCTGGCGTCCGTCGCCGTCGGCTTCGTCGGCGCGGTGCTCGGCGCCTGGCTGGCTCGTAAGACGGGCCTCCCGGAGCTGTTCGTGGTCACGGTCGGGGGCACCAGCTTCCCGATCGTATGGTCGGTGATCGGGGCGGCGCTGTTCGTTGCAGTGATCGGGTTCATGTCGCGCGGCCGCCCCCGGCTCTGAGCGGTTGGCGGAACGGACGCGCGTGGCGTTGCGCCGCGGCGTGAACGATACCGGCGTCCCGGAGGTCAGCGCCCCGACTTGATCGCGGTTAGTTTCTTGCCGTCCATGACCAACCGCCAGGCTTTCCTCGACCCCCGCCTTACCGAGCAGCGCAATCCGCGAACCCAGCGCATCGACGTCGCCACGAGCCTCGAGATCGTCGACCTGATCAACGCCGAGGATCAGACCGTCGCGCCGGCGGTGCACGCCGTGCGCGAGCACATCGCCCAGGCGATCGAGCTCGTCGTCCAGGCGTTCGCGGCGGGCGGCCGGCTGATCTACATCGGCGCGGGGACCTCGGGCCGCCTCGGCGTGCTCGACGCTGCGGAGTGTCCTCCCACCTTCGGCTCACCTCCCGAGCGTGTGGTCGGGGTGATCGCCGGTGGCTACCCCGCGCTCGTCAGGAGCGCGGAGGGCGCCGAGGACGACGTCAACGCCGGGATGGCGGCGATGGACTTGGCCCAGGTCACGCCGGCCGACGTCGTCGTCGGCATCGCGGCGAGCGGCACCACGCCGTACGTGCGCGCCGCCCTGTCACGCGCGCAGACGATGGGGGCGAAGACCGTGATCGTGTCGTGCTCGCCGCCCCCCAAGCTGCTGCTCGAGACGTGCGACGTCGCCATCGTCCCGGTCGTCGGGCCCGAAGCGCTGACCGGCTCCACCCGGATGAAGGCCGGCACGGCCACCAAACTCGTCCTCAACACGATCAGCACCGGCGCGATGGTGCGCAGCGGCCGCGCCTACGGCAACCTCATGGTCGACCTGATGGCGTGGAGCGAAAAGCTGCGCGACCGCGGGGAGCGCATCGTGATGGAGGCGTGCGCGGTCGACCGCGAGCGCGCCCGTGCCGCGATCGCCGCTGCCGGAGGCTCGGTGAAGCTGGCGATCGTCATGGTGAAGGCCGGCGTGGAGAAAGACGCGGCGGCCGCGCTGCTCGAACGGGCGGGCGGGTCGGTGCGCCAGGCGATCGGCGATCCACCGCCAGTGGCGCGGTGACCCACCTCGCCGTCGGGTTGATGTCGGGGACGTCGCTCGACGGCGTGTCGGCGGCGCTGGTGCGGCTGGAGAGCGATCCGCCGGACGCCACACTGGTGGCGTTTCACCAGGAGTCCTACAGCGCGGCCGAGCGCGGCCAGATCATCGACGCCATCGCCCGCGGGGGCGCCCGGGAGTTGTCGATCCTGCACGTGGCGCTGGGCGAGCGCTTCGCCGGCGCGGTGCTGCAGCTCCTCGCCACGGCCAAGGTCGCGCCGCGCGACCTCGCCTTCGTCGCGTCCCACGGCCAGACCGTCTGGCACGAGCCCGGCCAGGCTACGCTGCAGCTCGGTGACTCCGCCGTGCTCGCCGAGCGGCTCGGCGTCCGCGTGGTGAGCGACTTCCGCGCCCGCGACGTGGCGGCAGGCGGCCAGGGCGCGCCGCTCGTTCCCCTCGCCGACGTGATGCTTTTCGGCCACCCCGAGCGCGGTCGGTTGCTGCTCAACATCGGCGGCATGGCGAACGTCACCTGGGTGCCGCGGCGCGGCGAGACAAGAGGTGCGTTGGCGTTCGATATCGGTCCCGGTGTGGCCGTGATCGACGCCGTCACCCGCACCCTCGATCCCGACGCACCCTACGACGTCGATGGCGAGCGCGCCCGCCACGGCCGCGTGCTGGCCAAGGCTCTCGCGGCCCTGCTGGCCGATCCGTTCTTCGACGAGCCGCCGCCGAAGAGCACCGGCCGCGAGCGCTTCGGCCAGACATTCGCCGACCGCGTCATCGGGCTTGCGGGGGCGGGGAATGACGCCGTCACTACCGCGACCGCGCTGACCGTCGAAACCATCGGCCGGGCGCTGGAGCGCTGGACCCCCGCGGCGCCTGACGATGAGCTGGTGATTTCGGGTGGTGGGATGCGCAATCCCGCGCTCGTCGAGCAGCTCGTGGCGCGCGTGCGCCCACGTCCCGTGCGACGGTTCGATGAAGTGTTTTTCGATGGTGATGCGAAAGAAGCGGTCGCGTTCGCGTTCTTGGGGCTTCAAACGATTCTGGGAAGACCTGGCAACCTGCCTGGAGCAACCGGAGCGAGAGGGGAGCGGGTACTCGGGAACGTCACACCGGCGTGAACGCTGTCAGCTATCAGCTGTCAGCTATCAGCCAACTGATGGCTGATAGCTGAAGGCTGAGAGCGCTTTATCGACTCCCCAGGCGGCCCAGGTATTCAGTCACGAAACTCACTGGAACGGCGAGAATGATTCTCCCGTTCGACTCCTGCACTCCGCCGTACAGCACCGCCACGACGCGGCCATCGTGGTCGAAGATCGGGCTTCCCGAGGAGCCGGGCGCGCCGTAGCCATCGACTTGCACGACGTTGGGGAGCACTTTGCTCGCCGTGCCGACGGTCAGCGTGGGCGAGGCGACGACGTCGGTGCCCTGGCCTTCCATCGGAAGGTCGAGCCCCAGCGGATAGCCGATGATCGCCACGGGGTCGCCGCGCTGCAGGCTGCGCGGGTCGCGGTTCAGCCCCTGCACCCGCGGCGTGCCGCCCCGGATCTCCACCCTGAGCACGCCGAGGTCGGCGTCCGGCGACACGCCAACATAGCGCCCCGGAAACCACTGCCGGCTGCCGGAGAACTTCACCGCGATGCGGCGCGGCGTTTTGTCGCCGTTCTCGCCCACGAGGACGTGCTTGTTGGTGACCAGCGTCCCCTGTGAATCGATGGCGAACGCGGTCCCCGAAAAGCGCTCGGTCTCCGAGAACTCCACCAGCACGAGCGCGACCGCGTCCTGGTTGCGCGACGAGATGGCGCGGTAGTCGACGGCGCCGGCGCCGGCGATGAGCTGCTGGCGCGCCTGTGCCTGCTCGAGCTGCCCGCGCAGCGTGCGCACCGTTCCGGCGTCCGAGCCGGCGTCGGTGAGCTGGCGGCGCAGGCGCTCGATCTCCGCCACCGACTGCTGGTTGGCGTCGTGCAGCCCCTGGATTTCCGTCTGGAACTGCTGCGCCGTGTGCTGCGCCTGATCGGCGACGCTGTCGGCCCAGGCGCGGATGCGCGCCAGCTCGGTCTTGCGATCCTGCGCGCCCTTCCAGAGGACGAACAGCGCCAGTGCCACGACGAGCACGACCATCCCCACGAGCACCGTCGCCGTGCGGCGCCACGGCGCCGTCGCCATCTCGATGATCGCGGTGGTGGAGCGCGGTGGACGTGCGGTGGGAGGCCGGCGGGTCGGCGGCGGTACCGTCGCCGGGACGACTTGCTTCGGATTCGACAGCCGGCCGGCGGCCGCTTCGGCCGCCGCGGCGGTTTCGGTGGGGCGGTCGTCCGGGCCCGTCAGCACGTGGAACTCGAGCGCCGGGCCCTTGGCGCCGAAGCCGATCACATCGCCGTCGACGAGCAGGCGATCGCCGCTGAGGCGCTCGCCGTTGACGAAGGTGCCGTTCTTCGAGCCGAGGTCCTGGAGCACGAAGCCCTCGGTCTTCGCCATGATCGCCGCGTGGCGCGAGGAGACGTCGAGATCGCGCTCGGCGTCGAAGCGGACATCGGACAGGGGGTGGCGGCCGAGCCCGAGGTAGGCCTTTGAGAAGGTCTCGACGTGTCCGCTGCGTGCGCCCGACAGGAACTTGAACTGCGCCTTCACGGCTTGCCGCGGGCCCAGACCACGGCGCCGAGCGCGAGCGCCGCGGCGGTAATCACCAGAGCGATGAGCTTCCAGCGGCTTTCGGCGGCCTGTTTCGAGGAGACGGGAGGTTTGCTGCCTTTATAGACCGGCACCGGCTCGGTGCTCTGCTCCGTGTCGATCAGCGGGAACGGCTGGTGGCCGACGTCCTCGGAGCGTCCCGGTTGCGCCAGGCCGTCGCCGTCGACGCGCGCGAGGACAACGGTGATGTTGTCTGGGCCGCCGCGCTCGTTGGCCAGTGCCACGAGACGCGTCGCCGCGGCGGCGAGGTCCTGCGCGTCGAGCGCCGCCTTGGCGATCTCTTCCTTCTTGACCTGGCCCGACAGGCCGTCGGAGCAGAGCACGAGGATGTCGCCGCGGCGCAGGTCCTGATGCGTCAGGTCGACCTTCACCTTGGCGTCGGGG
>CAZXKN010000216.1:0-18407 GCA_964641815.1 uncultured Gemmatimonadaceae bacterium | reverse complement strand
TCCATGTTACGGGCGCATTCGCCACGCCACCGCTCGAACCCGACCCGGTCACGGCGGAACGACGCGCAGTACATCAGCTCGATCATCGCGTTGCCGGCGCCGTCCATCGTGCTTGAGCGGCGCACGACGATCTTGAACGCGCGCTCAGCGCTCTCGATCACTCCGAGCCGCACGAGCGCGTACCCAAGGTCCTGCAACGCCCGCAAGGATCCGGCTTCTTCCTGATAGAGCTCGAATGCCCGCCAGAGATGCGAAACGGCATCTGGTACCTGGCCGCGCGCGCCCAACGCGACCCCCAATCCGTGCTCCGCATGGGCTTCCGTTTCCCGGAATCCCGCGGCGCGCGCGCTCCGCACGACTTGCCGGTTGTAGCGCTCGGCATCGGCCAGGTTGCCTCGACCCCAGAAGACGTTCGCCCGCCCCAGCTGCGACAGCAGCACCGACTCGCTATCGCCAGTGGCCTCGGCGAGCTGCGCCGCCCGGCCGTAGGCGTCATCGGCGGCGTCGAATTGCGCGAGCTCGCGCCGTGCCCGGCCGGTGATCAGGGCGGCCGTGATCGCGGCTTTCGGATCGAGCCTGGCAGCGGCGGTGCGCTGCAGCGTCGCCAGGACGTCGAGCGCTTCTTCGAAGTGTCCCGAGTCGATCAGCCAGCGGGAGAGCGCGAGCATCGCGGGAGCGATGAGACCGGGATCGTGACGCCGGTGCGCGTAGCTCGCGGCGCCCACCAATTCGATCAAGCGGTCAGCCGGGGCCCCGCACTCGAGTTGCTCGTGGCAATATCGGCCCGTCGCCGCAGCCTGGTAGCCGAATAGCTCATCCCCGTTCGGCGCCGTCTGGCCCGCGCCCAGCAGGTCGATGAGCCGTAACACGAGAAATGCCGCCTGTCCGAACCGGCTCTGGGCGGAATCGTGCTCGCGTGCCGCCCGCTCGAGAAACACGACGTGCAACAACCCCGGGCCCATCGGCTGCACGTCCACCATTACCTGCGTCTCCTCCGGGAGTACGCCAACTTTGGATACACCAAATACCGGGTCAATACCGGCAATCGATGTGCCAGTGGGTCTTCATGAAGTGCTTTCGACTCCCCATTCGCGCATTTCGTGAGGAGTCCCTTCCCCGTCGATCAGGAACGTCAAGGAACGGCGCCGCTTCACCACCTCCGACAGGGCGGCGAACACCGCGGGGTCGATCACCGAGCCGGACAGCTCGCCCATCCGGCGCACCGCCTGTTCCACCGTGAGCTTCTCCTGATAGGGGCGCGAAGTGCTGAGGGCGTCCCACACCTCGGCGGCGCCGATGATCCGGGCCGCGAGCGGAATCTCGTCACCGCGGCGTCCGTCGGGATACCCGGTTCCGTCCCAGCGCTCGTGATGGCCCCGCACCACGTCGATGATGGGCCCCAGATGCTGCAGGGGGCTCAGGATCTGCGACCCGATCACCACGTGCTGCTTGATGTGGTCGTATTCTTCCGGGGTCAGGGGTCCGTGCTTGTTCTGCACGTCCTCCCGCGTCCCGATCTTGCCGATGTCGTGGAGCCGGCCCGCCAGGCGGATATTCTCGATCTCGTCGTCGGGCAGGCTCATCTCCGCGGCGATCGTGGCCGACAAATCCGCCACCCGGGCGGAATGCCCGCGGAGGTAGGGATCCTTGGCCTCGAGCGCGTTGATCAACACCTCGAGGGTCGCTACCGAGACCCGCTCCAGCCGCGCCCGCTCGCGCTGGAATTCCTGGGTGCGTCGCTCGACTTCCTCCTTGATCTGCTGATCGAGCTCGCGCCGGCCGATCATCATCTCCCGCCGCTTCAGCGCGCGCTGAATCGTCCGTCCCAGCTCCAGCAGCTCGACCGGCTTTGTGAGGTAATCGAGCGCGCCGCGCTGCATGCACAACGCCGCTGTCGTCGCGTCGTTGACCGCCGTGAGCATGAGAATCGCCAGGTCGGGTGAGATCTCCAGTGCCTGGGGGACGATGTCCACGCCGCTCATCCCGGCCATGCGGATGTCGCACAGCATGAGGGCGACGTCCTCGTGGGCGCGCAGCTGGTCCAGCGCCTCCTCACCCGAGGACGCGGTGTGAACCAGGAATTCCTGTTTGGTCAGATACCGCTTGAGGGCATTCCGAATCGGCTCCTCATCGTCCACGACGAGGATTGGAACAGGAGCAGTGCTCATGGCAGCCGTCCCTCCACCTGGTTCGGAAGTTCCACTATTCTACGATGTCGCGGGAAGCAAAGTTAGTCGGTGACCCCGGCCTTGTCGCGCTGTCGCGTTCCCGCACCTGGGTGGCGCAAAAACGACCTAGGACGGTCGATCCACCTCCCATACTTGAAGATCGGGGTCTCCGCTGGCGGATCGCATGACGACATCGTTGCGGCGCATCGCAAATCTGGGACTGGGTTCCGCCCTCGGCCTGCTGCTCGTCGTCGGAAGCGTGTCGTATTGGAGCGTGACCGGGTTTCTGGCGGCCGCGCGCAACCGGCGTGTTGCCTATGAAGCGCGCGGCACCCTCTCCAACCTCCTGATCCACCTCGAGGACGCCGAATCGGGTGAGCGCGGCTACGTGCTCACCGGCGATACGACCTATCTCGCGCCGTACACCCGCACGGTCACGGCAACCGAACGCAACCTCGACCAGCTGCGCGTGCTGGCGCCACCGGATACGGCGCTCACGACCCTGCTGGCGTCGCTCGAACCCGCGGTCCATGCTGCGCTGTCCCGGTTCGGCCAGACGATCGCCCAGCGCCAGGGCGGCGATACCGCAGCGGCGGGCATGCTGCGCGGGGAGGGGGCCAGCGTCCTCATGGACGGCATCCGCAACAGCGTGCAGGCGCTGGACTCGACGCTCACGCGGCGCACCGAGCAGCTGGAAACGCGCGTCCGGGTGTCGGGTCGGGTGGCCCGCATCACCATCGTGGCGGGGGCGTTCCTGGCGATCGCCCTGGTGCTGATCTCCCGGAGGTTGTTCGCGCGGAACGTCGCCGACCGCGAGCGGGCGGAGATGGATGTGCAGCGCTCGCGCTCGTTTCTCGATTCGGTGATCGAACAGATCCCCCACATGGTCTTCATCAAGGACGCCATTGACCTGCGGTTCGTCCGTATCAACCGATCGGGCGAGGACCTGCTCGGATACTCGCGCGACGAGCTGATCGGCAAGAACGATTTCGACTTCTTCCCCGAGAGCGAGGCCCGCTTCTTCGTGGAGAAGGACCGCGAGGTTCTGCGGCGCGGTACCGTCCTCGACATTCCCGAAGAAACCATTCACACCCGCCACAAGGGCGCGCGCATCCTGCACACCAAGAAGGTCCCGGTGCTGGACGCGGACGGACGTCCGCAATTCCTGCTCGGGGTCTCCGACGACATCACCGAGCAGCGGCAGGCCGCCGAGGCGCTGCGGGCGGCCGAGACCCGGCTGCAGCAGGTGCTGGCCTTCTCCAGCACCGTCATCTACGCCGTCGACGTCCGGCCGGGGAAGCTGATCCCCACGTTCGTGAGCGGCAACTTCTCGCGCCTGACGGGCTACGAGGCGGCGGACGCCCTCGATCCGGCCTGGGTCGCCGCGCGATTCCACCCCGAGGAGCGCGAGCGGCTGATGTCGGAAACGCCTGCGCTGCTCGCCCAGGAACGGTTCACGCGCGAATACCGCTTTCTGTTCCACGACGGCACGTACCACTGGATGCGGGACGAGGCGCGCGTGCTGCGCAACTCGGCCGGCGCGCCGGTCCAGATCCTCGGTGCCTGGCTCGACATTACCGAGCGGGTGCGGGCGGAGGAGGAGCTGCGCCGGGCGCGGGCGGCGGCCGAGACGGCCAACCGCACCAAGTCCGACTTCCTGGCCAAGATGAGTCACGAGCTGCGCACGCCGCTGAACTCGATCATCGGGTTCTCCGAGATGCTCGCGGACGAGACGTTCGGGACCCTGAACGAGAAGCAGCACCGCTACGTCGAGAACGTCCTGACGTCGGGGCGGCTGCTGCTCCAGGTCATCAACGACATCCTCGATCTCTCGAAGGTCGAAGCCGGCCGGATGGAGCTCAGCCTCGCGCAGTTCGAGGTGGTCCAGGCGCTGGACGAGGTCCGGGCGCTTGTCGAGTCACTCGCGGAGCGCAAGCACCATACTATGGAAGTGGACGTCGAGGCCGGCCTCCCCTCGATCGTCGCCGATCCTGCGAAGTTCCGCCAGATCATGGTCAACCTGCTCAGCAACGCGATCAAGTTCACTCCCGACGGCGGCCGGATCCGGATTGCCGCACGCCGCCCCCCCGGCGAGCCGGTGATCGAGATCGCGGTGACCGACACCGGCATCGGCATCGCCCCGGAGGACACGCGGCGCATTTTCCGGGAGTTCGAGCAGCTCGACTCCGAGTATGTCCGCGAGCAGCAGGGGACGGGGTTGGGTCTCGCCCTCACGAAAAAGCTGGTCGAGCTGCACGGCGGCCGCATTCAGGTGGAAAGCGAGCTCGATCGCGGCAGCACGTTCCGGTTCTACCTGCCGCTGCGCGCCCAGCCGAGTGCGGCGCCGCCGCCGTCCGTTCCCGAGCCGGCCCCTGCGGCGCAGCGCGGTCCGCTCATCCTGGTCGTCGAAGACGATCCGCGCGCCGGTGACCTGCTCGGTCACTTCCTCACTGAAGCGGGGTATCGCGTGGCGCACGCCTCGAGCGGGTCACAGGCGGTCGCGCTCGCCAAAACGCTGAAACCCGACGCGATCACGCTCGACATCCTGCTCCCCGGAGAAGACGGCATGGCGATCCTCGGGCAGCTCAAGGGAGGCGCTGCCACGCGCGCGATCCCCGTGGTCGTCGTGAGCATCACCGACCATCGCGAGCTGGGACTCAGCCTGGGAGCGCTCGAGTGGCTCGTGAAGCCGGTGCAGCGCGACGACTTCGTCAGCGCCGTGCGCCGCTCGATGGGCCCGATTCCGGCGGGCCACACGCCGACCGTGCTGGTGGTCGACGACGAGGTCCCCACCGTCGAGTTGCTCACCGAAGCGCTGAATCGCAACGGTCTGCGCGCCCTCTCCGCGACCGACGGCCGTACAGGCGTCGAGCTGGCGCTGGCGCACCGCCCCGACGTCATCGTGCTCGATCTCGTGATGCCGGGAATGACGGGATTTCAGGTGGTGCGGCAGCTGCGCGACCACCCGGCGGGGCGCAACATCCCCATCCTCGTATTCACAGGCAAGGAGCTGACGGCTGAAGACCGGGCGCAGCTCCTCGACGGGGTGCAGGCGGTCGTCCGCAAGGATGGCGCGGCCGAGCTGCTGATGGAGCTGGCCCGGGTCTGCCCCGCGGCGAGGCAGCCTGCCGCTTGACGAGCCCGCCCGCGAAACGAATTCTGATTGTGGAGGACAACGCCCTGAATCTGGAGCTGGCGACGGAAGTGTTGGGCGCCCACGGCTATGTCGTGCTGCAGGCGCGTACCGCGGAGGAGGGGCTGCGACTGGCCCGGTCCGATCGACCCGATCTCATCCTGCTGGATGTGCGGCTTCCCGGGATGGATGGGTTGGCGGCGGTACGGACCCTGAAGGAGGATGCGCGAACGAGCGCCATACCGACGGTCGCGATGACGGCGCAGGCGATGACCGGTGACGAAGCCGAGGCCCGTCTCGCGGGATTCGACGCCTACGTGACCAAGCCGATCGACACACGGACCCTGCCGCGTCTGGTGACGCGGCTGCTCGGTACCCGGCAACGGTCATGACCGAACCCGCCCTGCGGCGCCGCCAGCAGGTGACCGGCCGCGTGCTGGTTGTCGACGACCAGGATCCCAACCGCCTGCTGCTGCGCGATCTGCTGGAGGCGCAGGGACACGAAGTAATCGAAGCGGTCGATGGATCCGAGGCGTTGCAGCAGGTGGCGACGACGTCCCCCGATGTCGTGTTGCTGGATATCGGCATGCCGGGGATGGACGGCTTCGAGGTGTGCCGCCGCATCAAGGCCGAGCCGTCCACCGCCTCCATCCCCGTCCTGCTCGTGACGGCGCTGAGCCAGCGCGACCAGCGGCTGCTCGGTATGGCCGCCGGGGCCAACGACTACATCACCAAGCCCATCGACAAGAGCGACTTGACCCTGCGCGTGCGCAATGCCGTGCGCATGCACCAGCTGTACGTGGAAGTGGAGCAGCAGTACCGGCGGCTGGAGCGGCTCGAGCTGCTGCGCGACAGTCTGGTGCACATGATCGTGCACGACCTGCGATCCCCGCTCGCCGGCATCCGCGCCTACCTCGATCTCCTCAAGCTCGACGGCGCCGGCCGGCTCGATCACGACATGACCCAGTCGATCGACGAGGCCCGCAAAGTCGCCGTCGAAATGACCGAAATGGTCAGCGACCTGCTCGACGTCAGCCGCCTCGAGGCGGGGAAAATGCCGCTCGAGCTGGCGCTCACCGATGTCGGAATCGTTGCGACCGACGCCGTCACCGGCATCGGGGCGGCGGCCCGGCGCGTGTCGCTGCAGCTCGAGCAAAGTCCCGAGCGGCTGCGGGCGATGATCGATCCCAGCGTGATCCGCCGCGTGATCGCCAACCTCGTCGGCAACGCCATCAAGTTCACCCCGGCCTCCGGCCGCATCCGCGTTTCGGTGCAGGGCGGCGACGCAGGCGTGCGTGTGTCCGTCAGCGACACCGGACCCGGCATTGCGCAGGAGTTTCACGACAAGATCTTCGAGAAATTCGGGCAGGTCGAAGCGGCCCGACAGGGCACCAAGCACTCGAGCGGACTCGGGCTCACCTTCTGCAAGTTCGCCGTCGAGGCGCATGGGGGGGCGATCGGGGTGGAGAGCGTCGTGGGGCAGGGCAGCACATTCTGGTTCGTCGTGCCGCTGCAGGGGCCCGCCCCCGCCACCGCGCCTCCAGCTCTGAAGCCCGCTTGAACGTCCTCATCGCGGAGGACGATGCCGTCGGCCGGCTGACGCTGCAGGCGATGCTCACCGCCGCCGGTTACCATGTCACCGCGGCGCGCGACGGGCAGGAGGCCCTCGATGCCTGGCGGCTCACCGCGGCGCGGGTCGTGATCTCCGACTGGATGATGCCGGAAATAGACGGCCTGGAATTGTGCCGCCACATCCGCCAGGACCGCTCGCCGCTCTACACCTACTTCATTCTGCTGACCGGCCGCGGCGGGAAGGAGAGTTTTCTCACCGCGATGGAGTCGGGGATCGACGATTTCATCACGAAGCCCGTCGATCCCGACGAGCTGAAAGCGCGGCTCGGCGTGGCGCAGCGGATTCTCGGGATGCGGCAGCGCATCGACGCGCTCGAGGGATTGCTCCCGATCTGCAGCTACTGCAAGCGCATTCGCAACGAGACGGATCAGTGGAGCGAGCTGGAAGGGTACATCGAGACCCGGTCGCAGGCCGAGTTCAGCCACGGCATCTGCCCCGACTGCTACCGCACGAAGGTCGAGCCCAACCTCACTTAGCCCGGGCGACCGCCTCACTGTGAAAGGCATCGAGCAGGCCCGATCGATCCGCGTATTCGGGCCGGCGCCGGGCTCGCTCAGTCGCTTCGTTCTTGAGGAAGCTCTGGTACGCCGCGCGCGCCCCGCCGCTGTTCCGTTGTGCTTCGAGCGCCCGGGCGCGCAGCAGGTCGGCGAACAGGTGCGTCGGCACGTCGCGGCGGATCGTATCGGCTTCGGCCAGCGCGCCCGCTGTGTTCCCCCCCGCCAATTCCAGGAGGCCGACGTCGAAATGCGCGTCCAGCGACAGCGCCGGCAGTTGCTGGTAGGCGCCGAGCGCCATCGGCAGGAAGAATTGCACGCTGTCGGTCTTGCCGGCTTCGTCGAGGCGCATCACGCGGTCGAAGAGGCGCTGCGCGCGCTCCTCGGGTGACATCTGGCTGATGTCGGGAGCGCCGCCGCCTGTGGTTCCCCCGCCGGCGAACGGCGCGACCGGGGTGTCCGGCGCGGCGGATCCCGCCGCGCCACCAGTGCCGCGCATCGCCAGCACGCCGATCAGCGCGCCCACCGCGAGACCCGCGATGCCCCATGGCAAGCCGACGCGCCACCCGGTCGCGGGGGCCGAAGTACTGGCGCCGCATTTGTGGCAATACCGCGCGCCGTCGGAGAGGGTGGCACCGCAAGCATGACAGGTCATGGTGCGGGCAATCTAACTGGTGCCGTTCCCGCGTGGCTGCGGGTGTGACGACGTTGTCGAAGACGCTGGAACGGCACTGGCTGGCAGGATGCCACTGGACAGCGTAGCGTATGCGACATGTCTGAGACGTTTCCCGGACAGGACCGCACTCGCCACATGGGTGAGCTGAAGCGCGGGCAGAGCCGCTGGAACGTATACCTGGAGTTCCAGCCGGACGCCGAGCTGGAGGCCGTGCGCGGCCGCATGCACTTCGTGGGGGACGGACAGCACAAGACGACGGGATGGGTGTTTCTCGAGCGGCAGGAGAAGGACATTCTCGAGCGGTTCGGTGAATTTTCGGCGGTCGAGCTGGTGCAGTTCGTGGAGGCGATTCCCGGCTGACATGACTGTCGCTTCAATTGTGCAAATGTTGCACGTTTTCAACTGCAGTCCGGCGGTTTTCAACATCCCTCCAAGCTCAAACCAGTTCTTTTCTGCAATTGGCGCAGGATTTGCTTGACGCCTCGCGGGGTGCCGGCTTACCTTGCGCCATGCCAGAACCAATGGCGATCGCGTTTGCGAAAGCCCGTCGCACCGAGCCCGGAGGCGGGCTTTGTCTTTCCCACCACCCGTTCACGACGACTGACATGGAGAGAGGACCAAGCACATGACCGCGACGTTGGAGCCGACGAGAAGCGAGGCGAAGGGCGCGAGCAAACCGACGCCAGCCGAGGTGATCCGCCGCGCCCGCGAGGCCGGCGTGCAGGTGGTGGACGTGAAGTTCTGCGATCTCCCGGGCACGTGGCAGCATTTCTCCTTGCCGTTGAAGGAGCTGAGCGAGGACGTCTTCAGCGAGGGGCTGGGCTTCGACGGATCGTCGATCCGCGGATTTCAGGCGATCAACGAGAGCGACATGCTGCTCTATCCCGATCCCGCGAGCGCGTTCGTCGATCCATGCCTGCAGGTTCCGACGCTGTCTCTCACGTGCGACATCGGAGATCCCATCACCGGGGAGCGCTACACCCGCGACCCGCGCTACGTCGCGCAAAAGGCGGAGCAGTACCTCGTGAAGAGCGCGATCGCGACCACCGCGTATTTCGGGCCGGAGGCCGAGTTCTACATCTTCAATTCGGCGCGCTTCGACCAGAACGCGCACGAAGGCTACTACCACCTCGACTCCGTCGAGGGCATCTGGAACTCGGGGGCGAACGGCACGCCCAACCTGGGACACCGGCCGCGGCACAAGGAGGGGTACTTCCCCGTGCCGCCCGTGGACAAGCTGCAGGACCTGCGCTCGCGCATCATGCTGGCGCTGATCTCCGCCGGGATCGACGTCGAAGTGCATCACCACGAGGTGGGCACCGCGGGCCAGACCGAAATCGACATGCGCTTCACGACGCTGACGCGCATGGCCGACCAGGTGATGATGTACAAGTACATCGTGAAGAACGTGTGCGCGCAGTACGGCTACACGGCGACGTTCATGCCGAAGCCGATGTTCGGCGATAACGGCTCCGGCATGCACGTGCACATGAGCCTGTGGAACGACAAGACGAACCTGTTCTTCGATCCCAAGGGCTACGCGCTGCTCTCCGATCCGGCGCGCTGGTACATCGGCGGGCTCATCAAGCACGCGGCGGCGCTGCTCGCCTTCGCGGCCCCGACGACCAACAGCTACCGCCGGCTGGTGCCGGGCTACGAGGCGCCGATCAACCTCATCTACTCCCAGCGCAACCGCTCGGCGATCTGCCGCATCCCGATGTACTCGAAGTCCCCGAAGTCGAAGCGGATCGAGTTCCGCGCGCCGGACCCGTCGGCGAACCCGTACCTCACCTTCGCCGCGCTGTTGATGGCGGGGCTGGACGGGCTGCGCAACAAGATCGAGCCGCCGAAGCCGATGGACGTGGATCTCTACGAGCTCGAGCCGGCCGAGCGCAAGCACGTCAAGAACACGCCGGGAAGCCTGCCTGAGTCGCTGGCGGCGCTCGAGGCCGACCACGGGTTCCTGCTCGAGGGCAGCGTGTTCACCCAGGACCTGATCGACACGTGGCTCGCCTACAAGCGGGCCAAGGAGATCGATGCGGTCGCGCTGCGGCCGCATCCGTACGAGTTCTTCCTGTATTACGACTGTTAACGACCGACGGTAGAAGACGGTAGGAGACGGTAGGGGTAAAGGCCTTCACCCCCACCATCCCCTACCGTCCCTTACCGTCCCCTCCCGTCATGACCGCCAAACCCACCCCCACGACCAAACGCGACATCCTCGCCCTCGCCAAGGAGCAGGGCGTCGCCTTTCTCCGGCTCCAGTTCACCGACATCCTCGGGATCAACAAGAACGTCGAAGTCCCGGCCAGCCAGTTCGAAAAGGCGCTGGACGGGGACATCATGTTCGACGGCAGCTCGATCGAGGGGTTCGTGCGTATCGAGGAGTCGGACATGGTGCTGAAGCCCGACCTCGACACGTTCTGCGTGCTGCCCTACGAGGACGAGGGCGGCAAAGTCGCCCGCGTCATCTGCGACATCTACAATCCCGATGGCTCGGCGTTCGCCGGCTGCACGCGCGCGGCCCTGAAACGGCAGATCGCCCGGGCGCGCACCCTGGGATACGAGCTGATGGCCGGGGTGGAAGCGGAGTTCTTCATCTTCCAGCTCGATGCCCGCGGCCGCGCGACAGTGGAGACGCACGACGAGGGCGGGTACTTCGACCTCACCCCGGTGGATCGCGCCGAGGAGATCCGGCGGCTGATCATCCGGGACCTCGTCTCGATGGGCTTCGAGGTCGAGGCGGGGCACCATGAAGTGGCCCCGGGGCAGCACGAGATCGATTTTCGCTATGCCAAGGCGCTGGAAACGGCGGACAACCTGGCGACGTTCCGCTTCGTGGTCCGCGACGTGGCGTTCCGCCACGGCTTCCTCGCCACCTTCATGCCGAAGCCGATCTTCGGGCAAAACGGCTCCGGGATGCACACGCACCAGTCGCTGTTCGCCAACGGCAGGAACGCGTTCCACGATCCCGCGGGGAAGTGGGAGCTGTCAGCGGTGGCGCTGTCGTACATCGCGGGACTGCTGGAGCACGCCCGCGGGTTCTGCGCCGTCACCAACCCTCTGGTCAACAGCTACAAGCGCCTCGTGCCCGGATACGAGGCGCCGGTGAACGTCGCCTGGTCGATGCGCAATCGCTCGCCGCTGGTGCGGATCCCCGACAAACGCGGCACCGGGACCCGCTGCGAGCTGCGCATGCCCGATCCGTCGGCGAACCCGTATCTCGCGCTCGCGGTGCAGCTGGCCGCGGGATTGGACGGCCTCGAGCGCACGCTGGTGCCGACCGATCCCGTCGACAAGAACATTTTCGAGATGAGTTTCCGCGAGCGGCGGCGCTACCGGATCGACGAGTTGCCACGGGATTTGCACGAGGCGTTGGAGTGTCTCGAGAAGTCGCCGGTGATCCGTGAGGCGCTCGGGGAGCACATCTCCGAACGGTTCCTGGAAGCCAAGTACGGGGAGTGGCAGGAGTACATCGGGCAGGTGAGTGAGTGGGAGAGAAGGAGATATCTCGGGCAATACTGAACGGCGTATGGAAAAGGCGTAGGGAGAGAATACGTAAGGAAGAATCGTAACACCTAGTCCGACCGCGGCGGGTTTTCGTACAGGCGACCGATCATCTTAATGACGAGCGTTACGCGACTCTCCAAGGTACGCACCACAGATTCGAGATCGCCATCCAATCGTCTGACCACCTCGAGTTGCGTTCGCAGCTCTTGAGCTGATCCTCGGGCGTACATGAGGAAACTCCTGAATTCAGGTATCGTTCCCCGCCCACAGGCCTCGGCTATGTTAGAAGGAACCGACAGACTCGATCGAACGATCTGATCGGCACGAGTTGCTGCTCCGGGTCCGGTGAGGCGGTCGGCGAGCCGTGCCACGTCAGCCGCGATTTCCGAGGCGACCTGATGGACGACAAGCTTTCCCACGTGGGCGTGAATGACCATCGTACAGCCTAGCTGGGGCACTCCTGCTATCGCGCACCGTTTTTACTCCTCCTCCATACGTTTTCTCGCCATACGCCTTCTCCTTACGCTCTTCTGTTTCGGCTGCGGCTTTTTTCCTGAGAAGGGCGACACGGACGGCGACCAACAACAAGCCCAGTGGCTGACATCCGCCCGCCTCGTCGTCGACACCGATCCGACCCTCACCATCATGCGGCTCCGGGGCGCGCCGCTCGACTCGGCCCACGGCGGACACCACCTCATTCTCGCGCGCTACGACTTCAATCCCGATCACACCATCCTGGGCGACGAATACTCTCTCAACATCGCGCTCGACTTGGGCGACATCCATACGATCAAGACGGGGACCGCGTACCCGTTGGGGCCGCCGGGGCGCATTGCGGCGGTCGCCACGGTGAGCTGTCTCTGCAGCCCGCTGCGCCCCGACTCGGTGCGCGGGACGTTCGGGATCATCCAGCGCGGCATGACCCAGATCATCGCGCGCATCGACGCGACGCTATTCTTCACCGAATGGAACGACTCGACCCGACACGCGACGTACCGGCTACGGCAGCGGCTCGACGCGCTGCGCTGAGCCTCGGGCTGGCGCTGGCCACTGCCCTCCCGGCCCGGGCGTTGGCGGCGCAAGCGGGGACTCGCGCCGATCCGCGGATCGACACCGTGATCGTCGTGTCGCACAACGTGTTCGATCCCCCCGACGGCACGCCGCGCCTCGTCGCCAAGCTGGGAAACGCGCTGCACGTCACGACGCGCACGGCGGTGATTCGCCGCCTGCTGCTCGTGGGCGCCGGGTCGCCGCTCGATTCCGCCCGGCTCGTCGAGAGTGAGCGCGCGCTGCGCGAGCTCGGCGTGTTCCGCTCGGTGCGGCTCGACACGCTGCGCGTCGCCAATCGCCTGGCGCTGCGCGTCGAGACGGCGGATGGCTGGAGCACGTCGCCGCAGCTGAACTTCGCGTCGTCCGCCGGATCCACGACGTGGAGCGCCGCGATGGTGGAGCGAAACTTCCTCGGACTGGCGACGCTGGTGAGCGCGTCGTACGGCGTGACCCCCGACCGCCACTCCCTCGACCTGCAGTTCGCGAGCCCCGGCCTCGTGTTTCGCCACGCACCGCTCCTCGCCGTCTATAGTCACCTCTCCGATGGCGACGCCGGCCAGTGGGGATACGGTCTGCCGTTCTATCGCACCGACGCCCGCTGGGCACTCTTCACCACCGGAGAGGCGGCGAACAACCGGGTGCTCGATTTCCATCATCCCGACACCAGCCAGGTCAGCGACACGACGGTGACCGACAGTTCGGTGCGCCACGCGTTGGTGTTCGGACTCATCGGCGGCGTCGCCCTGCGCGCAACCTCGCGCAATTACGTGCGCCTCTGGGCCGGCGCCGCCTGGCGGCGGGAAGACTACGTGAAGGACACGTCGCCACCTGTCTCCGTGCCGTACTCAGCCTCTGCCACGCTTGGGGTTGGGATCGACGCGGCGCGGGTGCGCTTCGGCGTGTTCCAGCATCTGAACGGGTTCGCACAGCAGGAGGATGTGGATCTGTCCTCCACCTTGTCGCTCGGGCTCTGGATCGCCCCACGCGCGTGGGGCTACGCCGCCGCCCATGCCGGCGTCGGTCCAGCCGTCAGCGGACAGGTAGCGACCCGCTGGGCCACGGGGCTGGCGCTGTTGCGGGCCGACGCCCATGGCGTGTTCTCGCCGGTGGGCCTCGACTCGGGGCAGACGCACGCGAGCCTCGACGTCGCGAGCCTCGCGTTGCCGCGGCAAGCGCTGCTGCTGCACGTTGAAGGCGGGGCGATGCACGGCCAGCGTCCTGGTACTGCGTTCGACACCTGGGTCACGTTGAACGGCCCGCGCGGGTTCGGCGCCCACGCCTTCACGGGAACACGACTCGTGTACGCCATGCTCGAGGACCGTATCCTCGTTTCGGACCAGCTCTGGGGCGTCGTCGGACTCGGGCTCGCGCCGTACCTCGAATACGGCGGTGCCTGGTACGGCGGGCAGGAGCGGGCACGGCTGGGCGGTGACGCGGGACTCGCGCTGCGCCTCGGCTCGCCGCGCTCCGTGCGGGGCGATGTGGGAGAGTTCGCCGTGTCCTACCGCTATCGCCGCTTCGCGGGCGAAGGCCCGTGGGCGCTGACCGTGCGCAAGAGCTTCGCCCTCAAGTAAGTCCCTCGATCAGGTCGGCCGCGCGGGCCAGCAGCGCGCGATCGGCCTCGGGCAGCTGCTCGAGGCGCCGCGCCAATGTCGCCACACGGCGCGCGCGCCCCTGGCGCAGCACGATCCGCCCGCGGGCAGTGGGGTGCACGTGCGAGGCGCGGCCATCCTCGGGGTCCGGGGTGCGGGTGGCGAGACCGTCGCGCTCCAGGGCCGAGACGAGCCGGCTCATCGTCGGCAGCCGCACCTGCTCGGCACGCGCCAGAGCGCCGATCGAGCGCGGGCCGCCGAACACCAGCACCGACAGCGCCGACAGCTGGGCGGGCCCGACCCCCAATGCCCGATCCTCGCGCCGCAACGTACGCAACAGGTGGATCGCCGCGGAATGGAGCCGATCGGCCACCGCCCGTGGCGCCGGGGGACTTGCGCGCTCGGCCATGGGTCGACAATTTAGTTAGCAATGCTAACTAAATCAAGGGAGGCCCGTATGCCGTCCGACACTCTGTCGCTGGGTCGCATCGGCCAGATCGCGGTCAATGCCCACGATCTGCCGCGCGCCGTCCGGTTCTACCGGGACACGCTGGGGATGCGGTTCCTGTTCGAGGTGCCGCAAATGGCGTTCTTCGATTGTGGCGGGATCCGGTTGATGCTGGGGCTGCCGTCGGCGCCGGCGTTCGACCATCCGGCGTCGATCCTCTATTACACGGTGGACGACATCCAGGCCGCGCATCGCACCCTGGTGGAGCGGGGCGTCACGTTCCACGAGCCGCCGCACGTCGCGGCGCGGCTCCCCGACCACGAGCTATGGCTCGCGTTCTTCCGCGATACCGAGAAGAACGTGCTCGCGCTGATGAGCGAGGTGCGTTCCTAGGGCGCGGGGTGCTGCACGCTTTCGGCGGTCACCTCTTTGGGGAGCGGCGGCTGCTGGTTGGGAAGGTGCGCCATCGTCTCCTGGCGCACCGAGCCATCGGATTGCAGCGTGACGCGGGTGCGGCGGAACGAGCCCGCTTCGCGCCACTCGAACGTCACGCCGCCCGAATCGGCGGTGCCGGCGAAGCGCCACATGCCGCCGGCGTCGAACAGATACAGCACGAGGTGCCCGGCGTCGTCGCGCCCGATCACGGTGGTGGTGATGATCGGGGCGGCCCCGGGCTGATCGGGATGGGCCTCACCCGACCCGACGAGCCAGTTGCCGCGGCGCACCGTTTCGTTGTGATAGTGATAGGGGCCGTAGGTCGACGTCGCCTCACCGTCCCAGCGGCCGACGAGGAACAACACCGGGGTCAGCGGATCGGGCTGCTGCGCGGCGGCACTCCCGGCCGCCGCCACGAGCAGCGTGAGCATCATTGCCATTGTGCGTGCGCGCATACGGCGCCTCCTTGCCCAGCGAGCTTACGCCCGCGATGGCAAGTGGCGCAAGGTTCTCGTAAGGTTGCGCCCGAATATTCCCGCTTTATGCGCACACCCCTTCTGATTCTCTCGGCCGTCGTGTTGACCGGTGGAACCACCGGTCTCCAGGCGCAGGCGTATCACGTCACACACACCTACACGCTGGGCGGCGACGGCGGGTGGGATTACCTCTCGCTCGACACGGTGGGGCACCGCTTGTTCGTGGCCCGCCAGAATCGCGTCATGGTGCTCGATCCGGCGAGCGGCAAGCTGCAGGCCGAGATCCCGGGGCTGAACCGGGCGCACGGCATCGCGTTCGATTACGCCGACGGCAAGGGATTCGCGACGTCAGGCGGCGACAGCTCGGTCGTGATCTTCGATTTGCAGACGCTGCGGGTGACGGGGCGCACGATCGCAGCCCCGGACGCCGACGCAGTGCTCTTCGATCCGGCGACGAAACGCATCTTCACGTTCAACGGCGACTCGCGGTCCGCATCGGTCATCGACGCCGCATCGGGCAACAAGGTCGGGACGATCGACCTGGGCGGTGGCCCCGAGTTCGCGGTGTCGGCGGGAGACGGCAAGCTGTACGTCAACCTGGAAGACTCCAGCGCCATCGTCGAAATCGATGCCGCCGCGATGAAGGTGCTGCGGCGCTGGCCGCTGGCGCCGTGCCAGTCGCCCAGCGGGCTCGCCATCGATCGTGCGCATCATCGCCTGTTCAGCGGATGCCACAACAAGGTGATGGCGATTTCCGACGCTCAGGCCGGCAAGGTCATCACGACGGTCCCCATCGGCGAGGGCGTGGACGCCAACCGCTTCGATCCGGGGACGCAGCTCGCGTTTGCGTCGACCGGCGACGGCACCATCACCGTCGTGCACGAAGATGGGCCCGACACATACAGCGTCGTCGCGAACGTGGCGACGAAGCGCGGCGCGCGCACGATGGAAGTCGATCTCGCGTCGCACGTCGTGTACACGGTCTCGGCGGACTTCGGGCCGCCGCCCGCACCCACGCCCGAGCGGCCGCGCCCGCGGCCCAGCATCGTGCCGGGGACGTTCGCGCTACTGGTCCTGGAACGGTAAGAGAGCGGCAGCAGCCAACAAGCCTTCTTCTTTATCGGATACGAGCTGCAGATGCATGGCGGCGTACGCCCTCCACGGCCGCCACCGCTCGGCGCGAGTCCTGAGCTCGGCGGGGCTCGTGACCCCGGCGGCGCGCCGCAAGGCGGGGTCCGTAGCTGGAAACGCATCGGGCCAATACAGCGCCCGCATCACGATCGTGGTCGCGGACCGCTCGCTGATCCCATCCAGTGCCAGCAGCGCGCGCCGGGCGGCGAGGGGATCGCTGCCCGGCTCGAGTGTGAGCAGGCCCTCCACCAGTGCGCGCGCGACAGTGGCAAGCGCCCCAGCGCGACGCGGCGGAAGCCCGAATGCCGCGAGCCGTTCCGCCCCCGCTTCCGCGATGCGCTGAGCCGTCGGAGCGATGCGCGACAGGGCGGGGAAGCCGCTGTCCAGTGTCATGCCGAAGGCGCGCACGACGCGCCGCGCCGATTCTCGTGCCACCGCTCCCCACCGTCCCGACCCGAGCAGCAGGGTACTGAGCACGGCATCGAATCCGTCGATGGCGCCGGGGGTGCGCAGACCTGGCGTGCCGCGAACGAGCGCGCCCAGTCCGCCTTCGCTGAGGTGGGCGTCGATCACGGAGGGTTCGGCGTCGAGATCGAAGAGGTGCCGCAGCCGCAGGAGCAGCGGCATCAACACTCGCAGCAGCGACGGCGAGACGTCGACGCGCAGGTGCGCCTGCTCGGGGGCGGGACTGACGAAGACGACGCCGCTGGAGCCGTCGAGTCTGATGGTGCGTCCGTACCCGCCGTCCTGGACCACCTCGACACCGGGGAGCGCGCTGCGCTCCAGAACAGCGAGCAGTGGGTTCCAGGCGAGCGGTGCGCGATACGCGAGCGTCAGCTGCACCAGGTCGGTTTCGGGAGGGGGTCGCACCGGCCGCGGACGTAAGGCGCTCGGGCTGAGCCGGTAATGCTCCCGGAACGCGGCATTGAAGCGGCGCAGGCTCTGGAATCCGCTGGCGAACGCGATGCGCGTCACCGGAAGATCGGTGTCGGCGAGGAGGCGCTTGGCGAGCAGCAGCCGATGCGTCTGGGCGAGCGCGATCGGTGAGACGCCGATCTCCCGCTCCAGGGCGCGGCGCACGTGGCGCTCGCTCACCCCCAGCTCGCGCGCCAGGTCGGCGAGGCTGTGGCCGTTGAGGGCCCCCGCGGCGATGCGGAGGGCGGCGGCCTGCGCCAGGCGCGGCACGGCGTCCATCGCCGCGCGCCCCGGTGCGAGCTCGGGGCGGCAGCGCAGGCAGGGGCGGTACCCGGCGTGCTCGGCTGCAGCGGCGGACTCGAAGAAACGACGCCGCGTCGGGATCGCCGAACGCGACGGACACACCGGGCGGCAATAGATCCCGGTGGTCGTGATCCCCACGAAGAAGATCCCGTCGAAGCGCGCGTCGCGCGCGCGCAAGGCGCGCTGGCAGATGTCGGCGGTGAGTCGCATTCCGTGGGAGATGGTACCCCACGGTCGCGCTGCCACTCGCCGGATTCGGACGCCGAATTCGACGCCGGATTTCCGGTCCGCATCCGGCGAGCGCGCCACGCCTCGTGGACCCATGATCGAACACTACCCTTTCACACCGGAGGCCGTCACATGCGTACTGTCTCGTTGGTCTTCCTGATCGCGGCCGTTGCCGGATGCGCGCCCGACGCACCGGTCACCCCGCCACGGCTGGC
>CAZXKN010000215.1:0-9036 GCA_964641815.1 uncultured Gemmatimonadaceae bacterium | reverse complement strand
TGTGAGCGGGTGCGCGACTTCGATCGCGCTGCCCAATGGTGCGCGCGCGTGCAGGAGTTCACCAAACGGTGGAACTTCCGGCCGTTGTCGGCGATCTGCCGGGTGCAATACGCCGGCGTGCTGATCTGGCGCGGGGCGTGGGATGAGGCCGAGAGCGAGCTGGCCGCAGCGACGCGGGATTTCGAGCAGTCGCGTCCGCCGCTCGCCGGTCAGGCGTTCGCGCGCCTCGGCGAGCTGCGGCTCCGGCAGGGCCGGCTCGACGAAGCGGCCAAGCTGTTCGAGCAGGCCGGCTCGCAGCCGATTGCCCGGCTGGGGCACGTGGCGCTGGCGCTGGAGCGCGGCGACGCTGTCGGAGCGGCGGCGGACGTCGATCGGTTCCTCGCGCAGACAGGCACCGGTGAGCCGACCCTGCGCGCTGGTGCCCTGGAGCTCGCGGTGCGCGCGCACGCGGCATTGAGGGAATGGACGGCGGCGGAGCAGGCCCGCGATGAGCTGCAGAGGATCGCCCACGCACTCGGCACGCTGCCGCTCGCGCTGTCGGTCGCCGCTGTCGAGGGGGACCTGCTGCGGTCGCGCGGCGACGCTCCAGGGGCAGCGAGCCGCTTCGAGGAGGCGGCGGAGCTGGCGGAGCGGACGGGCGCGCCGCTCGAGATGGCGCGGGCGCGGCTCGAGCTGTCCCGCACACTGGCCGGGCAGGGGCAGCGTGCCGGCGCTGAGCGGGAGGCACGGCGCGCCCTCGAGACATTCCAGGCCCTCGGCGCAGCGGGCGGCGTGGCACGCGCCACCGAGCTGCTCACCCGGCTCACTGCATCAGCTGGATCGGCTGGGAAACCGGAGCTGACCGCTCGACAGCTCGAGATTCTCCGTCTCGTGGCCCAGGGACTCAGCAATCCGGAGATCGCGGTGCGGCTGCGGCTCAGCAATCACACCGTCAAACGGCATGTGGCGAACCTGTTGACGAGACTGGGGCTGCCGTCGCGGGCGGCTGCGGTCGCATACGCGGCGCAGCACGGCTTGCTATAGCGGCAAGAAGCGTCATCGGTTATCGGTCATCAGGTAGTCCGGAAACGTCATGGCCCGAACGGGCCATGATACCCCAGCGTTCTCGCGTGGCTCTCCCGGGCGAAGCGCGCTCGCACCCTCCGCCGCTACTGTGCACGCATTCAGGTGTCCCCTCACCCGACCCACTCGAGAGGTGCTTCATGTCGAGCTTCACGACGCGTCATGTATTCGTGCTCGCGGCGCTGGCTGCGTTCGCGCTCCCGGCTGCCGCTCATTCCCAGGCGCCCACGCTCACCTGGGGCCCTGCGCCGGCGGTGTTCCCCGCGGGAGCGAAGATGGCGGTGCTGCAGGGCGACCCCAGCAAGTCGGACCTCTTCACCGTGCGGCTCGACTTCCCCGATGGCTACCGCTTCCCGGCGCATTTCCACCCCACCGATGAGCACGTCACGGTGATCAGCGGGACGTTCCTCGTGGGGATGGGCGACTCGATCGATCTGTCGAAAGTGGTCGCGCTGCCGGCGGGCGGGTTCATCACGGCGGGAGCGAACATGCATCACTTCGCCGTTGCCCGCGGCCACACGATCGTGCAGGTGCACGCCATGGGGCCGTTCGCGTTGACGTACGTGAACCCGAAGGACGCTCCGCAGACGAGCTCGAGGTAGAAGGCGGTAGGAGACGGTTGGAGACGGTTGGAGACGGTAGGGGGTGGCAGGGGTTAAACCTCTACCGTCTCCTACCGTCCCCTACAGCGTTACTGTCGGACCCACGTCGACCGCATGTCCCAGGTCACATCGTAGACCAGGTCGTTGACGAGATGGCCGTAGGCGTCATTGGGATCGCGCGCGGAGAATTCGGGAATGCCGTTCGCGATCGTCAGCTCGCCGACCTTCTCGGTCGCCTGGGCACTCGAGCGCCACACCACGCCGCCCGTCTTGGTCGATCGCAGCTCGACCGCGAGCTCGGCGGAGACGAGTGCTTCCACGTGGGCCGTGATGATGCCCACCAGGCCGCCGTGCGGCTTCACGTTGGACACCTTGAGGTGGCCGGTGAAGACGACCGGGACGCCGCGTGCGCCGCCCAGCGCGGCGGCTGAATCGGCGACCGCGAACTCCTGCACTTCGATGCCCTTCTGTGCGCCGAGCATGTACTCCTCGAAGCGGCGCATCGTGAAGTCGCCGAGATTCCCTTTGGCTCCTTCGACGGTGAACGTGACGAGCCCGACCGTACCGTACTGATGGAGGTCCAAGGCGGGGGGAACGAGGACGCGGTGCGTCTGCGGGCCGTGCGACGAACAGCCGAGAACGGCGAGGAGGAGGGTGCTGGCAGAGGCAAATCTCACGGCTGCTCCTGGTGCGGTGTCGAGAACAACCTACTACCCCGGGCTACATTTCTTCCATGGCCGACGCGCACCGGACCATCGCGAGCCCGGTTGGAGACCTCGTTCTCACCGCAACGGAGACCGGGCTGACTGGCGTCTATTTCCCGACGTCACGCCATCATCCAGCCGTTAGTGCCCCCTCGTCCGTTAGTCCTCACCCCCTGTCCTCCTCTCCCGATGGGCCTCACCCCCTGACCCCCTCTCCCCCTCGCTCCGCTCGGGGCAGGCTCTTCGGGAGAGGGGGAACCAAGGAGGTGTTGGACAAGACTGAGAAGCAACTCAAGGAGTACTTCGCCGGATCGCGGACGACATTCGACTTGCCGCTCGAACCCAGCGGTACCGACTTCCAGCTCAGCGTCTGGGAGTTGCTGCGCAAGATCCCCTACGGTGTCACCACGAGCTACGGTGAGCTGGCCCGCCGCCTCGGCGAACCCAAGGCGTCGCGGGCCGTCGGCGCCGCCAACGGAGCCAACCCGATCCCCATCATCGTCCCCTGTCACCGCGTCGTCGGATCGAAGGGGGAACTGACGGGGTTCGGCGGCGGGATTGAGCGTAAACGGTGGCTGCTGGAGCACGAAGGAGCGTTGATGGCGCTAGGGGCGGCAGGGGACGGCAGGGGACGGCAGGGGACGGCAGGGGACGGCAGGGGACGGTAGGGGACGGTAACGGTGGATGACATCCGTGTTGCGGATCATCCACGGCGGGCTGCACACCCCTACCATCTCTTGCCGTCCCCTACCGTCCCCTACCGACTTTTCCCATGGCATCGGACTTGCGAGATCGTCTCTCCGGGACGGGCTCGGAGTGTCCGTGGAGCGAATCGGCGACCATCTGTTTCGCGATATCGACGCGCTGCTGGAGCGCGAGGACGGCGGTCGCGTGCCCAAAGGCCTGCGGGTCGAACGGGTGCTGCTCGTCTCCCTGCTGCGCTACGCCATCGCCGACCTGCACGACCTGCGCCGCCGAGTCGCCGACACCTCCGCTGCCAAAGATGTCGATCGCAGCATCGAGTACTGGGAAGTGGTACTCAACTGGCTGCGGGATCAGAAGAGTGAGTACGCGGACATCATGAGTCCATAAGTGGCTGATGGCGTGTGGCCGGTGAACTCACCGGTCACCAGTCACTCGCCACAGGCCACGCGATTTCGTGCCAATTGCAATAGCGTGAGCTTCATCACACCGCGGTAAATCGTTCTCTCCAGCGACTTTCATTTCCGGCATGCCTCGTGCTTGCCCCTCTGCGGCATCACTTCGGGGGCACGAGGTCGACTGTGATTCGCATTTGGTCAGGCGCTGCGGCTCAACTGGGAACGTGCGATCATTGCACGTTCACCGATACCCCCACGCTCGCGCAGAGCGAAGAGGACGCGGTGAAGGCCCAGGCCATCACGGTCGTGACGATGCACCGGGATAACGAAATCGTCTTCCTGGCACGCTTCTGCGAGAAGCACTTCCTGCAGTTCTCCGACCTGGTCTCCGATCAGGTTGCCGCGTTGCTGTATCCAGCCCAGAAGGCCCCGTAAAAAACCGGCTCGACGCCTTGGATCGCCGAGCCGGGTCCCACTTCCACCCTCTTTACCTACTGCTACTGCTCTTCACCGCCTTACACCGCCCCTCACCCTGGCGGTGAAGTCCTACGATCTCGTCACCGTATACGTCCCGCAGGCCGTGAACTGAATCATCACGTTGGTCGTCAGGCTGTTGCGCGTCGCCACGAACTTGAGCGTGCCGGAGTCGATCATCGGCCGCACGGTACAGGTGGCGTTGTAGTGCAGCGCTGTCGTCGTCGAGGCGACGAGGTTCCAGGTGTTGGGTCCCCGTGTCCACGTCGAGGTGCCGGCGAGCGACAGCGAGCCCGAGGGCAGCGGTTGGTCGGGCTGGATCTGTCCCGCGGTATCCGCCGTGAAGGTGATGCTCCAGCTGCGCGTGTGGTTCGCCGACGCTCCGTTGGGCCAGGTGTAGGTGGTACTGACGTTGGTCGACGTGAACGCCAGCTGCGCCGAGTCGCCGATGATCTGGCGCGTGCCGTTCAGGACCCAGCTCCACTGGCGGCCCAGGGGGCCTGTGTGGATGCGGGTGAAGTCGGTGAAGATGTGCTTCCAGGCGTGGTCGGTCGTCGACGGCGTCGGATCGAGCACGTCGATCGTGCCGCGCACGGAGTCCGAGCCGCCGAGCGGGTAGTTGACGACGCAATCGTTGAACGTCAACCGGGCCGAGTCGGGCACCGGGTCGCCGTCAGAGTTCGCGGGTGAGGCTGGGGTGCGCGTCACGCATGCCGGCGGCGGTGTGAGCGCCGGAGCGCCGGGGTTGACGGTGCCGGAGCCGTTCGCCGTCGAGAAATCGAATTCCGACTGCACGTCCGTGGCGAGCACGGCGCTCAAGCTGTCGGCTTGTGCGCTCGTCAGCGACACGGACGCCGGGCCGGTGTTGTTGCTGCACGCCGTGCCCAGCATGGCGGCGGCGACTGCCAAGGTGGTGAAACGGCCCAATCTGCGCAGACCATTCATGACGACTGGCTCCTGGTGAGAGATCCTTTCACTGCTAAACGACTGGTGGTTGGTGGCGAGTGGCGAGGGTTGTTCACAAGCCACTAACCACAAACCACTAGCCACCGTTACAACGGGGATGGGCAGCGAGACACGCCGGGGCCAGGGGGTTGGGCACCCGCACGCGCTGCTACCACATCCCCAAGATTTTCGAAGCGAGTCACGGCGGCCTTGTGTGGTCAGTGGCAGGTTCGACGGCCTGGTGCACGCGTTTGTTAACTAGGGACTCTGTTGAGCGGCACGACGTTACGCGTCAGCCAGGTGTAAGGCGTTGTGATGCGGCGAATTGAAACGCAGTGGAAACGAAGCCCCTCTCCCGGGCGGGAGAGGGGTCGACGCAGAGTGTGATTCAGCGCACAAACGTGACAAAGCCTGACAGGTTCGCGATCGCCCCGATCGCCCCGTGTTGGCTGAAGCCCAGACGCCGCGGCTCCCCGCCTACGGTAATCGCCTGGCTGAGATGGTGATTCTGCAGGTTGAAGATCTGCACTTTGCCTTGGGACGGGATCGTCACCCACGCCTGGACGTCGTCGGCGGTCGTGCCCACCCCAAAACCGCCGCCCGCGAGCGTCATCGTGGCCGTAATCGCGCCGCTCTGCAGCGTGATCTCGGTCAGGAACCCGGCTTCGTTGGCGACATACAGGCGGTCACCCTTGCGCGTGATCGCCATCCCCTGCGGGGTGCCGCCGATCGAGAAGGTGCGCAGCACAGTGCCGGTGAACATGTCGAGCTCGCTCACCGTCCCGCCGACGAAGGCCGAGACATAGATGATGCGGTTGTCGGGCGCCACGACGAAGGCGTTCGGTGCCGAGCCGACGTCGACGCTCTGAATGATCTGATTCGTGCCGGTGTCGACGATCAGCACGGCCGTCCCGTTCGTGCCGATGAAGAGGCGTGAGCCGTCGGGCGACACCTGCACGGCAAAGGGATCCGCGCCGCCGGTCGAAATCGTCGCGACGACTTGCGCGGTGGCAACGTTGATGACGGAAACGTTTTCAGACAGCTGGTTGGCGACATAGGCCGTGCCGCCATCGGGGGAGAACGCTACGCCCGTCGGCGCCTGGCCGGTGGCGATAAATCCATCGAGCGTCTTGGTCTTCGTGCTCGTGATCCCGACGCCGGCGTTGTACGCCTCGGTAAAGTAGGCGAGTCCGTCGTCGCGCACCGCCATGGCCCATGCGGGCGGTGTGATGATCTTGTCGATGATCGTTCCACCGGGGTGGGAATTCTGCTGACAGCTGTTCGAGCTGGAAGTCAACACGGCGGTGACGGGAGGCAGGGTAGTCACCTGCTCCGTCGGGCGATCCTGCGAGCAGCCCACCGATGCGAGGGCGACGGCGGTCGCTCCGATCACGCTGATGCGTTTCATGGAGATCCTCGCTGATGTATGAGGTTCATGCGACCAACAGGAGCGACAAACGTGAGACTCGAGCGTCGGAGCAGTTAGGCTGTTATTGCGTCACGTGGGATCATGAACGCGACAGGGTAAATTGACGCACCATGTTCTTTTCCGACCTCGTCGACGCGTCGCGTAAGGTGGCTGTAAGCTCCGGTCGACTCGCGAAGATCGATCTGCTGGCCGATTTGCTGCAACGCGCCGACCCGACCGAAATCGAAACCGCGATTGCGTTTCTTTCGGGAACGCCGCGACAGTCGAAGCTTGGCGTCGGCTACGGTTTGCTGCAACGCGTCGCCTCCGAACCTCCAGCGGCCGATGCGACACTCACACTCGCCGATGTCGATGACACGCTCGCTCGTCTCGAGGGCGCGTCGGGTAAAGGCTCCGCGAAGCTGCGCGAGTCCACGCTGCGCGCGCTGTTCGAGCGAGCGACGAAGGACGAGCAGGAGTTTCTCTTTCGTCTGCTCACCGGCGAGGTGCGCCAGGGCGCGCTCGAGGGTGTCATGATCGAAGCGGTGGCGCGCGCGGCGGGAATGGACGCCCGCGTGGTGCGGCGTGCCACGATGCTGGCAGGTGACCTGAGTGTGGTGGGGAAAGCCGCGCTCCTCGAAGGCGCAGCCGGGCTCGATCGCTACAGGGTGCAGCTGTTTCGCCCGATCCAGCCGATGCTCGCCCAGACCGCCGACGACGTGTCGCAGGCGATCGCCCAGCTCGGTCGAGCGGCGCTCGAGATCAAGCTCGACGGCGCCCGCATCCAGGTGCACCGCTCGGGCGCCGAGGTGCGCGTGTTCTCGCGCCTTCTGAACGACGTCACCCCGGCGGTGCCCGAGGTGGTCGACGCGGTCCGCCGCCTCAACGTCTCGACCGTCATCCTCGATGGTGAGGCGATCGCGTTGCGCCCCGACGGCTCACCGCACCCGTTCCAGACCACGATGCGCCGCTTCGGCCGCAAGCTCGACGTCGACGAGCTCAAGTCGGAGCTTCCGCTCGTGCCTTTCTTCTTCGATGTCCTGTTGGCCGACGATCGATCGTTGATCGATGAGCCGTATCAGCGTCGCGCCGAGATCCTGATGCGATTGGTGCCCGAGTCCGAGCGGCCCGGGCGCATCGTCACGGCGGACGCGAATGAGGCCCAGGGGTTCTACGACCGGGCCATCGCAGCGGGTCACGAGGGCGTGATGGCGAAATCGCTCGACGCCCCATACGAGGCCGGATCGCGCGGCTCGGCGTGGCTCAAGATCAAGGCCGTCCACACCCTCGACTTGGTCGTCCTCGCCGCCGAGTGGGGGCACGGCCGCCGCAAGGGCAAACTGTCGAACCTCCACTTGGGCGCGCGCGATCCCAACGGTGGTTTCGTGATGCTCGGCAAGACGTTCAAGGGCCTGACCGACGAGCTGCTCGAGTGGCAGACGAAGCAGCTGCTCGAGCGCGCGACCAGACGCGAGGGACACATCGTGTGGGTGCGGCCGGAGCTGGTGGTCGAGATCGCCTTCAATGGCTTGCAGGCGAGCCCGCACTATGCGGGCCGATTGGCGTTACGGTTCGCTCGGGTGGTGAGATACCGCCCTGACAAGACCGCTGATCAAGCTGACACGATTGAGACGGTGCGCGGTTTGTATCGGCCCTAGGCGATGTTGGTGGAGGTTGATGGAGAAGTGATGCCGGTCCCGGGAACCAATCTTTCCTTTTTTCCACACCCAAAGCGAAGCACGGCTGTCATCCCGAGCCCCCGAGCGCAGCGAGGGGCGAGGGACCTCGGAATGCTTGAGCTAGCAGTGAGCTCAACGGATCGAATCGGAGTGTCATCCTCAACGAATCGAACCAGAGGCGTCATTCCGAGTGCTCACCATGCGAATTCCCTGCCCAGGAAGATCTGAGGTCCCTCGCCCGTCGCTGACGCTCCGGGCTCGGGATGACATGGGGTTTTGTTCGCTTGAGAAACGAAGGGAGAGTGACGGCTCGCGTGGTCGAGTGACGTTCAATCCTCGTGTTTCCGCCACGTACGCCAGTCCTCCGTGACGTCATCCGCCATTTTGGACGCCGCATCGTAGAGCCAACGCTTGTCCCGTCGCTTGAGGTCCGCGAGGAGGGCCTTGGCGTCGAGGCTGCCGAGATGGATGTTGGCTGTTTCGCCACCCATTGCCTGGAGCAGGCGCCGTTCGTCGCGCTTCTTCGGTAGCGCGTTCAACGTGATGCGGGTGCAATCGGGGGCGAGGCGCCGGATCAGCCAGTCGCCGCTCACATTGACGCACGGGTCGGGGCAGCGCACCCCGCGCTCGAGCATCGCGTCATAGTGGATCTTCCTGGCGAACCCGGCGAGCGACCACAGCGCGCGGCGCAGCGGCGGGCCGCTGTTCGCGAACACGCACGCCGACGGGGCGAGCGCTTTCGCTTCCCGGGCGATCCGGCCGCCGCGCCAGTGTGCCAGGGCGACATAGCGCTGCCGGCCGAGACTGCCGACGCCCGCGACGCGGTGCACGATGCGCTTCTCGAGCCCGCGCTCGGGAAAGGAGCGGTCCAGCGCACTGGCGACGGCAGCAGGCAAGGCACTGCGAATCGTCGGGAATGCTTCGAGCTTTTCCCAGAATTTCTCCGGATCATGCAGTCGGTATTCCGCCATTTCCCGCAGCTCGACGTGGTTCTCGGCCAGCACGTAGGCATGTCCACCCGCGGCCAGCGTCTCCCGGTAGCCGTCCTCGATCGCGGCAGCG
>CAZXKN010000214.1:0-15658 GCA_964641815.1 uncultured Gemmatimonadaceae bacterium | reverse complement strand
TGTGACGCGGGCCTGCTCTTCGGCCGACGCCGGATGGTCGGGGGAATCGGCGCCCATCGGCCGGATGACGCGGTTGTAGGCACGGACCGAATCGTGATCGAGTGCCTGGTGATCGAACCCGACGTGGTCGTTGTGGGCGCTGAGGGCGACGTATTCGCCGCGCAACGCACGATCGCTGCCCGGCAGCACGCCGATCACGTTGCGGGCCGGGTAGGGCACCGGCGCGAATCTCACGCCGAGGTCTCCCTGCACCGGCCGGCCGGCGGCTCCCGCCGCGAGCCGCTCGGGAGACGCACCGAGCAGCAGCTCCGCGGCGTGGGGCGTGATCAACACGATGGCCGGCTGTCCCGATCCACGCGAGGTGTCGGCCGTGAGGCGTTCCCCCGCGATGAGATACAACACCTCGGGAGCGAGCAGATCCATCTCGACGAACGCCACCACCGCCGCTCCGCTGAAGCGCGCGTTGCTGGCGATCCGGGTCAGCCCGCGGACCAGCTGCCGCGTGCCGTCGGCGCCGGGCCGGACGTCCAGCACGACCACCTTCCCACCCGCGTGTCCCGCCGGCATCCACGTCGCGGAATCCGACACGACGCCGCCGTACACCGCCGTGGCGCCGCGCAGCTGCACGAGCGGCAGGGGGCGGCCCGCGAGGACAAAGTCCGTCCCCCAGGTCAGCGACGCATCGCCTGCGGAGAGCGCCGTGCCAGCCGGCTGGGCGAAGAAGAACGGCACCGTCTGAAACCATGTGCCGCCTGCGCCCGCCGGTTGGAGGCCGAGGCGCCGAAATTCCGCGGCAATGTATTCGGCGGCCTTGAAGTCCCCGATCGATCCCGACCGCCGGCCGCCCATCGAGTCATCGGCGAGGGCGAAGAGTCGCCGCCGCAGGTCCGGCGCGGTTATGGCGGCGGTCGTGGCCTGCGCCGCGAGGGAAGCGGCGCCCAGGCCGGCAAGGACGAAAACGGTAAGCATACGGCGCAACGACATGATTGCTCCTCTCAGGATCGCGTGAGCAGCTCCCGCAGCCGCTCTGGAAGGTGATCAGTGCCGGCAGCCATCGGGAAGGGTGACGAATTCTGCGTATTCCAGAACAGCACCACCCGTGCGCCCGCGAACCGGACGTGTGGCTCCAGCAACGACGCGAGCGTCTTCCCGGTGTAGGTCGTTTCGAGTGCCAGGTGTGGCCGAGCCCAATCGACGGCACGGCGAGCAGCCGCCGTCGCGTGGCCGTAGCCGTCGCCCAACTGGTCTCCCGCGATGGAGACGTCCCCGCTGCCGAAGCGCAATCGCGGCATGGATGCGTCGAGGCGCGACAACAGCGCCGCGGTCCGGTTGGCGTACCACAGGATCAGTGCACGGGTCACGAGCGAGCGATGGACGACACCCACGGCGATGAGCCGGCTAGGCAACCCCGCGAGCCGCGTGCCGACCAACAGCCCCGCCGCCGTGCCGCAGGTCCCCGCGGCGACCAGCTGCACATCGGGTTCGGGACATGCCCCGGCCCGCACCTGCTCGGCGAGCTCGAGCGCCGCCGCCACGTACCCGAGCGCACCCAGTGCGCTCGTCGCCCCGAAGGGGATATGGTAGGGATGCTCGCCGGCCCGTCGACGATCGCGCATCGCCCGCCGCTCGTTGCGCAGCGCGCCGAGCATCGATGCGGCGTAGCGGATCCGGGCGCCGCCCGCCACCATCCCCTGCAGCGCCTGGCGCACTCCGTCCGTGACGGGTTGCCGCATCAGCGACAGCTCGACGGCGTGCCCGCGCGCGCGGCCGTGCAGCGTCGCGGCGAGACACTGGTTCGAGCCGATCCCCCCCAGCGTGATGAGCGTCCGCGCCCCGCCCCGCTCGGCATCGGCCAGGAGGTACTCGAATTTGCGCACTTTGTTGCCGCCATACAGCGGCGAGGTGAGATCGTCCCGCTTGACGAACAACCGACCGCCGAACCCGGCGGGCGCCGGCAGCTCGGCGATCGGCGTCGGCGAGGGAACAATGGCGACCCACGGTACACGGCCGCGCAGCCCGGGGAAACGCTCGAACAAGGCGTTCGTGATCCGTCAGCTCCGTGAGAACTCCGCGGCATCGATGGCGGCGAGCTCGGCAGTGGACAATTGCACATCGGCCGCGATGAGAGAATCGGCGGCGTGCGCGGTGCTGCGGGCCGAGGGAATGGCGATCACGGTGTCTCCCTGCGCCAGCACCCAGGCGAGCACCACCGCATGCGGTGAGATGTCGTGGCGCCGGGCGATCGACTGCAACACCGGGTGGTCGGGCAATTTCCTGTTGAGGCGTCCTCCGCCGACCGGGCTGTAGGCCAGGAAACCGAGGCCGCGGCGCGCGCACTCCGCCACGACGCCGCCCGCCAGCGCCTCCCGGAAGAACGGGTTGAGCCGGTTCTGCACCGCCACGAGCGGCGTGAGCCGCGCTGCGGCTTCGATATCCGGGACCGTGACGTTGGACACCCCGATCCAGCGGATCTTCCCCGCGCGCTGCAGCTCCACCAGGGCGCCGACGCTCTCGGTGAACGGCACTTCGGGATCGGGGGCGTGCAGCTGATACAGGTCGATGCGCTCGGTCTCCAACGCCTTGAGCGACCGGTCGCAGGCGCGCCGCAAATGCTCGGGACGACCGTTGCGCTCCCAGCGACCCCCGGGCCGGGTCATGCCGCCCTTGGTGGCGACGACGATGGTGTCGCGGCGCCCGCCCCAGGTGCGCAGCGCTTTCGCCATGAGCCGCTCGTTGTGCCCCAGGTCGCCGTCGTCCAGACAATAGACGTCGGCGGTATCGAGGAGGGTGGCGCCGGCGTCGAGCGCGGCGTGAATCACGCGCAACGCCGTCGCTTCGTCAGGACGGCCGGCGATCGAGAGGTGCATCCCGCCCAGGCCGACGACGGCGACGTCGAATGCGCCCGGGCCGAGCGCGCGGGTGCGCATCGTTAACTCAGGTAGCGGGTCTTGAGGATGCCCACGTGATGCAGCTCGTGACCGGCAATGATATAGGCCAGCGCGCGCACCGAAACGGATTTGCCGCTCGCCGTGCCGCGGCGCTCGAGCGCCGCCTGGTCGAAATGGGTGAACAGATGGATGGTCGCCTGGCGGATGGCGGCGAGCTCATCGGCCAGATCGCGCAACGTGCGGGCGTCGAAGCCGCCCGCGGGGACGTAGTCGTTCTGCTCGAAGCCCGGGAGCGGGGTGGCGTCGCCGCGCGCGATGCGCAACGCGCGATAGGAGAAGATGCGCTCGCTGTCAGCGAGGTGGCCGAGCACCTCGCGAACGCTCCACTTGTCGGGGGCATAGCGATGCCCGCCGCGCGATTCCGGAATGGAGCGGATCAGCGCGAGGGTCTCGGCGAGCTGCGTCGACAACATCGACCGCAGGTCGCCGTCGGGGACCTTGCCGATGTAGGTGCCGTAATACGGCGCGTATTCATCGGCGCCCGGTCGGGCGATCAGCGATGCGGTCATGGTCGTTCCTTCACGAGGGCGGAGTCGATTTGCCGCCACGTCACGAGGTGGATGTGCTCGTCCGCGAGCAGGCGCCGGAAGCGCGGACTCGCGACGAAAGCCCAGTCCCGGGCGCGCCAGGCGGCGCCCCAATTGACGCGCTCCCCCGTCAACGCCTTCATGCCCGCCGAATCGGCTGCCGGGTGGAGAATCAGCTCCGACACTCCGGGCGGCAACGCGCGGATCTCTGCTTCATAGTACGCTGCCCAACCGGCGGGCGGTACGTCGGGGGCGATAGCGACGACCCGGGCAAGGACCAGGGGACCGCGCGGGAAGCGACGGTCGACGCTGTGCCCGGCCACCCACTCCGCGGCGCTCAGGAACGGCAATCCTTCCGACTGCGCCACGCGGCGCAGGATCTCGAACAACACCGGGCCGCGTGAGAACAGCACGTATTCGTGCACGTCGAGATGGGTGGGGCGGATCCCCGCGGCGCGGGCAGCGGCGATCTGCGCGCGCAGCTCGCGCTCTACGTCCTGCCAGCGGACGGTAGTCGAGTCCTCCCAGCCGCGGCGCAGCAGACCATCGGCGTCGATCAGCGTCGCCACGCTCTCGGGCGGGGCGATCGGACCCCAGCGGGTGCCGGGCCACTCGCTGGTCAGCGCGAGGTGAATGCCGAGATCGAACTCCGGGTGGGCCCGGGCGTACGCGGCGACCTCCTGGAGCTTCGGTCCGGGGACGATCACGCTCGCCGAAACGACAAGACCGGAGTCACGGGCCGCCCACGCGCTCCGGTCTTCGGGACCGGCGATCCCCAGATCATCAAAATGGAGAATGAGACAGCGGCTGCCGCGCGGAAACCCGAGCTGCTCTTCGAGCGGCGCCTGCGCGGCGCCGGAGGCGCCGGCCCACGCGCTCAGCAACGCCGCGAGGAGGAAGTGTTTGCTCAGTGCTCCGTCGGGGCCGGTTTGGGGGTGCGGTCTACGACTCTGGCCATGACAGGAGCACCCGGGAAGAGTGACTCGAGCCCGCCCACAACTACCTGTTCGCCGGCGTCGACGCCGCTCTGGATTTCCACGAACCCCGGGGTGCGCACGCCGATGCCCACCTGCCGCTGCGCCGCCTTGCCCTCTTGCACCACCCACACAAACGTGGCGCCCTGGACGGGGACCACGGCATCCTCGGGAACGACCACGGCCTTCGGTCGCACGGCTGTGACGAGCCGCGCTTCGATGAACATCCCCGGCTGCAGCAGGCGCTGCGGATTGGGGACGTGGGCCTTCACGAGAATGGTGCGCCCCGGCAGCGATACCACCGGGTCGACGAAATCGACTTCTCCGACGAAGTCGCGATTAGCAATCGCCGCGACCCGGAACCCGACCTCCTGCCCGCGCTTCAACGACTGTGCGTACTTCTCCGGCACATTGAACGACGCCCGCATGGGATTCACCGTCTGCAGGGTGACGAGTTTCGTCGTGTTGTTGACGTAGTCGCCCTGGCTGACGAAGCGCTGGCCGACGATGCCGCTGAACGGCGCGCGCACCGTCGTGCGCGCGAGACGGGTACTCATGAGCCGGAACTGCGCGTCGGCGCTGCGGGCGTTGGCCTCGGCGTGCTGCAGGTCCTGCGTCGAGGCGGCGTTCTGAGCGATCAGGTCCTTGGTGCGCGCCAGATCCTGGTTGGCGAGGTCGCGCTGCGCCGCGAGCTGCGCCACCTGCGCCCCCAGCTCCGTCGAGTCGATCTGGAACAGCGGTGTCCCGGCCGCGACCTCCTGCCCTTCCCGGATCAGAATGCCGACGATGCGGCCTTCGACCTCGGGGCGCAGCTCGATCGATTGCACGGCTTCGATCTGGCCGGTGGCGGCGACCTCGTCGCGCACCGTATCGCTGCGCGCGACCGCCACCTCCACCGGCATCCCGGGCGGCATTCCTCCGCCTCCACCGCCCTGGGCCGCGCGGCCTCCGGCGTTCTTCTTGCTGCACCCGATCGCGGCGAGGACAGCGACCGCGGCGACCAACCCGACCCGCACTGCATGGCGTTTGCTCACTGGGTTCCCTGTTCGAAATTGATGCGCTCGCCGAGAATCACCTCGAGGCCCGCCCGCGCGAGCCGCGTATTGTACATCGCCTGGACGAGATCGGCCTCGGCCTGAAAGAGGCGATTCTGGGCGTCCAGGAGGTCGAGGATCGTCGTCGCCCCGGAGCGGTATCGCGTCTCTTGCACGCGGTTGTTCTCGCGCGCCACGACCACCGCATAGCGATCGAGATCGATCGTTGCTCGATTGGTTTCATAGGCGTCGTAGGCGGCGGTGACGTCGTGCCACGCGCCCCGCTCCAGATCGTCGCGGATCGCTTGCGCCACCTCGTGGTTGGCGCGGGCCTGCGCGACCTGAATCTCGCGCTGGCCATTGTCCCACAGCGGCAGGCTGACCGTCAGCGCAAACGATGTGATCTTCGAGCTGCTTGGGAAGAACCGCGTATCGTTTGCCGTCTTGTTGAAATCCAGTGTCGCGCGCGGGAGATACTGCGCCCGGCGGGCCCAGAGCTGCCCGCTGGTGGTGCGCTCGTTGGCACGCGCGATGCGCCACGCCGGGCCCTGCGCCAGCGCCTTCGCAACCGCGTCCTGAACCAGAAACGGCAGCGCCGGCGCGATGCTGTCGCCGGAAACCGGGGCGGCATCCGCTCGTCCTTCGAGCCCGATGCGCCGTCCCAGCTGCAACTGCGCAGCTCGCAGGGCGGCCTGCTGTTGCAGCAGCACGACCCGCGCCTGCGTCAGCCCGAGCGCGAGCTGCAGTGAGTCCGTCTGTACTGCGGCCCCGGAAGTGACGCGGGCGCGGGCCACGGTGAACTGCTGTTGGGCGCGCTGCTCCTGATCTTCCGCCACCCGCAGCAGGGCTTTCTCTGTGAGGACCGCGTAGTAGTCGCCCTCGGTATTCATCGCAGTCGTGAGACGCGCCTGCAGCTCCCCCGCCTGGGCGCTTTCGAGCTGTCCCGAAGTCGTGCGCAACCCCGCCCATTTCGCGCCGCCCGTGAACAAATCGATCCGGGCATCCAGCGTGGCCGAATAGGAGTTGGGAAGCGGTTTGAACGTGCCGAACGGGGTGAAGTACTGGCCCGTCGTGTGCGTTCCGGCCGCCGACAGCGTCACGGCCGGCACGATGAACACCGTGAACGCCGCCCGGCGCGCCCATTCGGCGGGGCCGACCTGCCCGGCCGCCGCGACGTAGTCGGGGTCGAGCCGCGCGGCGCGTTGCAGCGCGTCCGCCAGCGTCACGACCGGGATCGTGTCCGGGACGGCCGGTGCAGGGGCAGACGAAGTCTGAAGCATCGCCAGGAGCGGCAGAATCACTTCGCCTCCAGCGGCTCGAGGGCCTTCAAGTCCTGCGCTTCACGGGCCCGCAACCGGTCGAGCAGCGTGTAGGCCACGGGCACCACGAACAGCGTGAGCGCCGTGGAGAAGAAGATGCCGCCCACGATCGCGTAGCCGAGCGGCCGGCGCGAGGTGGACCCGGCGCCGACGCCGATCATCACGGGGATCGCGCCCATGATCGTGGCCACCGACGTCATGAGAATGGGACGCAGCCGAATGCGCCCGGCCTCGATGACCGCGTCGATCGTGGACAAGCCCCGGGCCTTGAGCTGGTTCGAGTATTCCACCAACAAGATCGAGTTCTTGGTCACGAGCCCGATGAGCAGGATCATGCCGATCTCACTGTACAGATTGATCGTCCCTCCGGGACGGTGGAACACGGCCGCGATGAGCAATGTCGCCAAGGCCCCGGTTACCGCCAGCGGCACCGCCAAGAGCACTGTGAACGGGTGCACCAGCGACTCGAACTGCGACGCGAGCACCATGAACACGACGAGCAGGGCCACGCCGAAGGCGAAGTACAACGCGCCGCCGCTCTCGCGGAACTCGCGCGAGTCGCCCGCCAGGGCGGTCGTGCTGCCCGGCGGCAGCACCTGCTTGGCCAGCCGATCGAGCGAATCGAGCGCTTCTCCCTGCGCAAACGGCGGAATCAACGACCCCGACATGGTAAACGAAGGCACCCGGTTGAAGTGGTTGATCTGGCGCGGGCCCACGCCCTCTTCGACCTTGGCCAGGGCGGAGAGCTGTACCAGCTGCCCGCCGTTGCCCCGCAGGTAGATCCCCGACATGTCGCTCGGAGTCGACCGGTGACTGGGGTCGAGCTGAACCATGACGTAGTACAGCTTGTCGTTGCGGGTAAAGGTGCTCACCCGCCGGCCACCGAGAAACGTCTGCAACGCCGCCGCGACGTCGCGCACCGGAACCCCCAGGTCCTCGGCGCGGTCCCGATCGAATGTCACCCGCAGCTCGGGCTTGTTCACCCGCAGGTCGGTGTCAATGTTCGTGAGGCCCTTGATCGCCCGCGCCCGCGGCACCAGGGTGTCCTGTGCCTTGGCGAGCCTGGCGAAATCCGGGTTCTGCACGACGTACTGGATCGGCTGGCTGAACCCGAGCGCGCCGGGGGCATACGGGAACGCCCGCATCCCGGCGAGGCCGAAGAGTTGCGGAAACAACCCTCCCACCATTTGCTGGACGCTGGTGTGGCGGACGCCCCAATCCTTGAGGATGACGCCGATGAACGACCGGTTGACGCCGCCCGCGAAGCCGCCGATGATCGTGAAGTACCCTTGGACATCCGGCGTCTTGCTGATGATTCCCTCGATCTGGCGCACGTAGCCGTCGGTGTACTGAAGCGACGCCCCCTCGGGCGCCGTCCCCACGACCAGGAAGAACCCGCGGTCGTCGTCCGGAATGAGCTCCTGCTTGAGGTTCTTGAACAACACGAACGCCAGGAGCACCGACCCGACCGTCCCGGCGATGACGACACCGCGGTGGCGCAGCGCGGTGCGCAGCAACGTCGCGTAGCGCTCGGCGATGGCGTTGAAGCCATTCTCGAACATCTTGAACACGGCGCCGTGCTCGTGTGACACGCGCAGGATCTTGGCACACAGCATGGGAGTGAGGGTCAGCGCCACGAAACCGGAAATGATTACGGCCCCGGCCATCGCGATGCCGAATTCGTTGAACAGGCGCCCCGTGCTGCCCTGGAGAAAGGCGAGGGGCGTGAACACGGCCACAAGCGCGATCGTGGTCGCGATCACGGCGAAGCCGATCTCGTTCGTTCCGCTGATGGCGGCGCGTTCCGGATCTTCGTGCAGCTCTTCCTGGTGACGATAGGCGTTCTCGAGCACGATGATCGCGTCGTCCACCACGATACCGATCGCGATCGTCAACGCGAGCAGCGTGAAGTTGTTGATCGAGAAGCCCAGGAAGTAGAGGATCGCGAACACTGTAATGATCGATGTCGGGATCGCGAGCCCGGGAATGATCGTGGCACGGAGGTTCCGCAAGAAGACGAAGATGATGAGGACGACGAGGATCGCCGCGATGAACAGTGTGAGGCGGGCGTCGTTGATCGAGTGGGTGACGAAGACGGATCCGTCGAACGCGATCTCGAGCTTGACGCCCGGGGGCAGCGTCTGCTGGATCTCCGGCAGAACCGCGCGAATGCGCTGCGCCACCTGGATGAGGTTCGCCTTGGATTGCCGCACCACGCCGATCGCAACCGACGGACTGCCGTTGTAGCGGAAGATCGAGCGATCATCCTCGGGCCCCAGCTCGACTTTCGCCACGTCCTTGAGCTTGACGAGTTGGTTGCCCTGGCTCGCCACGACCAGCTCGCCGAACTCCTGCGGCGTTTTCAGCTCACCGAGCGAGCGGACCGAGAACTCGCGGCGCGTCGACTCGATGCGGCCGGCGGGGATTTCGACATTGCGGGCATTGATCGCGGTTTCGACGTCCTGCACGGTGAGACTGCGAGCCGACAACGCGTCGGGCTGGACCCAGACCCGCATCGCGTAGCGCCGTTCGCCGAAGATCCCCGCGCTACCCACGCCCGGCAGACTCTGCAGCCGAGTCTTCACGAGCCGGTCGGCGACATCCGACAGCTGGAGCAAATCGAGGCTCTGGCTGCTCAAGGCCAGCCAGAAGAACGGCTGCGCGTCCGCCTCCTGCTTCGCAATCACCGGCTCGAGCACGTCGACCGGCAGCCGGCCGCGCACGCGCGACACCTTGTCGCGCACGTCCTGGGCAGCGACATCAACGGGCCGGTCGAGAGTAAACTCGATGGTGATGTTGCTCTGCTCCTCGGATGACGTGCTCGATAGCGTCCGAATCCCCTGGATCGTCGACAACTCCTCTTCCAGGATGTCGGTGACGGCTGTCTCCACCACCTGGGCGTTCGCACCCGGGAGGGTCGTCGATACCGAGATGATCGGCGGATCGATGTCCGGGAGCTCGCGCACCGAGAGGCGCGTGTACCCGATGACCCCGAACAACACCAGCGCGGCGGACAACATGCTGGCGAGAACGGGGCGGCGGATGGCGGTATCGGAGAGTTTCATATGCCCTCTGGCTGGACAGCACTCAACGTAACGGCACGCATCACGGCCCGGTTTCTACTTTTTGCTACCAGAACGTCGAAATAGAACGCCGAAAATCGACACTACTCGGTCCCGTTTGTGTACGGATCGGGACCCGAAGATATACCGAAAAACCACAACGCCGCAAGTCGATGAAGACCCGCGAGCCGCCGGACGACGGAAAGCTATCCGGGCACCAGCAATGAAAAAAAGGCCCCTCTCCTGAGTGGAGAGGAGCCCGGAAACGGAATCCGAAGGGGGAACGTTACCGGATCCCGATCGACACTCCAAAGTGCACGATTGTCAGATTGGGGCGCGCCCGCGACGTGAACACCACGACGTCCCCATTGGGCTGCGGCTGCACGTCCCCGGGTGCCACGTAATTCGCGAACCCGCTGGACAGATAGCGGGCACCGATATCCAGGGACACCGGCGTACGCCTGCCAAGGGTCAGGAGCATGCCGCCACCGGCCTGGAGCGACGACGTCCAGTCGCTGAAATCCGTCTGGGAGCCGTAGCTGTAGCAGCCGCAGCCGTCTGGGAATGACGAGTAAGCCGAGATGTAGGAAAATCCGACGGTGCCGAAACCGTACAACCGCATCGGGCCTTGGCCCACGGTGATCTGCGGGCCGACACCGAGTGTCGCAATCGCATAAGTGGTGTTGAGGTCGAACTGGTGGTCCGACCCGTAGACCAGATATGCACCCTCGAACCGCAGGCCGAGCGGGTTGCCGGCGCCGAGGTTCACCGTCCCGAACGCGTCGAGCCCGCCCGCCACATCGACGTTCCGGGCGAAGTCACCCTGCGGTGCGCCCACGGCGAGATTGATGCCGAAGGCCCCGGCGTCGCCGCGGACCTCGCGCAAGCCGTGATACTGGGCGGACGCGGGTGCTACGGCGACGAGGAGAACGAGGAGTGACAGCCCTACGATGCGGTTCATCGTGCCTGTCCGTTCGAGTTGGCATAGGGGAAGGCAAGCGATATGCCACCCTCAGAAAGGCTAGATTCCACGGGGTATTCCCGGCTCTGTGACCTACTGAGAGGACAGTACATGGACCAGATCACGTTTGCGGACTTCGCGAGGGTCGACATCCGGGTGGGCCGGATCGTCGCCGTGGACGACTTTCCCGAGGCGCGGAAACCCGCCTGGAAGCTGCGCATCGACTTCGGACCTCTGGGCGTGAAGACGTCCAGCGCGCAGATCACGCTGCACTACGGCAAAGACGATCTGCTCGGCAAGCTGGTGCTCGGCGTCGTGAATTTTCCACCACGCCAGATTGGACACTTCTTTTCGGAGGTGCTGACCCTGGGAATCGAGCTGGCCCCCGCCGACATCGTACTGGTCCACCCAGACCGCGACGTGCCGTTGGGGCTGCCCCTCAAATAGCCTTGAGCCGCTCCAGGTGTGCTTTGCGAAACTTCGCGACCTTCGGTGCGATGACCGCGCGGCAGTACCCCTGCCCCGGATTGCGCCGGAAGTAGTCCTGATGGTACTCCTCGGCAGGATAGAACTCGGTGGCCGGCGCCACCTCGGTGACGATCGGGCCGTCGAACACCTGCTCGCGCTCGAGCGCGGCGATCACCTCGCGCGCCGTCCGCTCCTGCTCGGGACTGTGATAGTAGATCGCCGACCGGTACTGCGTGCCGACATCGGCGCCCTGCCGGTTGAGCGTCGTCGGGTCATGAATGCCGAAAAAGACCTCCACGAGGTTGCGATAGCTCAGGACGCCTGAGTCGAAGGTGACCTGGACGACCTCGGCATGCCCCGTGCGTCCGGTGCAGACCGCCTCGTAGGATGGATTGGGAACGGTTCCGCCGGCATAACCGGACACGACTTGCTCCACGCCTTTCAAGCCGCGAAACACCGCGTCGAGACACCAGAAGCAGCCGCCGGCGAGGGTCGCAACTTCATGACTGGATGTGTTCATAGCACCGCTAGAATGACGCCTTTGCCTGGAGAGTTCCCTGGAGTGCCTGCCCCATGTAGGATAGAGCCGCCGTGCTCCTGAAACGATTCTACGACGACGGCCTCGCCCAGGCCAGTTACCTCCTCGCCTCCGAGCGCTCGGATGCGGCGCTCGTCGTCGATCCCAACCGGGACGTGGAGCAGTACATCGCCGCCGCCGAAGCGGAAGGGCTGCGTATCGCGCACGTCACCGAGACGCACATCCATGCGGATTTCGTCTCGGGGAGCCGCGAGCTGGCGCAGCGCACCAGGGCGACGCTGTACCTGTCCGATGAAGGCGGCGCCGATTGGCGCTACGGCTATGCCGCCGAGAGCGGCGCCGTGTTGCTGAAACACGAGTCGCGCATCGACGTCGGCGACATTTCGATCACCGCGCTGCACACGCCGGGCCATACTCCGGAGCACCTCGCATTTCTCGTCGTCGATCGCTCCGCCGCCGCGGCCCCGATAGGGATGCTGAGCGGCGATTTCGTGTTCGTGGGAGACGTGGGGCGGCCCGACTTGCTCGAGAAGGCCGCCAAGGTTCAGGGCACGATGACCGCGAGCGCCCGCCAGCTGTTTCACTCACTGCAACGCCTGCGGGATCTCCCCGACCACCTCCAGATCTGGCCGGGACATGGCGCCGGCTCGGCGTGCGGCAAGTCGCTCGGCGCGATGCCGCAGAGCACCCTGGGCTACGAGCGCATCGCGAACTGGGCGTTTCACATCACCGACGAGACGAAGTTCATCAGTGCCGTCCTCGAGGGGCAGCCCGAGCCACCGACGTACTTCGGCGAGATGAAGCGGATCAACCGCGACGGCCCGCGCATCCTCGGCGGCTCGCGGCGGCCGCAGCGCATCGCCGCAGCCCGGGTGGGTGAGCTGCTCGCGCAGGGAACACTGCTCGTCGACACGCGTCCCGCCGCCGATTACGCGACGGCCCACATCCCGGGAACGATCAATGTCCCGCTCAATCGCTCCTTCACGACCTGGGCGGGGTGGCTCGTTCCCTATACGCGAGATTTCTACCTGTTGATCGATCATGCGCGTTTGGACGCGCTCGATCAGGCAGTGCGGGACCTCGCCATGATCGGCCTCGATCGCGTCGGCGGCTATATCGACTGCGACGAGGAGACACTCGCCGCCTGGCGCAGCGCAGGCGGGGCAATCGGCTCGATTCGCAAGATGACGGCCCAGCGGCTGGCGGAACGCCTGGCGCAGGGCGACGTGTCCGTGGTCGACGTCCGCGCCGCCTATGAATGGGACGACGGCCACCTCTCCGGGGCACGGCACATCCCGCTCGGCCTCCTCCCCGCGCGATTCGACGAGCTGCCGCCGGGTCCGGTCGTGATGCAATGTCTCACGGGAAGCCGCTCCGCGATCGCCGCGAGCATCGTCGCCGCGCGCGGCCGGGAAGTATGGGACCTCGAGGGCGGCCTCGCCGCCTGGAAGAAGGCGGGTTACCCGGTCGAGACGACCGTGCCGGCGCCGTAGCGGCGCTCGACGTACTGCTCGAGAATCTTCAGAAAGTCGGCGACCAGGGAGTCGCCCTTCAGCGTGACGCGCAGCTCGCCGTCGACGTACACCGGCGCCTTCGGCTCCTCGAACGTGCCCGGCAGCGAGATGCCGATGTCGGCGTGCTTCGACTCTCCCGGCCCGTTCACCACGCATCCCATCACCGCCACGCGCAGCTCCTCTGACCCCGGAAAGCGGCGCTGCCAGTCAGGGCGGCGCTCGCGCAGATAGTCCTGGATCTGCTCGGCCATTTCCTGGAAAAACGTCGACGTGGTACGCCCGCATCCCGGGCAGGCAGTGACCTGTGGGGAAAAGCTCCTGATCCCGAGCGACTGCAGGATCTGCTGCGCAACGCGCACCTCCTCGCTGCGGTCACCGCCGGGACGCGGCGTGAGGGAGACGCGAATCGTGTCGCCGATGCCGTCCTGCAGCAGGACGCCGAGCGCCGCACTCGACGCGACGACGCCCTTGGTCCCCATCCCCGCCTCCGTGAGACCGAGGTGCAGCGGGTAGTCCCCGGTCGCAGCGAGCCGGCGGTAGACGTCGATCAAGTCCTGAACGCCCGACACCTTCGCCGAAAGGATGATGCGGTCGTGAGCGAGCCCGGCCTCCTCGGCGAGGGCGGCGGAGCGCGTGGCGCTCTCGACCATAGCGTCCATCGTCACATCGCGTGCCTCGCGGGGCACCGCAAGCTTCGCGTTGGCGTCCATCAGCTCGGTAAGGAGCTGCTGGTCGAGGCTGCCCCAGTTCACGCCGATGCGGACGGGCTTCCCTTCGTCGATCGCGACCTGGATGATCTGGCGGAAGTGCTCGTCGCGGCGCTTGGCGCCGACGTTGCCGGGGTTGATGCGGTACTTGGCGAGCGCCCTGGCGCAGGCGGGATACTTGGTGAGCAGCAGGTGCCCGTTGTAGTGAAAGTCGCCGATGACGGGGACGTCGACCTGCTCGACGATCGCCGGGACCGCCCGGGCGGCGTCGTCGTTGTTGACGGTGACGCGCACCAGCTCCGAGCCCGCCTCGTGCAGCGCGCGCACCTGTGCCACGGTGCCGGCGACGTCCGCGGTGTCAGTGTTTGTCATCGACTGGACGACGATGGGGTGGCAGCTCCCCACGGGGACGTCGTCGACGCGGACAGTGACGGTTTGGCGGCGGGACATGGAGTGCAATCTAGTGGAGGTTGGTGGACGTTGGTGGAGGGTTAGTGGAGGTCGTCCCCTGCTCGATCAACCTCCACAACCCCCACCATCCTTCACCAACCTCGACAACCTCATCAGAATCTCAGTCTCGTCACCGTGTTCGACGAGTAGTCGGCGCTCCAGACCTTTTTGTTCCCTGCATCGACCGCGATCCCAAACTCTGTAACGCCGTTCGGTGACAACGTGATGATCGACTGGAACAGGTTGGTCTGGCCGTCGATCACCAGCAGATAGCCGATGTTGGCTGCCCCGACGTAAACCCGGTTGCTCGCCGGATCAGCCGCGACGCTGGCCATGTAGTAGCCGGTGTAGATGGTGGTGATGACGGACTGGCTCGACCCATCGATCACCGAGACGTTGTAGGAGCCCTGGTTGACGACGTAGATCCGATTGGTCGTCGGGTTCACCGCGACCGCCACCGGCGTGGTGCCGACGGGGATGCGGGTGAACGTCCGGGCCACCGGATCGACCGCGACCACGAGATCACTGTCGGGGAGTACCACGTACACGCGGCCATTCGCCGCGTCGAAGGCGGCCGCGATGCCGAGCGCCGGCAGGGCGACGTCGTTCGACGCGGAGAACGTGTTCGTCGCGCCGTCGATGCGCCGCAGCACCGGGTTCGGGCCCGCGCCCCCGATATCCACCGTGACGTAGACGCGGTTGTTGAGGGAATCGACCGTCAATCCCTGACGATTCGTGACCCCCTGCTGCGTCGTGCCGGCCGCCACCGTCGTAATCGGCACCAGCGTGGCACCGTCGACCACCACGACCCCTTGGTCCGTCCCCACGAAGACGTGGTTGGTGATCGAGTTCACCGCCACCGCGGTCGTGAACACTCCCGCCGCGAGCGAGTCGACGAGGGCGTCCGTCGTCCCGTTGATGCGGTACAGCTGGCCATCCTGATGCCCGACGAAGACGGCGTGGGTCGTCGCGTTCGCGGCGATCGCCCACGGCTGCGTGCTCACCCCGAGCTGCAGCTGAATGGGATTGAGGATCTCTCCATAACCGAAGTGGGTGTCGCCCGGGGCCCGCACGGCGAAAGCATCGACGAAATCTCCTCCGAACGGCGTGCTGTCGAGCCGCACCGTCGCCTGATTCGCGATCGACGTGTCGATGA
>CAZXKN010000213.1:0-24644 GCA_964641815.1 uncultured Gemmatimonadaceae bacterium | reverse complement strand
AACAAGATTTCCTTCGCGCGCCAGGCGTACAACGATTTCGCGACGAAGTACAACACGAAGCAGATGCAGTTCCCGACCAACCTGGTCGCCGGCATGGCCAGGGCGACGCCCGCCGAGCTGTGGGAGATCACCGACGAGGGTGAGCGCGCCGTGCCGCAGGTCGATCTCTCCATGAAACCCAAGGCGTGACGGACGACAGCGGGGCGGGGCTCAACCTTTTTCAGCAGCAGGAGGCGAATCGCCGGCGTACGGTCTGGCTGGTGATCGCCTTCGTGCTGTTCTTCGCCTGGCTCGGGTTCGGCGGGGACTTTGCCTACTGGCTGGCCACGTCGGACGCGCCTCCGGACACGTATCACCACACCTTCCCCTGGTTCGGCCTCATCATGACGGCGATCGGCGCCGGCATCGCGCGCTACGGGTTTGTCACCGGGCCGAATAAGGTGCTGTGGTCGACCGGGGCGGTGAAGCTCGAGGACCCGCAGACCGACAAGGAGCGCCAGCTCGTCAACGTGGTCGAGGAGATGGCCATCGCGGCCGGGATCCCGCGCCCCGACATCTATATCGTCCCCGACGCCGATCCCAACGCCTTCGCGACGGGCCTCGACCAGGGTCACTCCCACATCGCCGTGACGCAGGGGTTATTGGACATCTGCAGCCGCGACGAGCTGCAGGCGGTGATCGCCCACGAGCTGGGACACGTGAAGAACCTCGACGTGCGCCTCATGACGACGCTCGCCGCGCTCGTCGGCGCCGTGGCGCTGATGCACGACGGCGTGGGCCGGCTGCTCTCCTCGGGCGGACGGATCGGCGGGTCCCGCGGCGGCGGCAAGGGCAAGGGCGGCGGCGTCGTCGTCATCGTCGTCCTCGTGGTGTGGGTGATCTCCTGGATTCTCGCGCCGATCATCGCGCAGTTCCTCGCGATGGCGGTGAGCCGCAAACGGGAGTACCTGGCGGACGCGATGGGAGCCCAGTTCACCCGCAATCCGATGGCGCTGGCGAGCGCCCTGACCAAGATCGAAGCCGCGGATGCCCCGACGGCGTCGATCAAGCGGGGCGCCGCCCATTTGTGCATCGCCGATCCGCTGGGACGGCGCGCCAACCTGCACGAGGGCGGCTTGTCCGATCTGTTCGCGACCCATCCGCCGATGGCCGCCCGGATCGCCCGGCTCAAGGGCATGGCCTACCAGCGACTCAAAGCCGAAGGACAGTTTCCGGCCGCGTGACGGCGCGCGACTGGGCCATCGCTCTTGGAGTGGGGCTCGGCGGAGCGACCGCGGTCGTCTACCTGGCGCGCAGCCGGTTGCGCCTCGCGGGCCGCGCCGCAGTGCTGCGGTTCCGCACCCGTCTCGCCCGCTACCATCTGCAACAGCGGCGCAGCGTGAAAGAGGCGTTGCTCGAGGATCCCGTCGTCGGCGCGGCGGTGCAACAGCACGCCCGCGAGCACGGCAGCCCCGAGCGGCAGGTGTGGCGCCTCGTCACGCGGTACATCGACGAGATCGTCCCCCATCTCAACGTCCTCACCTACTACAGGCTCGGCTACAACTCGGCGAAGGTCCTGATCCACTTGCTGTACAAGGTGAGCGTCGACCATCAGGACGAGGCCGCCCTCGCGCGCATTCCCAGGCAGGACGTGGTGGTCTACCTGATGAACCACCGCTCCAACGCCGACTACATCATGGTCGCCTACGTCCTCGCCCGCGGGACGCACGTGAGTTACGCCGTGGGCGAGTGGGCCCGGGCCTGGCCGCTCGAGTACGTATTCAAGTCGTTCGGCGCGTACTTCATCCGGCGACGGTTTCGCGAGCCGCTCTACCATGCCGTGCTGGAGCGCTACGTGCAGCTGATCACCACCAACGGCGTCACGCAGGGGATCTTCCCCGAGGGCGGTCTCACCCGCGACGGCGCGCTGCGCCCCCCGAAGCTCGGCCTGCTCGACTACATCTGCCGCGCCCTGATCGATCCCGCGTTTCAGCGGGACATCTGGTTCGTCCCCGTTGCCCTCAATTACGATCGCGTGCTGGAAGACCGGTCGCTGATTCGCGAGCTGATCGACCCGCGGGACCGGCCGGGCCGGATCGCGCAGCTCCTGGGCGTCGCCGCGTATCTGGCAGGCAACACGTTCCGGCTCATCACGGGACGGCTGCGGCGCTACGGTCGGGTGGCGGTGAACTTCGGCGCCCCGCTCTCGTTGCGCACCTGGCTGGCCACGGCTCCGGCGGGCGTGCTCACCTGGCCGAAAGAGCGCCGCCTGCCCGAGCTGGAGCGGTTGGCGCAGGAAATGATGCGGCGCATCGGCGCGATCATTCCCGTCACACCGGTGCCGCTGGCAGCGGCGGCCCTGCTGTCGTTCCATCAGACGGTCGTGCCGCTGGAAGCTGTGCTGGAACGCATGGATGTGCTGCGCGACCGGCTGCTCGAGGTCAACGGCAAGGTGGTGCGCGGGGGGGCGCGCATCGGCGAGATCTGGGATCGCGCCTGGCGCATGCTGCGGCTGCGCCGGCTCGTCGTGCGGGACGGCGCGAGCCTCGTGATCCTGCCGCGCGGCCGCCCGCTGCTCGAGTACTACGCCAATTCGATCGCGCACCTCGTCCCGATCCGCGCGCCGCGCCTTCCCTTCCATAAGGAGCACGACCGGGAGACCGATCTTCCGCGACTCCGCGGTACTTGACGGTGCGGTAATGAGGTACGGCGTGCAGCGTTTCGTGACCACTCCCCTGCTCGACTCCCCCTATATTTCCCCCGCTCCCATGTCGGCCTCCCCACCCCCCCGCCTCCTTGACCTCCCTTCCCTCCAGCCCGGCGAGCGGGTGCAGGATACCCTGCTGGTGCTCGACGCCGAGCAGCGCAGCTTCGAGGGCGGCTGGTGCACCGTGCTGACGTTCGGCAACGCGACCGGCCGGCTCACCAGCGCCCCATTCTGGGATCGGGAGCAGGCGATGGTCGAGGGGATCCGGCCGGGGCATGTGGTCCAGGTGCTGGGCGAGGTCGCCGACTACCGCGGGCACCGCCAACTCCGGGTCAGCTCATTGCGCGTCCTGCCGCCGAGCGCCGCCGAGTTGGGCCGGCTGCTCCCGAGCGTCGGGGACGTCACCCGCTACTGGGAGACCGTGGACGCCTGGCGCGCCGAGCTCACGAAGCCGCGACTCCGCGCCGTGGTCGCCCTGTTTTTCGAAGACGCCGACTTCCGGCGCCGCTTCGAGCAATGCCCGGCCAGTGTCTCCGGCCATCATGCCGCGCTCGGCGGCCTGTTGACCCACACCGTCGAGGTCGGCGCCATCGCGCGCACCATCGCGCGCGCCGCGGGAGCGGATGCGGAGCTGGTTCTCGCCGGCGCCCTGCTCCACGACATCGGAAAGCTCGATGCCTACCGCTGGGACGGGGTCTTCGGCTATACCGATCAGCACTACCTCCTGGGACACATCGTGCTCGGCGCGCTGCGGTTGGAGCGGCGCCTCAGCGAGGAGTCGACGCCCCCGTGCACACCCGCGGAGCGCCAGCTGTTGCTGCACCTGATTCTGTCGCACCATGGCCGACTGGAGCACGGCAGTCCGGTGTTGCCGCTGACGCTCGAGGCGGAGGTGCTGCACTGGGCGGACAACGCCAGCGCCAAGACCGCGAGCATGGCGGAGGCGCTGCGGGACGCGGACGCCTTCACGGAAGGGCTCATTTCGCAGAAGCGGGTGTGGCAGCTGGACCATCGCCGGCCGTACCGCGGCTCGAGCGATTGGGGCACCAACCAGGACCTGCGTTGACGCTCGACAAGACTCCCCACGGCCGCTATCTGGCCATGCTCAGCGTCGCGGCCCTCGGGGTCGTGTACGGGGACATCGGGACGAGCCCGCTCTACGCCCTCCATGAAACCTTCTACGGACCGTTGGGCATCCCACCCACGCCGGAGAACGTCCTCGGCGTGCTGTCACTCGTGTTCTGGTCGCTGATCCTCGTCGTCACGATCAAGTACCACATCGTCATCATCCGCGCCGACAACAAGGGCGAAGGGGGCGTGCTGGCCCTGATGGCGCTCGTGCAGGGCAGCCGCCAGGCGCGCGGGCTGCCGCCGCGCCACGTGATGATCATCCTGGGGATCTTCGGGGCCGCGTTGATCTACGCCGATGGAGCGCTCACCCCGGCGATCTCCGTGCTCGGTGCCACCGAGGGACTCGAGGTGGCCACACCGGGGCTGGCACGCATCGTCGTCCCTCTGACGCTCGTCATCCTGATCGGGTTGTTCTGGTTCCAGAGCCACGGCACGGCGCGGATCGGCGCGGTGTTCGGCCCCATCATGCTGGTCTGGTTCTGGACGATCGCGATCCTCGGTGTGGCGGCGATCATCCGCCAACCGGGCGTGCTGGCGGCGGTGTCGCCGGTCCATGCCGTGGAGTTCTTCGCGCAGAACATCACGCGGGGATTCATCGTCCTCGGCGCCGTGTTTCTCGTGGTTACGGGTGGCGAAGCGCTGTACGCCGACCTCGGCCATTTCGGCCACAAAGCGATTCAGATCGCCTGGTTCTCGACCGCGGGACCCGCGCTGGTCCTCAACTATTTCGGACAGGGCGCGCTGCTGCTGCACGATCCCAGCGCGGCGGTGAACCCGTTTTATCACCTCGCGCCGTCGTGGTTCGTGTACCCGTTGATCGCGTTGGCGACGGCCGCGGCAATCATCGCCTCGCAGGCGATCATTTCCGGCGCATTCTCGTTGACGCGGCAGGCGATCCAGCTGGGCTACAGCCCGCGGATGCAGATCGACCACACCTCGTCGCGGGAAATCGGCCAGATCTACGTGCCGGCGGTGAACTGGGGGCTGATGCTCCTGACGTGCGCCTTCGTGCTCTACTTCGGGTCGTCCACCAACATCGCCGGCGCCTACGGCGTCGCGTTGTCGACGTTGATGCTGATGACGACGCTGATGTTCTACGTCATGTCGCGCGAGGTGTGGCGCTGGAGCTTCCTGAGAGCGACGGTCGTCGTCGTGCTGTTCCTCGCCATGGATATTCCCTTCTTCATCGCCAACGCGATGAAGATCAAGAACGGCGGCTGGATCCCCCTCGCGACCGCCGCGGCGCTGTTTCTCCTCATGTCCACCTGGAAACGCGGCCGCGAGATCCTGTCCAAGCGCATGCAGGAGAAGTCCGTCCCGCTGAACATCCTGATGGCCGACCTCGCGGCGGACCCCCCGCTGCGCGTCCCCGGCGTGGCGGTATTCATGTCCGGCAATCCCGGCGGCACTCCCCCGGCGCTGGTGCACAACCTGGCGCACAACAAGGTGCTGCACGAGCGCGTGGTGTTTCTCACGGTCGTCACCGACGAGATCCCCCACGTCCCCCCCGACGAACGCGTGAAGGTCAGGCACCTGGGGAAGGGCTTCCACAGCGTGCACGTGCGCTACGGCTTCATGGAAGACCCCAGCATGCTCGACATCATCGACCGCGCGCGTGAGCGGCGACTCGAGATTCCGCTCGAGGGAACCACGTTCTTTCTGGGGCGGGAGGAGCTGGTGTCGACGGACCGTCCGGGGATGGCGCGCTGGCGCGAGCGGCTGTTCGCGTTCATGTCGCGCAACGCCCTGCGCGCGACGGCGTTCTTCCAGATTCCCTCGACGCAGGTGTTCGAGGTGGGGGCGCAAGTGGAGCTGTAGCAGGTTCGGAAGGTCGGTGGAGGAGGGTGGAGGCCGGTGAACGTCAGTCAGCGCAGTAATTCCCCCAGCGATCGGAATTCGTAGCCCGCCGCGCGCGCGTCGGCGATGATCCCCGGCAGCGCCGCCGCCGTGTTGGACCGGTCGCCGCGCTCGCTCGTGCCTGCAGGATCGTAGCCGTCCCCATCGTGCAGCAGAATGATCGCGCCAGGCTTCAGCTTGACGCGCACCCGACGGCGGATCTCCTCGGGCGGCGGTCGGTCGGAGTCCCACACCCCGTAGGTCCATCCCACCGTCTGGTAGCGCAGCTTCTTTGCCATGCGGGTGACGAAGGGATTGCGGTACCCGTGCGGTGCGCGGAACGAACGCGGGATTTCTCCCGTGATCTCCACGATGTCCCTGTGCCCGCCCGTCAGCTCGGCTTTGACCGCGCCCGGACCGAGGCGGTGCAGCTTGCGGTGGTTCTTGGTGTGGTTGCCGATCTCATGTCCGGCTGCGGCGACGCGGCGCGCCATCTGCGGATGCAGCCGTACCGCTGCACCGACGAGAAAGAACGCGGCGGGCACGCGCTCGCGATCAAGCGTCTCGAGGATGCGCGCGGTGACGGGCGGCTGCGGCCCATCGTCGAAGGTGAGATAGAGAACGCGCTCCCGCTTCGATCCGCGACCGATCACGCGACCGAAGAGGGGGCTCGTCGGGTCGTACGCGCCCCAGGCGAGACCCCCGAGGGCGGCGACTCCAGTTCCGAGGAAAGGGAGAATCATCGACCTGAGACCCGGTGTGAACGAGCATCGTCAAACCTTCCCCGCCCGTCCCCGCCTTGCACCGCCCTGCCTCCAGGAGATACGAAGCCCCTGGAACGACCCGAAGGGCCGCCCAGGGGCTCCGCACATCGGTTACCCGGAGCCGGGGGATTACTCCCTCCGTTCTTCGTCCTGCCGCCGCCGGTGGACTGTTGCGTCCGCGGTAGGGCGTACAGGAGCTCCGGCTTCCATCCCCAAGCGACCTGGCCGGGTCGCAAGGTTCACCGCTGCGAGTGCTGCGGGTCAGATCGGGTCGCGGACCGACCTTCCGCACTGCACGTCGAGGCACCGCGTCGACGTGGCTGAGGCACGCGACTGGCCTCAGCGATCCGAGTCGGTGAGATCCTCCCGGATCGACAGGCGCCTGAGCCCTTGTTGCGTCGGCACCTTCCCCGGAATTCCCGCTCGGACTGGTCGTGTAGGCGTGGAAGAGACTTGAGGTCCCAACCCTTCCCCACGCGACGCAGCAGACAATTTATGGACCGGGAAGAATCGCGCAAGCGCCGATGTTTCTTCGGGTTAGCTCACTTCGATGTGCATCGCGTGTGGATCATAATCGCTACGCCGCTCGGGCCTTGCAGCGTCCATCCACATCGTGTGGAGTTGTGGATCAACAGCGTGCACCTTCCCACATCAACCGGCCGCCGGCTTCTTCAGCGCCGCCTGCTTCATGAACGCACGCAACAGACCGAGATAGGACCGCAACGCCGCATCGAGCCGCGCGCCGCGATACGGCCCCCACGCACGCAGGCTGTCAGCGCTGGCGCGCGTCGGCGGGTCGGGCGCGGCCCACTCCCGCTCGCAGCGCTCGAGGGTGCGTCGCAAGTCGGCGGTGCCGCTCTGCAGTCTCCCCTGCTCGACTTTGGCGTGGGGGACATACACGCCGCCGGCGAGCAACGTCGACACCTGTTCCAGCGCCAGCGCCGCGCCGTGGCACGACTGTCGCACCCGCGCGGCGCGCGCAAGCACGAGATCGGGTGACACGCGCGCGAGATCGATCGGAAACGCGGCGACCGCACCGCGAACGACGTCGAGGGAATCGGAGACGCTGCTCAGGGTGCGCTCGTAGCGGGCTTGGCGCACGGTATCCGGGGGCGGCGCGTGGACCACGAGGGCCAGCGCCAGCAGCACGGTCGTCATGGTCAGGAGTCGATGCTGACTTCGCTATAGCAGTAGGGATCCCCAGCCTGCGCCGGGAGGAACAGACAGCCGGCACCGGAAGTGGCGAACCACCCGGCCACCAAGAGCGTCGAGCGCGCCTCGGCGGTGGGCGGCCCGCTGAACAGATCCGCGAGCCAGCGGCGCACGTGGCGCAGCTCGGGAGCGCGGCGTCCCAACAGCGCGAGCATCGCTCCCGTCCCCTGGGTGGCGCGGAGGAAGTGCGCGACGGCATGACCGCGCTCGGCAAAGGCATAGGCCCGCACTCCGGGACCATCGTACAGCAGCTCGCACTCGCCGGGATCGGCGTACGGCTGATCCATGCGCGGCCCGAAGTAGGCGAAGACGCGCCGATCGCCGTCGCGCCGCTCCACCACCGCCGCGGCGGCGTCGGGGCGGATCCAGGCGGCGTGCATCAGGTCGTCGTCATGGAGGATGCCCGCTGCCTGCGTCCACTCGATCACGGCAAGCGCCTGGTCGAGGGGGCACCCGACATCGTCGAACGCGATGAAGCGCGGAGCCTCGGCGGCCCGGGAGAAGAAATGACTGAGCGCTTCGGCGCGATCCTCGAACGTACGCGACATGCGGGAGGTTGCGGGAACCGGCATGTCGAGATTATAACCCAAGGCTCACACGAATGCTCCGGAGACACGGTTTGCGCGTGCGTTCTATCTTCGCGCCGATATTGGTGTTAAGTGCTCTTGTCGTTCCCGGGAGTGCCGCAGCGCAGTTACCCGGCACCGGGGAATCCACCGCAACCGCGCCGCCTCCGGCTCCCAATCCCCAGCAGCAGCGCTACATGCAGGGGCTGCGCACGGCGGGTCGCGGGGTGGCGCAGATGAAGACCGGCATCGACCGGTTGAACCGGGCCCGCGGCCTGAAGGACTCGAGCCAGGTCAAGCTCGCCGCCAAGCGCCTCACCGCGTATTGCTCCGCCGCGCGCAGCTTCATCGCGAGCGGACGCGGCCAGATGGATCCCGTCGCCTACGACCCTCCGACGCGAAAGCCGGCGCGCGACCTGACGCTGCAGCTCGATTCGCTGTCCCTGACGGCGAAGGAGTGTCAGAATGCGAAAGGGGTCTCCCCGCAGGTGCTGAGCACGGGACTCGTGGCCCGGCTGCGCGCCTACGATGCTGCGGTGGCGGAGTTCCGCACGGCGATTGGGCTGCCCAACAAATAAGACGACTGCGTCCGGAGAAATCGTCGAGAAACGTCGTCGAGGTGCACCGTACTGGTCCGAGACGGCTTTGCTTGAGGGTTTGCTCGACGCCCTCGTCGTCTGGTGTATCGATACTGTCGGCACGATGGCCGATGGGGATTTCTTCGTGATTGACAGCATCATTTCAGGGTCCTACCTTTGGCCCCGGTTCAAGCAATACGTGGCACCGTCACCGGCTGTCTGCGCTCCGCGAGGACCATTGGTCTCGCGGTTTTTGTTTGAGCCCGTCCCAGGTCGCGGTGACCTGGGTCGATCACAGTCCGGGGCGATGCCCCTTCAGTAAAGAGGTTTATCAGTATGGCAAAGGGAAAGGTGAAGTGGTTCAACGACGCGAAGGGCTTCGGCTTTATCGCGCAGGAGTCGGGTCCGGATGTGTTCGTCCACTTCACGGCGATCCAGGCCGATGGTTTCCGGAGCCTCGCCGAGGGTGACGCCGTCGAGTTCGATGTCGCCCAGGGTCCCAAGGGCCTGCAGGCGCAGAACGTCCGCAAGGTCTCCTGACCCTGTCGGATCGCAAGGGAACGCGGGCCCGGGGGCAACCCCGGGCCCGTTTCTAATAAGGATCGACCGATGCGACTCGCGCCCATTCTTGCCGGCCTGCTCTGGAGTGCGCCGCTCCTGGCCCAGACCAGAGCTGCGGCCCCCGCTCCTCCGGCTCCCGATTCTCTGTCGTATCGAGGATTCACGCTGGCGTCGCCGTACGGCGCCTTCATCCAACGCGCCCGCGTGATGACGGCATCCGATTCCAGTCCGCTGTACTGCAACACCTCGCGTCGCACGGCACAGCTCATGGAGTGCGCGGTGCAGACATTCGACCCCGCCGATAGCGCGCGCTTCTATGTCGCGGCCTTCGTTCTGGAGGGAAAGGTCGCTTTTCTCTCCTTCGGAGATTCGGGGACGAACGCGATCGTGGATCGTGCACAACAGGACATGAAGACCCACTTCGGACGCCCCAGCGCGTCGCGAGCCGGGATGTGGGAATGGCGTTCTGGCAGGCAGGTGGCCCGCCTCACCTGGCGCGGCCGCGGCACTGCCCGCTGGATCTACATCTCGCTTCGGGACGAGCCGCTCATGGATCGGATCGCGAGCTACGTCCCTCGTCGCACTCACTGAGATTCTCCTCGGCGCGCTGGGCGGATATGCCCTGCTCGCCGCGGTGGCGTGGCGGTTTCAGGAACGGATCGCGTTCCCCGCCCCCCGCGCTCCCCTCCCCCACCCGCCGCCGCAGGGATTACAGGACGCCGAGCGGGTTACGCTCGACATGCGGGACGGGACCAGGCTCGCAGGTTGGTATATCCCGCCTTTCCCCCGCCCCTCCTCCCCGTTCCCGGCTTTGTTGTGGTTCTACGGCAACGGAGAGACGATCGCCGCCATCTGGCCGGTGTTGCGAGAGTTTCGCCCGCCACGCATGGCCCTGCTGGTCATCGACTACCCCGGATACGGGGCGAGTGAGGGGCGCAGCACCGAGCCGGCGCTATTCGAGGCTGCGGACCTCGCCTACGCCGCGCTCGCCGCGCGCCCCGGAGTCGACCCGGCGCGCGTGCGGGTCTACGGCCGATCCCTGGGCACCGCCGCCGCGACCCACGTGGCGGCCACCCATTCGGTCGGGGGGCTGGTGCTCGAATCGCCGTTCACGAACGCGCGGGACATGGCCCGTCGCCACTACGCGCCGTTCCCGCGTTTCCTGATCCGCCTGAAGCTCGACAACCTGGCCACGATCACGCAGGTCCGTTGCCCCGTGCTCGTGCTGCACGGCACCCGTGACCGGCTCGTACCGCTCGAGATGGGCAAGCGCGTCGCAGCAGCCACGCCGGGCCCCGTCGAGCTGGTCGTGATCGAGGGCGCCGGACACAACGACACGTACGCCGTCGGCGGCCTGGCCTATCGCGACAAAGTGTGGGCATTTCTCGGTTCCAACCCTGACGCATGAAGACCGTTCTAATCAGGGTGTTTGGCATGATCGGCAGTCTCGTGTTGGGGATGTCGGGGCTGTTGCCGGCGCAGCCGGCCCGCGACTCCGTGCCGTTGCTCCTCACCGGCTTGACCCTGGAGCTGCGCGTCGACTACGACCGGGGCGCGATCGGCGGGACGGCGCGCCTGGAGCTGCGCAACAACAGCGACCACGCGATCCGCCGGATTCCCCTGCTGCTGAATCGCCTCATGTCGGTCTCGCGGATCAGGGCCGGGGCCGGCGTGCAGACCTTCATGCAGCGCATCGTGCAGTTTCAGGACGATTCGCTGCTCCAGGTCAACAGCATCGTCGTCACGACCGTGCATGCCATCGCGCCGCACGACACGACCTCCATGACCGTGCAGTACGCCGGGTTTCTGGTCGGCTATGCCGAAACCGGCTCCCTGTACATCAAAGACCACGTGACCCACGACTTTACCATCATCCGGGAGGACGCCTACGCCTTTCCGGTGATCGGCCTTCCCTCCCGTTCCGCCAATCGGGCGGCTCCGCGCGAGCCCTTCCGGTTCGCTGCCCGCATCACGGTCCCTAGTGATCTCGTCGTCGCGATGGGCGGCGAGCAGGTAGATCAGCTGCGGCGCGATTCGGAGATCACGTGGGGCTACCGCAGCACCGGTCCGGTGCCGTTTCTCAACGTCACGATCGCCCCGTATCGCGTGCTCGAGAACTCGGGCGCGCGGATCTTCTATTTCCCCGCCGACTCGGGCGGGGCGGAGGTCCTCGGCCACGCAGTGGTGGCTGCCCTGGAGCGGTACGCGCGGTGGTTCGGGCCGTTGGCGCACCAGTCCCGCATGGTCATCATGGAAATTCCCGAAGGGTACGGCTCGCAGGCCAGCCTGACCGCGGGCATTCTCCAGACGGCTGATGCGTTCCGGGAACGGGCCCAGCTGCGTCAGCTCTACCACGAGCTCTCACATCTCTGGAACGTGGCCGACCGCGAGCGCCCTTCGCCCCGCTGGAACGAGGGCTTGGCATCGTTCCTCGAAAGGCGCATGGCGTCGGAATTGGACGGGCAGACCGACTGGCACGGCACGCTGGAGCGTACGGCGCAACGGATCGACGGCGCGTGTGCACAGCCCGTGGCCTGCGATCGAGTGCCGTTTGCCGATTACGGCCGGGCCGGCCTCACCGACCTCTCCTATCCCGTCGGTGCCGTCATGTTCTATGCATTGTACAACGCACTGGGCTCAGACGACTTCGATCGGGCGTATCGCGACTTCTACCAGAGTTTCCGTGACACCGGAGCGACGAGCGCCGACCTGGTGGCGGCGTTCCACCGCGTGAGCCCCGTTGCCGACAGGATCTTTCAGGACTGGTTGCTCACGACGCGATGGTACGCACGCCTGCGCAGCGGCGAGTCGCTGGAGCAGATTGTGGAGACCTACCGCCAGCCGTGACGGCGATCGTCAAATCACCGTAACCGGCTCGAGACGGTCGCGTGCCGCCTCGAAGCGGCGTGCGGCGTCATCCAGGACCTGACTCACCTCGGGCCGCTCCACGTCGGGAAACTTGGTGCTGGGCGCGAGACGACCCGTGAGCCTCCGGACCGCGACCAGCGCGCGAGTTACCTCGCAGTGATCAGGATCGGGATCGGTGTGGCCGGCCACGAGCAGCTCCTGGAACAGCGGTAGAGACTGCGGATCCCCCAGCACATATAACGATTCGAGCAGCCGGGGACCCAGAAACTGCCGCTGCAGCTGATCGCCGCGGATGCGCTCGAACAGCGCGAGGAGCAGCGGCGTCGGGTGCGACGCGGCATAGAACCGTGCCGCCTCGACCGCGACGGCGGCGAACGCGTGGTGCGCACCTTCGGCGCGCAGATACTTCTCGAACACGGGCCACGCCCCGGGGGGATGGCGCCAGGCGAGGTCCAGAAACGCGAAATAGCGGCGCCCGAAGGGCGCCCGGGTATCCTCGATAACGGTCCGTAACCCCGCGCCGCCCCAGCGCGCGCCGACCAGCGCTGCAGCCGTGGCGTGTTGCCAGCGCTCCAGCTCCGGGATGCGAAAGGTGACGACGTGCAGGTCCGCAAAGGCATGCGACCGCTCCAACACCGCGAGGAGCCGCCGGTCGAGCGCCGCAAGCAGCGGTGCGAGCGCCGCGGCTCCAGCGCGGCGCGCGTGCGCCAGCGCCTCCCATCCGACCTCGGCGAGCTGCTCGCGCTCCCACACCGCTTCAAAGCCCGCCGCAGTACAGGCCGTCAGCAGCGGCTCGAGCGCGACGATGAACGCGCGTAACCGGTCACGTGCTTCCATGCTCCGAACTTACGGCATTGCGCTCCCTTTTGCCGCCGCTTAACCTTGCCTCCCGTCACCCGATGCGCGCCCGTTTCCGCTTCCTCCTGGCCGCCGCAACCCTCTCCACCGCGGCGTGCGTACGCGAGACCGGCCCGATCGTAATCGGCCTCGCGGGCCCGATGCAGGACCCGCTGGGCGTTTCGGAGCTGCGCGCGGCGCATTACATCGTCGACCAGATCAACCAGCGCGGCGGCGTCCGCGGCGGGCGCCGGCTGCGGCTGCGCGTGGTGGACGACAGCGGCACCGAGAATGGCGCGGTGCTCGCCGCCCAGGCGCTCTCCGACGACCGATCCGTCGTCGCCGTCGTCGGGCACATCACCTCGGGGACGAGCATCGCCGCGGCGCGCGTGTACGGCGCCGGCGGCGACCCGATCGCCATGGTTTCGCCCACCGCGTCGAGCCCCGAGCTGTCGGGGATCAGCCGCTACGCCTTCCGGATCTGCCCCAGCGACCTGTCTCACGGTCCCGCACTGGCGCGGTTCGCCCGTCAGACGGTCGGGGCGCGGCGCGCGGGAGTGCTGTACCTGAACGACGACTACGGCCGCGGCGTGCGCCAGGCGTTCGCCGCCGAGTTCACGCGACTCGGCGGGGTCGTGGTCGAGGAAGATCCCTTCCTGCCCACGACCGCGTCGCTCGAGCCGTATTTCTCGCGCATGAAACGCTCCGGGGTGGACGTCCTGATGCTCGCGACCGACGTTCCCGGCGCCGAGCAGGCCTTGCGGGAGCTGCGCCGTCAGGGGCTGCAATGGCCGGTGGTGGGGAGCGATGCCCTCGTCGGCATCGAAGGGGACGGGGCGCTGGCGGACGGGATTCACATCTCCTCCGCCTACCTCCCCGACCGCCAGGGGGACCAGAACGCCAAGTTCGTGGTCGATTTCTTCCGCGCCACGCAGGGGCAGCGCCCCAACGACGTCGCCGGCCTCACCACCGATGTCTTCCAGCTGATCGCCGCGGCCCTCGACGCCGTCGGCCCCGACCGCCTCGCGATCCGGAATTACCTGGCGAGCGTCGGCAACGGCCGGCCGGCGTTCGAAGGCGTCACCGGACGGATTGCGTTCGACTCGAGTGGTGACGTGCGCGGGAAGCCGCTGACGATCGCGGTCGTGCGCAACGGCCGGCTGGTGGCGGAGGCGAGCGAATGAGGTTGTGGCCGCGCGTACGGCTCAACACCGTCCGGGCGCGCATCCTGGTGGGCCTCGGGGCACTCGCCCTCGGTCTCGTGATTACCGCGGCCACCGGCGCCGCCGGCCTCCAGACGATCCGGCAGCGCATCACTTCCGAAATGGACAATGTCCGCTCGACCACGGCCGTGAGCACGGGACTGCTCACGACCGTCTTCGCCGAGCTGCGGGCGGCGGAGCAGTACCTGAGCGCGCCGGACGACCGGGTCCGCTCGGAGTTTCAAAGCGCCGCCGACAGCGCCTTCACCTATGAGAAGCGGCTCGAGCGCCTGGGGGATCTGGCGGTGGAAGACCGCCTCGTCGTCAACCGCATCAAGCTGCTGCAGTCCTCGATCCAGGTCGACTACGCCCTGGCCCATGCCCTGCGCGATCTGGGACGCAACGCCGAGGCGCAGACGCGCGTCGGGGCGGTCCGCACCTCCGTCGCCGAGCTGATCCAGCTGGTGCGCGGGCTCTCGGCCCGGCAGGCGGAGAAGGCGGGGCAGGTCGCCGAGCGCCTCGCGCTCGTCGCGGGACGCCGCCAGCTCTTCCTCTGGCTCGTGCTCGCGGTCTTCATCGCGCTCGGCGCGGTCGCCTCGATGCTGACGGTGCGCTCGGTCGAGACACCGCTGGCGCGGCTCGTCACCGCGGCGGAGCGCTTCGGCGCCGGCGACCTGCGCCCGGTGACCACGGGCGCAATGCCGCGCGAGTTCCAGGTCCTGGCGCACGCGATGCGCGACATGGCCGAGCGCCTGCGCGGCATCGTACGGGAGGTGATCGGCGAGTCCGATCGCATCACGGCGTCGGCCGGCGATCTGTCGGCGGTGAGCGAGCAGCTCGCGGCGAGCTCGAGTGAGGTCTCCACCGCCATGGTCGACATCTCGAGTGGCGCCGAGGTGCAGCGCGACGAGCTGGTCGCGATCGAATCGGGCCTCGACCAGCTGCGCCGCGCGTCGGCGGACACGGCGACGGCCGCCGCCGAGGTCACCCGGCTCGGTGAGGGGATTCGCATCGCCGCCACGCGCCACCGCGAAGGCATCCAGACCGCCGGCTCATCGCTGCTCGGCATCCGGGAGGTGGTCCTCACCACCGCCCAGCAGGTCACCCGGCTCGTCGATCAGAGCGCCGCGATCGACGACTTCGTGGACCTGATCCGGCGCATCTCATCGCAGACCAACCTGCTGGCGCTCAACGCCGCCATCGAGGCGGCGCGTGCCGGAGAGCATGGACGTGGATTCGCCGTCGTCGCCGAGGAGGTGCGCCAGCTTGCCGACGAGTCCGCGCGCGCGGCGGAAGAGGTCGCGCGGGCGACCGCCGCGATCCGCCAGGAGATGGACGGGATGACGGCGGTCATGGGCGACGGCCAGTCCAAGGTGCGGGGGATCGAGGCGGTAACCGAAGGAGCGGCAACGGCCCTCGCCGACATCGCAACCGCGGTGGAGCAGGTCGAACAGGCGGCGGGCCGCGTCGCGGGTGTCGCCCTGACGAATCGCGGCATCGCCGAGGACCTCACCAGGAAGACCGAGCAGGTCGCCTCGAAAGCCGGATCCCACTCCGCCGGCGCCCAGGAGGTCTCGGCCGCGGCGGAGCAGCAGGGGGCTTCTACCGAGGAACTCGCCGCCGGCGCCGGCACACTGCTGCAGGCCGCCGAGAAGCTGCGCGCGCTCGTGAAGGGGTTCCGGGTCTAGCGGCGGGCCTTCTTTTTCTTGTCGGGTTTTCTGGCGGGTCTGGGCTTTGCGCTCCGCACCGGTTTGCGCTTCACCGACTTCAGCCCTCCCTGCACTTCGGCGAGCACCCGGTCTCCTTCATCGGGGCCGATCAGCCCGCGGCGCACCGCATAGCGCACCAGCTCTTCGGCATCATCGATCTCGAACTCGCCGATTCCTGCCGCCGCCCGGATCGCCTTGACGAGGGCATCGGCCACCGGGCTGCGCAGCACGCTGGCAATCCCGGGAAGGGCTTCGAGCAGAGATGAGATCTGTGATCCGCCGAGCTCGGCAGGCATGGGGCGCGGGACTCCGCGGTTAAAGGTCGCGCCAACCTACAGCCCACCCCCCGGAGCGTCAAGAATTCAGGCGCTCGGGGTCCGTCATCCTACGGCTGATAGCGCAGGTAGAGCGAGAGTCCCGTGGCAGTTACGCCGGAGTGTCCGGTCGCGACCGTGTAAATCCAGCCGGTGCCGAACCGCCCACTGACGACGCCGGACCACCTGTCGCTCAGCCCGAAACGGGCATTCGCGCCGAAGCTGTACAAGCGGCCGCCGCGATAGTCGGCGGGACTCCATTGGCGGAGGCCGGCGACTGGCTCGATGGCGAAGCGCGGCGACAACTGGTGCGCGAGTCGGATTTCCGCGTTGAAGACGTTCTCTTTCGTATCATTCAGTGTGATGGTGTCGCTGCTCCCGGCCAGGCGATAGTAGTCCCACGCGCCGACGGTCAGAGTCGTGCGCCCCCATCCGTAGGCGTATCCGGCCTCGCCGATGAAGCGTGACCCGGGATTAAAAGGCCCCTGCGCGTTGGTACCGGAAAACTCATCGGTCGAAAATGTCGAGAACGTCAGGCCGAGCACCAGGCGGCCCCGCTCGCTGATGAGCCGATCGGCTCCGACCCGCAAGCGACCCTCGAGTCCCGGCTTGTACTCCATATTTTCGTCCGTGAAGGGCCTGTAGCTAGCCTGAATGCGAAGGCTCCCCGCCAACCCGAGATTCCACGACCCGGCCGGGGTCGCGTACGCCAGTCCGGTCGTCACGCCGAATCCGCTGCCCAGGTTGTTGGCCGGGAAAGTGAGATAGGGCGAGCTCACGGAGCTGGCCACGCGGAAGGTATCGGACGGAAACGAGTGCTGTCCCGTCGGGAGGTTCACGGAGACGGATGCGATCGCGCGTTGCGCGCCGATCGTATACAGCAGACGCACCTGCGTGTCGGTGAAGCCCGAATGAACCAGGGAAGCGGAGTCGGTGACCTCGGTGTGGGCAACGCGCGTCGTCAGATCGACGGATGCGTGCCGTCCCAGTGGCGCCACCAATACCAGGGGTATACTCCATTGCGACCCGCTCTGCACGGAATAGCCCTTGTCGAATCCGTAGCGCTGATACTCGAAGCCCCCGAGACCACTCCAGTCCGAATACAGCGCTGTGTTTCCCTGAGCGCCCAGGGGAGCCGCCACCGCCAGACCCGCCGCGGCAAGGACGATTCGGAGTCGCATGCGCCGGGTTCCTATGGCCGCTTGATGATGATGATGATTGTGCCGATCAGCGAGGGCCCGCCGCCGGTCAACCCCTGACAGTTCGCCGCCTCGCACAGCGGGTCGGTGCGCGGCTGAGTCACCGTCCCGTTGTTTCCCCCCTGATCGGGGACGGGGGCGCCCGGGACCGTCCCGTTGACGCCCAGCGCCAGTGTTTGCCCGATGCCGGCCGGCGGGCCGCCGCTCGGCACTCCGGCCCCGCCGCCGACCACGGCGGCCAGGCTGTTGTCGGACGTCGTGCTCGCCGACGACGCGGCGTCGCTCGACTGCGATTGCTGCGCCGCCGCCTGGAACGTCGGATCGCGCTGCGCCGCGGCCTTGAAGTCCGCGCTGGCCGCGCGGAAATCGCCCCGATCCTGCGACTCGAGGCCGCGGCTGTAGAGCAGGAACGCCTGCAGGTCCTTCGTGGGGCGCTCGCTGATGGCGATGCTCTCGGCGGGCGAGATGGGAACGCCGGTCTTGGTGAGGAGCTGGAACACCACCGACTTCTCGAGATCGAACAGTTGCGATAACGGATCGCGGCCGGATCCGGTCGCGGCAATCTGCGCGTCGCCGGCGCGGACCATCGTCGCGTCGAGACGGATATTCGCTCCCGGCGCCTCCTGGAACTGGCCCTGCACCACCTGGCCGGCGCCGACGAGATGCCCGGAGCGGGCGCCCGTCGCGGGGTCGACGCGGCCGCTCGCCGCCAGCTTCATCTCGTCGAGCAGCGCCTGCAGCCGCTCGCGCTCCACGAGACGCAGCCGGCGCACGTGCGACAGGTCGCTCACCACCAGCGCCGCGAGGCCGCGCTCGAGCGGTCGCAGCGACGAGTCCTGCCCCGTGTAGCGGAACGGGAACACCGCCACCGTGTTGGGATCGGGTGGCGTCCGCGACAGCTCCGTCTCGTGGGCGAGGGACGTCCGGGCGGCGGCGTGCAGCTCCTTGCGGGCGAGCAACGTGAGACGACCGTTCAAGAGCCGGCCGATATCCCCCGAGGGCTTTGTCGCGAGCAGCGTCGTGTAGACCGTGCGCGCCGAGTCGAACTGCTCCAGACCCTCATAACTGAGCCCGAGGTAGGTCTCGGCGACGCGATTGTTCGGTTGCTGCGTGAGCACGACTCCCAGGGCTTTGCGGGCATCGGCGAACCGGTTGGCGGCGTAATACGCTTTGGCGAGACGCAGGTTGAGGTCGGGGTCGATGGGGTGCTGGGCGCGTTGCGCTTCCAGCGCGCTCAAGTCCGCGGGGCTGAGCTGAGTCGTGCCCGCGCCGCCGCCGGCGCACGCGGCGAGCGTCGCACCCAGCACCAGGGCGGCGAAGACACCCAAGCGGAAATGCCTCATCCTAGTCCTCTCTAGCGTAGCAGCCCAGAATAGCCGGTGGCGCAATCAGTCGGCCGTGACGCGACGGCGGCGGGGGCGGTGAGCACGCTCACGTCGCGCGGGCGTCCCCGCCGGGGCCCGGCGCCACAGGATCAACTCGGACTGCGCCAAGAGACCCCCCAGGACCGCCCGGGTCCGCGCATCGAGCGGCATGTCGAAATGCACCTCGAGGCGGTACTCACCTCGGTCCGATCCCTGCCCGCTCAACGCAAAACCATTGCCTGCGGGCTGCACGACGTCAACCGCGATATCGGCGAGGCGCTTCAGCTGGGAGTCGTCCATGGGCTTTAACTACCTCCGCTAGCAAGAGATACGCCACGCACAGGGAGTGTCAAGACAGACGGGGGAGGGCTAGATTTGGGCACCACTCGAAAGGATTGCGACAGTTGGCTGGTGATGCGATTCAGATGATGGGGACGGTGACCGAAGTCCTCCCCAATACGACGTTTCGAGTCAAGCTGGAGAATGGCCATGAGGTGCTGGCCTACGTGAGCGGGAAGATGCGGAAGAATTACATCCGCATCCTCCAGGGAGATCGCGTCGCCGTGGATCTGTCTCCATATGACCTGACGCGGGGGCGCATCACGTATCGCTACAAATGAATCAACTCGATGTCCTGGGCCTGCGCATCGCGGCGACGGCGGCCCAGTCTTCGGACGGCAGGACGTCGCCGTCTCCATCCGGACCCAACCACCATTCGTCGAGGCAGCCGTAGCGGCTGCACTGGTCACCCCGCAGGACCCGCCGATACCGCAGCAGCCACAGCGCTTTCGTGCCTCGCCCGACTCCCGGCCCGTCGGGCCGGACGAAGAACACGATGTCGACCTTCCTGCTCGCGCCCGTCAGTGACGAATCGACGAGGACCTGTCCAATGTAGGCGCGGCGGTCGTCGCACGTTCCCATGATCGAGTGGATCAGTCCACAGGGCGCTTCGTAGCGCCAGTCGCGGCGCACGTCGACCAGCGTTCCGACTACGATCGCGGTCGCCGACCGGACGTCTTCGGCGTAGGGGGCGCGGTCCGGGGGTGGGACGAACACGGGCGCCGGTATGTCCGTTTGCTTGAGCCCTGCACAACCCAGCAACGCCAGTCCCACTAGTCCGCTGCGCATCCTGACCACGCGACTCCTCCTTCTCCGAGCCGTCGCGCCACCTCACATCCCGGCCGTGACATCCACGTTACACGACGGTCCAGGAGGAGTCCGCACGCTCTGTGCCACGAGAGCAAGCGGGTGATCTGGATGACGAGGAGGGTGTGGTCAGTGACCGCAGGCCGCGACCACCGCCTGTCCCGCGGCCTGGACGCTGTCCGAGGCGGCTTCCTGGACCAACGTCTCCCCGCGCTCGGTCACGTATTCGGCAAACGTTCGCGACGACACCACGATGGCGCTCCGTCCGCCGCTGTCGGGCCGGACCTCGATCTCCAGCTCATCGACCACACGGCGGAATCGCACGTCCGGCCGGCGCACGGTGTCGTCATAACGCCGGGCCGTCAAGCGATGCGCCGCGACGTCGTACGAGGTCTGCGTATAGCCGATGGGAGTGATGCCGGTGCGGATGCACGTGAAGACGTCGGCGACGGGTTGCGGCGTCGGCGCGGTCGCCGTCACGGTGTAACTCGAACCCGCACAGGCGATCGCCAGACCGAGGAGCGAGAGAGCCCGGTAGCGCATCGAAGGACACCCGGATGCAGGAGGTGAAAGAAAAAACGGGGAGCGGCCACAGGATGCCGTGGCCGCTCCCCACCAGCGTCTGCTCAGAAGAACAGCATCAACCCGGCTGCCGGTGAGAACGAGGTGTTCTTCTTGGGGTTCGTCACCGTCTCCTTGCTCCACGAATAGTCGAATTCACCGACGAACTTGAGGGACCTGGTCCACTGATAATAGACGCCGCCGGATACCAGGGCGTTCTCGGTGTGGAAGACATCCGCGCCGCCAACCTGCTCGTCCTGCGCGTTCTTGAGCACGTTCGCGCCGTAGCTCGCGGCAAGGGTCATCTTGCTCCCGCGCGGCGTGTACGCGACCTGCCCGATGTAGCCGATCGTCGTGCGCAGGTCGTTGCTGCCGGTCGCGGTGTGGTTCCCCGTGCCGTTGGCGAACAGCAGCGTCGTCCCGATCCCCTTGCCCCAGAAGCCGGAGCCGACGATGCTGAACTCATTGAAGCCCAGCCGGACGCCACCCGACAAGCCGAACGCCGTCGCGCTGTTCCCGGCAGGATCCTTGTTGCTCTGCACCAGGCCACCGACCCAGAACTTGTGCTGCCGATGGCTGAAGGTCACTTCGCTCTCGACGCGGGGAATCTGCAGCGACGTGTAGGGGCCGTTGAACGACGGATCAAACACCCCCACCGCGAAGACCGTCGGCCGATCCGTCCGGGACGAATACGTCACTTGCGACACGAAGTTCGGATAATCATAGCCGAAGCCGATGCGGCCAAGGGTCGTACCGCCGCCCAGTGGGTTGCCGGCCGCCCCGATCCCGAAGAGCGTCTGGTCGTTGAGGATGTTCTGCCGCCCGAACACTCCCAGCTCACGTCCCGCGAGGATCTGCCCCCACGGGCCGCCGATCGTCAGGAAGACCTGGCGCATGTCCATCTGCGCACCGGCGCAGTCGTGCACGCCCCCGGCGCACTGGATCTCCGGCGCGAAGCCGAAATGCACGCCGAGGTTGATATTGCCTTCTTTTCCCTTGGCGTCGAACGTGGCGAACGCGGGCAACAGACCGGTGCGGATCCGGGACGTCCCCGTTGGGGCTGTCCCCACCGCCGTACCCGGGCTGCCGACAGCGCCGGTAGAGTCCAGATGCTGGTAAGCCAGGAATGCGTTGACGTTCCCGGCGAACGAGAACGACCAACCGTTCGACATCTGCATGGTGAGGCCCTGCGCACGAGCGGATCCCGCAAGCCCGAGCGCCACGAACAGCAACGCCCCGAGAACTCGCCTCATGTTCATCCCTCCGGATGAAGGTTGGAAACGCCCCAAGGTATGAATGTTCTTCTCAAGAGGGGAACCCCTGCCATTCCTGCTCTTCAAGGGCCCGTACGTACCTGCCAGGAAGGCAGGTCAGGGTTCCCTGGGCGTCGCTGTCAGCAACGGGCGTTCGGCACCAGCCTCCACCGTGAAGCGGATCCACATTCCGGCCGCCGCATGCCCCGGCACACCGCAAATGATGAGATACGCGCCGGCCTTGTCGGCCACGAATTTCATGTCATCGGTCTCCGTCGCGGTGAGTCCCTCCTGGACTTTCAGTGTCACCGCCCGGCCGAACGCGGGGGACGTCGCCCCCAGCGCCGGCACGGTGCTGTCGGCAATCACAATACCCGAGTGCGCCAACATCCCGTCGTGATTGATGAAATGGATGACCACGTGCCAGCCGGCGGGGACGGTGAAGGTGAGACCGCCGTCGCCGAAGCCGTTGAAGTTCAGCGCGCCGTTCAGTCCGGAAAACCCCGCGATCAGCTGGAACTGAACCGTCCTGGTGGGGACATCCGCCACGAGCCAGGTGCTGTCGATCCGGGGTGGGAGGCCCGACTGGGCGGCAAGTGCCTCCGTCAGGACTCCCAGCACCCCGAGACAGCCGATCAGCTTCACGCCCCGGCTACTTCCCTGCCTTCGGCAACCCGAAGATGAAGACGGCGTCGCCCAGCGGATAGCGCAGCTGGAAATTTCCGCCCGCAGCGACAGCGACGAGCTCTTCGCCGTCCATCGAGAAGACTGACGGCGCCGCGTTCACGCCCGCGCCGCACTGAAACTGCCACAGCACGGCGCCGGTCTTCGCGTCGTACGCCTTGAACCAGCCGTTGCCCTCGCCGGTGAACACGAGGCCGCCCGCAGTGGCGGTGGCACCACCGATCATCGGCTGCTCCGTCTTCACCTGCCACGCGATCTTGCCCGTAGCGAGGTTGATCGCGGACACATTGCCCCACTGCGGCTCACCGGCGATCCCGACAAACTGGCTGCCGAGCCAGAGCTTGGGCGGTGAGTAGGGGGCAGGCTTGGTGATGTAGTTCATCGGCTGGTGCAGGCCCACGACGTAGGCGTAGGCGAGGGTCGGGTTGACGGCGATGGGGGACCACTCCGACCCGCCATTCGCGCCCGGCAGCATCCGCGTTCCGGGAGCGGGCGTGGGCAATGCGAACATGTTCTCCTGAGGCACGAACGCGTCGGAGCGGCGCACCAGCGCGCCGGTGGCCGCGTCGAGCACGTACACCCACCCCGTCTTGCCGGCGTGCACTACTACTTTCCTTCCCCCCACCATCGCGATGACGGGCGGGCTCACGGCGTCGAGGTCCCAGACGTCGTGCGGCACCGTCTGGTAGCCCCACTTGAGCTTGCCGGTGGTGGCATCGATCGCGACGACGGCGTCGGTCCAGCGGTTGTCGCCGGGACGAATGCTGCCATCCAGATCGGGGGACGGGTTGCCGACCGCCGCATACAGCGTCTGGGTCTCGGGATCATAGGCGGGCGTCATCCAGATGCCGCCGCCGCCGTACTGCCACGAGTCGGCGTACTTCGCCGAGTCGGCCTTCTCGGCGGCGACGTCGCGATGCAGATCGGCGCCATCCGGCGTCGTCTTCGCCCACGCCCCCCACCAGCCGCCTTCCTGCGGAGACGGAATCGTGTACCAGGTCCACACCAGGGCACCGGTCGTACCGTTGAACGCCTTGAGGAAACCCCGGATGCCGTATTCCCCACCCGAGGTTCCGATGATCACTCTGTCGCCGACGACGAGCGGGGCCATCGTCTCGGTATATCCGGCCCCGGGGTCTCCGACCTGCGCCGTCCATTGCTCGGTGCCGGTCTGCTGATCGAGCGCGATGAGCATGCCGTCGAGCGTACCGATGTAGACCAGGCCATTGGCGATGGCCACGCCGCGATTGTTGGGCCCGCAGCAGGCGACGGCGAACGACTTGGCGTCCGTCTTGTGCTCGTAGGTCCAGAGCATCTTGCCGGTGCGCAGGCTGTACGCCTTCAGGATGTTGTTGGGCGCGACCGGGCTCGTGATGTACATGACTCCGTTCACGATCACCGGTGTGGTCTCGAGACTTCCCAGCTTTTCGGTGCCGGTCTGGAACACCATGCGCGGCACCAGGTTCTTCACGTTTATCGTGTTCAGCGTCGTCAATGGCGAATAGCGGTTGTTCCAGTAGTTCCCGCCATACATCAGCCAGTCGCCCGACTGCTGCGCCTGCGCCAGCATGTCGTTCGTGACCGAGGTGTGCGGCGACAGCGCACTGGCCGAGCCTTGCGCGGCCAGCGGGGCGACCGAGCATGCGGCTGCCGCCACGACGGCACACCAGCGAGCCCGATTCATCATACGCACCTCCGAGGAAGTTCCGAATGCGCGCTGCACCAGCGTAGGCATGACATGCTCGGGATGGGCAGGTGAGCTCGCTAGGGGGGTTCCTTCAGGCCACTGAGGATCGTCGCCGCGCGGTCGAACTGCCGTTGCGCAGCCTGCACCTCCGGGTCGGTGACCGCGACCATACGGTAGTAGCCCTCGTCGCCCCACTTGGCGTACGCGACGAAGCGGACCAGGGCCCGCTGCAAGCGGGTGTCGGCGTCAGCAGGAATCTCCACGCCGTCCGTCGCCGCGAAACTGCGAAACTGCGTCACCGCGGCCGCCGGCAACGCCGCGCGCGCCACCAGGGAATCGAGGCTCGGCAGCGTGGGTCCGGCCGCCGTGATGTACCCGCCCACCCACTTGAGGGGCAGCTCGTCCTCTGCGATGCGCGCGAGCCACAGCGGTGGCGGATCGGGCTCGGGGAGCGAGGCATCGGGGTAAATGCCGCCGCCGCCGTAG
>CAZXKN010000212.1:0-11857 GCA_964641815.1 uncultured Gemmatimonadaceae bacterium | reverse complement strand
GTGACGTAATCGTAGGTCACGCGCGCCGGGGTGGATCCGGTCTGGGCCATGCTCAGGCCTCACCACCCGCGACGACGCGGGCGAGGTAGGTGATTCCGGGCTTCGTGTTGAGGCGCGCCAGCACGTGGTAGCCGCGCGGATCGTTCGACAGCGCGTGCACCTTGGACGCCGGGTTATTGAGATCGCCGAAGACGATCGCCTCCGACGGGCACGTCTGGGCGCACGCCGGCACGATCTCGCCGTCCTGGACCTGTCGATCCTCGATGCGCGCCTTGTGCTGCGTCGACCGGATGCGCTGCACGCAGAAGGTGCACTTCTCCATCACACCCTTCTCGCGCACCGTCACGTCCGGATTCAGCAGCCAGCTCAACGGCTCGGGCCACGCCTCGAACTCGCCGCCGCGCTCGGCGTAGTTGAACCAGTTGAAGAAGCGGACCTTGTAGGGGCAGTTGTTGGAGCAGTAGCGCGTGCCGACGCAGCGGTTGTACACCTGCCCGTTCAACCCGTCAGGTGTGTGATAAGCGGCGAACACCGGACACACCGGCTCGCACGGGGCCGAGCCGCACTGCTGGCACAGCATCGGCGTGACCGCCGCGCCAGACGGCGAGGCAGCGTCGCCGCGCCAATAGCGCTCGATCCGCATCCAGGCCATCTCGCGCCGCCGCACGACCAGCTCTTCGCCGACGGTGGCGAGGTTGTTCTCGGCGTAGCACGCCGTCACGCAGGCGGAACAGCCGGTGCACTTGGAGAGGTCGATCGCCATCGCCCAGCGCGGATGCTCGCCCGCATAGTTCCCGAGAAACGCCTTCTCGTGCTGCGCTTCGGCCCAGCCGCGCTCGGCGTCGCGCGCGTACTCGGGAATCTCTTCTTCATCGAGCTCGCCGACCTTCAGCCCGCGCGCTTCGTTGAGCGGCAGCACCGTCACCACCTGGGCGCCATGCTCGCGTGAGCTGCCTTCGCTCGTCGCCAGCTTACGGTGTTCGGCGGTCTTCGTGACCGCAACGCCTACGACGTGGGTGCGGCCCCCGTAGGCATTCGGCTCCGCCGGCAGCAGGTCGAAGGCGTTGAACGAGCGATCCTTCGCGTAGCGGCCGTAGGCCTTGTGTCCCTGCCCCGTCGGCAGCGCCACGACACCCGGTCGGATCGACGGTGTGATCCAGACCGGGGCGCTCACCGCGCCGTGCGCCGACTTCACGAGCAGGTAGTCGCCGTTCGTGACATCCCACTTTGCGGCCGTTTCGGGGTGGACCTCGACCCAGCCGTGCCAGGTGATCTTGGAGACGGGATCGGGCAGCTCCTGCAGCCACGGCTTGTTGGCGCCGCGGCCGTCGTGCAAGGCAGGATGGGGGAAGACCACCGCCATCGCGTTGCTGGCCGGCTCCGAGCTGGTCGACATCCCGGCCACCACGCCGGCCGAGAGCCGAACCGGGCGGCTCGGGGCGTCGCCATAGATCCCGCCGTGTTGCAGCGCCCCGTCCCACCAGTCCTCGAAGGCCCCTTTGCCGCCGACGCGCTTCTGCAGCGCGGCCCACTTGCCCTGCAAGTACGTCTTGAACGTTCCGCTTTTCCCCGACAGCTGCAGCAGGACATCGCCGGTCTGCTTCGTCCCGTCGAAGACGGGCAGCATCACCGGCTGCTGCAGCGCGTACACGCCGGCGCGCGGCCGGCTGTCGTTCCACTGCTCCAGGGGATGAAGATCGGGGAGGACGAGGTCGGCGCCCGCTGCGGACTCGTCGAGGTACGGCGAGAAGCTCACCCGGAATCCGGCTTTGCCCCACGCCTGCGCGAACGCGCCGCCCAGCGTGTGCACCGGGTTGGCGCCGTGGACCAGCACCAGGGCGATCCCACCGCCGGCCATCTCGGTCGTGAGCGTCGCCATGTCGGCGTGTTTCCCGGCCGACCCCTGCGCCAGATCGCCGCCGAACTTCACCGTCTTGCCGACGGCGCCGGCGACGTAGTTGAGGACGTTGACGGCGGCGACGATTTGCCCGCCGTTCGGATAGTGCGCCGCCATCCCGCCGGCGACGGCGAGCGGCGCCGACGTTCTCGTGAACTCGGTCGCGAGGCGCTCGATGACGGCGAGATCGACCCCGATCGTCTTGGCGACGTCGCCCGCGGCGGGCAGTCCGAGGCGCGCCGCGTCGGCGGGGACGTTGCCCAGCCGTTTGCTGACGATGACCTGCGCCATCGCCAGCGCCAGCATCCCTTCCGTCCCGGGATTGATGTTGATCCATTCGTCGGCGATCAGCCCCGTCTGCGGCAACCGCGGACCGACGAAGACGAACTTCGCCATCGACGCATTTTGACCGGATGCGAAGCTGTGCGCCTGGGTGAACGCGTTCTGGAAGCCGACGGGTGAGAGCCAGGTCTCCATGAAGTCGGCGCCGAACGACATGATGTAGCCGGCCGCCGCGAAGTCGTAGGTGGGAATGGCACCGTCGCCGAACGCGAGCCGGTTCCCTTCCCGCAGCGCCTCGAACGCGAACGGCTCGTAGGTGACGTGGCGCCCGCCGACCTGCTGCATCCACTCATCCACCAGCTCGCCGAAGCTTCCGGTCTCGACACCGGTGATGAAGACGAAGCCCTTGCCGCGCGCCGCCGCCACCTTCTCCTGCAGCGTGGCGATCGCTTTGTCCCAGGTTGTCGCTTCGAGCGTGCCCGAGGCGGAGCGTTGCATCGGGCCGGTGACGCGATCGGGGTTGTACAGTCCCTGCAACCCCGCCTGTCCCCGCGCACAGAGCCGACCGTGGTTCACCGGGGAATCGGGATTGCCCTCGAGCTTGATGGCCCGTCCTTCGCGCACTTTCACGTGCAGCCCGCACCCCGCGCCGCATTCGCGACAGGTGCTCGAGTACCAGGTCGCGAGGCCGGGCGTCTGGTCTTCGGGAGGAATGACGTAGGGAATGAGCTTCTCGGTGGGCTCCGGACCGATGCCGCACCCGGACAGCGCGGCGGCACCGCCACCCGCTACGCCGAGCACTTTCAGGAACCGCCGCCGATCCATCCCGTCGCTCATATCGTCTCGCCTAGTAGTGACACACCGAGCAGTCACGGCTCACGCTGCGCGCGATGTGACAGCTGATGCACCACCCCATCTTCAGGGTTGGGACCTGGGAGATTTGCGTCGTTCCGTTCACGGCGCCATGACAGTTCGCGCACGATTCCGGGCCCGTGCCGAGCACCTTGATGTGCCGCATGTGCGGGAAGTGTACGTAACCGGGAAGCCAGTACACGCGGATCCACTCCGGCGCTTTGCGGTCGCTCCACGCCTTGCGCACCTTGGCGATCTCCGCCTGATGCGACGGCGTCGATCCCGAGATGATCTGATGACAGCCGAAGCAGGTCCGCAGCGCGGGCATCCCCGGCTCGGTCGATACCGCCACGGTGTTGTGGCAGTACATGCACGGAATCCGGTCCTGGCCGGCGTGGATGTCGTGTCGGAAGAAGATCGGCTGGCGGGGGCCCTGCAGTCCCGCGGTGTCGGTGATGAGTGGAGCCTTGTAGCCTGGCGTACCGGGAGCGGGGGAAGCGGCCTGGGCGGCGATCCGTCCGCCGACCACGGCGATCATCAAGAGTATTCCACTCGCGGTCCTGTACCCTACGGTCGTCGCCAAGGCGGTGGCCTCGATCTCTCACCCAGGTATGGTGGGGCAACGGCATGGCACGGCAACAGCTTGCGGGCGCGAGGAATGTAGCGCGCCCGCCGAATGCCGCACAAGTCCCGGATCAGTCGGAACGCGACAAGAGGTGATGCTTGAGACGGATGACGTCGACAAATCCGTCGACCGACTCGAGGTCGGGGAACTCCATCCAGCACCAGCGCACGCCGTCCATGACTTCGCCGTCGCGCACAGCGTGTTTCACCGCGCGTCCCAGGCCGTCGGCGAGGACCAGCTCCTGCTCCTCGTTGTCGTTCAGCACGAACGTCCCGCTCACTCCCGACTCCATCGGGTGGAGAAAGCCGAGCTTGCGGCCGCCGACCTCGTACATCCACACCCACTTCCAGGCGATGCCCATGAACACGACCTGCTCGGTCACGTGGCGCAACGAGCGGATCCCTTCCCGCGCGCGCTTGAACCGTCCGGCGGCGAGCTTGGGAAGATCGCGGGTGGGTGAATCGGACTTCGGCCGAGTGCGGGGACTCTTGTAGAGATTGGTCGCCCAATACTCAGTCGTCTGTCGGGACATCGATGCCTCGGCTGTCGGCTGCGGGGATCGTTTTGGAACAGCGAACGCGCCACAGAACTTATCGGTGTCGTCAACCGGTGGCGTATCGCTATGCGACGTCGAGGCTTATGCCGTGAACACCCGGAGCGATCGCGCGGCACTGCGAAACCTCCCGCGGTCGAGTAACCGCGCGATCGATTGCTGCGGAACCGCCATCCGGCCATCCGGCCCCATCGTCAATTTGATGACATCGCGGTCGCGACCGAACCAGCGGGCGCTGGGCTCGAGATCGGAGGGATAGACGCACAACGGCAGCGCCGCCACCGCCAGCGGCGCCTGGGAGCCGATCCCCGATTCCGGCATCGTCCCGGCCCACAGCTCCGCCCCACTCTCGGCGGCGAGGCGGTAGATGCGGCACACCTCTGAGAGCCCGCCGACGCGGTGCACCTTGATGTTCCAGACCCGCGGGCCTTCGAGTGCGACGACCTGGCGCGCGTGGCTCACGCTCTTGAGTGTTTCATCGAGACAGATCGGCGTGCGCAGTGCGCGGCCGAGCTGCGCGTGTCCCACCAGCTCGTCAGGGGCCAGCGGCTGCTCGATGTAGAGCAACCCGGCGGCATCGAGATCCTTGAGCTCCCGCTCGTGCTCGGGCCATGCATAGGCGCCGTTGGCGTCGACGGTGAGCGGCAGGTCTTTGCCGGCCATGCCGTCGCGCGCGGCGCGCACCGCTACCGCGTCCCAACCCGGCGCGACCTTGATCTTGATGCGCCGGTAGCCCCGCTCGACCGCTTCCGCCACCCAATGCGTGAGCGTCGTGCTCTTGCGATCCTCGGGAATCCCCAACGCGACGCCACAGGGAACACTGCTCGCAGCGGTGGCGCCGAGTCGCACCGCGAGGAGCGCGGCCAGCCCGACGTTGTGCCGCTGCGCCTCGAGATCCCACGCCGCCGTTTCGATCGCGGCGCGGGCAAAGGGGTTGCCGCGAACGCCCTCGCGCAACACGGCGTCGATCGCTTCCGGGTCGTGAAATTCCCGCCCCACGACCCGCGCCAGCAGCACGCGCTCGAGCAGATCGCGCGCGCTGGCGAGCGTTTCTTCCGAATAGAACGGCAGCTCGAACGGCGGCGACTCGCCGTAGCCGACAAGCCCCGCGTCATCCCGCAGCTGGACGATGAGGGAGCGGCGTTCCGCGATCACGCCGCCCGAAATGATGAACGGCTCGGCCAGCGGCAACACGAGCTCGAACAGCTCAGCGCCGGAAACGCGCATCCGGGATGTCGAGGAAGTGCAGCTCGCCGCCGCGCCGGTGCACCAGCCCGCGGGTCTCGAATCGGGCCAGCTCGGCGATGATGCCGTCTTCGGGATGGAACAGCAGTTGATGCAGGACGCGCTGCGTGCGCGAGCCGTCGCGGGCGGCGTATTCGTCGAGCGGCAGCTGGAACATCGTGTGCAGCTGCACCGCCTCGCATCCCGCATGCGCATAGGCCAGGACGTCGCGCCCCGAGTTGATTCCTCCCGTGCCGCAGAGACCGGGCAGCGGGCGCACCCCGGGCTCCGGACCGAGCGAGGCGAAACTCGCGAGCACTCGCAGGTTGCGATCGAACAGGTCGCGCCCGCCGTAGGCGACGCCCTGCCCGGCGTCGAACAGCCGGTTGAACACCACCTGGGCGTCGGACCCCGCGGCGGCGAGCATCATCTCGTGCTGAAATCCTTCCTCGAACCGGGCGTTCATCAGCTTGACGGAGACGCGGGTCTCGATCGGCGAGGCCCAGCGGATCAGCTCGGGGACCTCCCGCAGCCAGCGCAGGATCTGCGCCCGGTCGTCAGCGAGCGAATCCCCGGCGAGCGTCGGCGAAAAATCCTTCTCGACGAGCAGCGGTGGCTCGTCCCACGCCTCGGCCAGACGGCCCGTCGTGTAGCGGTACTCGGATTCTACGAACGGCACGCCGAGCCGCGGCAGATGGTATTTGACCGAGGGCACCACCAGCAGCTCCCCCGCGCGCGTGAGGTCGCGGCCGGTGCGCACCAGCGCGAGGTAGTCGTCGAACGAGCGGTCCCACCCCCGCCCCTTCCAGGTGACGGTCCAGCCGCGGTCGGCTCCGGAGACGCGGCGCCGCTCCACTTTCATTTTGGTTTCGTGGATCGCCCACGCCGCCATCGATTGCACGCCCGCGTCGTCCTCGGCGATCAGCGTTTTCAGGACCACGAACGCCAGGCCCGCGGCGCGGTCTTCGTCGAGCTGGTGCTCGTTGAGGGACAACTGGCCCGAGCCCTTCCCGATCGGATGCGGCAGTGTCTGTCCGAGATAGCGTGCGGTGAGATCGATGTGATAGGTGTCCCGCACGTAGGCCGGGAAGTCCCGCGGCAGCTCGTCCTTGAACCGCTCGAAATCAGCGACGAGCTGCGCGCGCATCGTGCACCGCCTGGACCACGGCGTCGCGCTGCGATTGCGGGAGCGAGGGACCCCAGGGATCGTCGCTGGCGTCCGCTGAGAGCACGCCCTCGGCGACCATCGCCCAGAGCATGCGCTGGATGTAGCCGTCCATCGGCGGGATGAACGTCTGTTGCGAAAAGCGATCGAGCAGGTTCGAGAGCTGCAGGAAATCGGCGCCGTCGGCCGCGCCGTGCGCCCGCAACAGGGCGCATTGCAGGTCGGTCAACGCCGCCCCCATCCCCACGAGCGCGCTCTGAGCGCCGAGCATCAGGGAGTAGCCGAGAAACCGGTCCTCACCGGTGATCACGAGTTTGCCGGGATGCTCCTGCACCAGGGCGACGATGCGCTGGAACGTCATGACGGAGTCGAGCGTCGCCACCTTGATCCCGATGACCTCCGGGAGCGCCAGAATCGCGTGCAACGCGGCGTCGCTGTAGGCCACGCCGCCCGCTTCCTCATACAAATAGAATGCGATCACCGGGAGCTCGGCCCCGAGCGCCTGGTGCCACCCCGCGGGATCCTTGGCCTGCGGAAAGGCGAGCAGCGCGTCCGCCCCGCCCGCTTTCGCCTGCTTCGCCATCTCGACGCTCGACGCCCCGGCGATGACCAGCCGGTTGGGCAACGCGGCGCGCCACGTCTGCAGTACCACGCGGCGCTCCTCGGCGGAGAGGTGCGGCCCCCGGCCGGTGTGCGCCCACACGGCGACGCCGGCGACATCCTGCGTCGCCATCCAGCGCGCATACACGTGCTGAGCGTCGGCGGCGATCGCCTTCCCCCGGAACGGAACGGGGACTGCCGGAACGAGCCCGCCCTCGAGGCGGCGCGCAATCGTCATGGCGTCCCCCCGTTCCCCGCCGCGCGAGCGTTCGTCGATTCGATCGCCGCGCGGTGCTCAGGATCGATGTCGAGCAGATCGAGCTTGGCAATCGCCGTCTCGGGTAGCCGCAGCGGTTGTCCCGTGCCGAACACGAAGCGCGCCGGGCCGATCGTCTGCAGCACCATCGCCAGGTGCTCCTCCGGCGGTCCCCAGATCCAGCTGATGTCCCACCAGATGCGGCGCGCTTCGTCCGGTGTGGACCCGAAGTGCACCTCCTCGATGAAGCCGCGATCGGCGTGCGTGACGACGAGGCGTACGGCTGGATTGCTGCGGATCAGCGCACGAACCGCCGCGGCGGGAAGCTCCGGGGTCACATCATTGGGGTGGCGCTGTCGGGAATCCTCGAGCCGCACCGCGAGCAGCAAGGGACGTCCCGCCGCTCCCGCCGCCGCCGCGAGGGCGATCATCTCGGGACCCGACGGGGCGAGCGCGAAGTAGCAGGGATCGCAGCGGATCGCGGGAACGCGCTGCGCCACCGCCGCGCGCAGTACGTCGGGCCAGTTGGCGAGCCCCGGATGCACCGCCGGCACCGGATGCAGGCGTGGCGCGGTGCGGCAGGTTTCGTACAGCCAGGCGTTCCCCGCCGTCGGATCGCGCCAGAAGAGGCCGGGGAGATGGGTCACCCACGCTTCATCGATGCCCACGCGATCCATCGCCGCCAGGAGGTCGCCGGGCGACGTGCCGGGAACCTTGGCAAACGGGTAGCCGCCGAGGAAGGCGTTGACGTCGATGCGCATCAGTCGCTGGGGAAGCTGCCGGGTGGGAAGATGCGCGCGGCGTTCTTCCAGGCCACGAGCTCGAGATCGGCGGACGGCAACACGTGTTGCAGGTAGCGCAGTTTCGCCCACCCCGTGTCCATCGTGATGTCCGATCCCCAGAGCAGCCGCTCGGCGCCGACGCTCTCGAGGCACGCCTCGAGCATGCCGCCGTCCACCCCGCTCCCTGAAAGGTCGAGATACACGTTGGGGTGCGAGGGTGCGACCGCGAGGGTGTGGCGCCAGTCGCCGCCACCCGCGACATGCGCCAGGATGAACGCGACCTGCGGGTGGCGCGCCGCCAACCGGCACAGCTCGGTCCCATCCGATGCTTCCTGCCCGGGCCAGTCGCGGCGCCGTCCCTGCCAGATGTGCTGCAAGATCGGCAAGCGGTGCTGCTGCGCCGCCTCACAGATCGAGTCGAGCAGCGGATCGTCGGCGCGCCGGCTCGCCGCAAGCTTCACCCCGATGAGCCCGGCGGCACGCCCGCGGGCGATTTCGGCGCGGGCGTGGTCCTGGTAATTCGGGTTGACGCACGCATAACCGCGGATGCGGGCGCCATGCTCCCGCTGCAGGGCGATCGTGAAATCGTTGCCGTCGACGACATCGGCCGGGGACGGAAAGTACGTCGGCGACGTCAGACCGAACGTGCCGAGGGTGGACGTGACGTGCGCCGTGATCCCGATGCGCTCGCCGGCCCGCAGCCGGCTGGCGTTGTAGGCGCGCCAGTCGGGCCTGGGACTCCGCTCGGGGAAGAAGTGCGCATGGACGTCGATCAGCACGCCGCCTTCAACGCCTCCCCAAGGGTCGTCAACGCCTGATCCACATCGCTCTCCGTATGCGCGTAGGAAACGAAGTTATACGCCGTGCGTTTGAACAGCAGCCCGCGCCGCGCACACTCGACCGCCACGCGACTCGACAGCTCCTCGGTGGCGAAATGCAGGAAGCACATCTCCGCGACGCCGCCGACGCTCGTCGCGACCTGGCGGTGCTCGCGCTGCAGACGGTGCAGCCCGTGCAGCAGCCGCGTGCCGACCCGGTGCAGATGCGCGCACACCGGCTCCGACTCGTACACCGCCAGCGTCGCGAGCGCCGCGGCCAGCGCCACGGATTCCGTGGCCAGCGTGGACGAGATCCAGGTGCGGCTGACCGCGGCCATGACGTCGGCCGAGCCGCCCACCGCGGCCAGCGGGAACCCGTTGGCGAACGCCTTGCCGATCACCGCGAGGTCGGGTGCGACGCCGTAGCGCTCGGCGGCGCCGCCCACCGCCAGACGGAACGCCGTCTTGATTTCGTCGAAGACGAGCACCGCACCGGCGTCCCGCGTCTCGGCCCGCAGCGTCTCGAGCCACTCGCGCGACGGCTCGGTCACCACCAGCGGCTCGATCACGACGGCCGCGAGCCGATCACCGCGGTAGCGGATCATCTCGCGCGCCCGATCCGCATCGTTGAACGGCAGCTCGGCGAAGACGGCGCGCGTCCCCTGCGGCACGCCCTCGGTCCGGCCCTGGCACCAGTCGAGCCAGCCGTGATACCCGCAGGCCAGGACCTCTTCCCGTCCCGTGTGCACCCGCGCGATCCGCACCGCCGCGGCCACCGCCTCGGCGCCGGTCTTCAGAAAGCGGATGCGCTCCATCCACGGCAGCCGCCGCGCGAGCGCCTCGGCGAGCCGCTCTTCTTCGACCGGCGGCAGCGGTCCGACGGTGCCGGCGGCGATCGCCGCCGTCGCTGCGCTGTTGACGGCGGCGTGCCCATATCCGAGGCCGACCGCTCCGAGTCCCATCACGAGGTCCGTGTACTCGCGTCCCGCTTCGTCCCAGACGCGCGCGCCGGCCGCCCGGGCGAGGCGCAGCGGCAGCCCCTCGTCCACCGCGGCCCCGAACAGCGCCTCGGGACGCTTACTCCCGGTCGACGTGAATCCCGGAACGCGCCAATCGGTCACGGTATTTCACCACCTCGATCGCCATTGCACGCAACAGCTTCGCCTCGCGCTGGTCGAGCGGCACCCGGTGCACCACTTCGCGCACCGTCCGCATCACATGCTCGCGGTCGCGCACCTTGAAGAACTCGATTGCCGCGAGCGCCCGCTCGGCGTCGCTGAAGAAGCGCTCGATTTCATCCACCGTCGCCGGCTCGGCCGGGCGCCGCGGCGCTTTGAACGGCCGCTCGCCGTCCCCCCGCGACAATGCCAGCTCGTACAGCATCACCACCACCGCATGCCCGAGATTCAGGGACGGATATGACGGCGCGGACGGAATCGTCACGAGACGGTGGCAGCGATCGAGAGCCTCGTTCGACAATCCCTTGTCTTCTCGTCCGAACAGCAGCGCCGCCGTACCCGGTGGGGCGAGCCCGAGGATTTCCGCCGCCGCCTCGCGCGGGCGCTGATTGTTGCGTTTGGCCGAGCGCGGCCGGGCGGTGCAGCCGGTGACGTGGCTGCAATCCGCGAGCGCGGCGTCGAGCGAGTCGAACAGGACGATGCGCGACACGACATCGTGCGACTGGTGCGCGATCCCTTCGATGCGGTACCCGTCGTACTCCCGGGGCTGCACGAGCCGCAGATCCCGGAACCCGAAATTCTTCATCGCGCGCACGACGTGCGCGATGTTGACGAGCTCCTGCGGTTCGTTCAAGACGACGATGACTGACATGGCTCAAACGCAGAATGCAGAATGCTGAATGCAGAATTGCGCACGTCGTCGTCCCACACGCGGGCGAACAACCGCGCGTTCATTCGTCATTCTGCATTCTACATTCAGCATTTTGCATTGCCTCATCCCAGGAGCTCCAACACCCCATGCCGCCGCGGATCCTGCCGGTCCCCCCGCAAGAACACCCACCCGCCCCCACCGCTCCACACCAGCTGTCCGACACGCCGCTCGCGCCCCGGGGCCATTTCATTGACGATGACATCGAAACCCACCCGCCCCCCGACGTGCGTCAGCAGTCCCTCGGGCCAGTGCAGGGCGAGCGTGACGCAGTAGCCGTCGCTCGTGGTACGCCACGCCCCGCGTACCTCCTGGGCGTCGCCGTCGGCGTCAGAGACGACGCGCGTGCGCAGCCCCGCTCCGCCGGGAACGGGCACGACGAGATACCCCCAATGCGGGATGTCGGCCCCTGGCTCGGTCGAATCCGATAAATAGACCTGCACGCCATCGGAGTGGATGTCGTCGGGCTCGTTGTCGAGCAGCAACGGCGGCGCATCGGGACCGCGAAACACCGGATCCTGCGTGTGGACCTGAATGGCGAGATAGAGGGCGTCGTCGTCCCAGTTGGCGAAAACCTGCGCCGAGAAATCCTCGGCGCCGGTATACGCCTCTTCGCTGCGGCGATACTGGTCCTCGAGCTCGAGCAGCAGCGGCTCGGCCGTGTCGAACCCGTCGAGCGTACCGTCGAGCGCCGGCGGCCGGGCCACGCGCAGCGCCGTCGCCGTCGCGCGCACGTCCGGATCGAGATCGAGCCCCGCGGGCACGCGTTGCGGCTCCCGCACCGTCTCGAGTCCGATCGTCTTGCCCTGCTGCTCAATCGTCCATTGCGTCCCGGCGAACTGGTGCCGGTCGTTGCCGGCCGACGTCTTGATTTCCACGAGGTCGCCGCTCAACCGCACACCGAGCACGACAGTGC
>CAZXKN010000211.1:0-5099 GCA_964641815.1 uncultured Gemmatimonadaceae bacterium | reverse complement strand
AAGACGGGGCGCATTGTGCAGATCGGCTCACAGCGCGTCAGCTCTCTCGTGTGCGCCAAGGCGAAAGAGCTGATCGCCCAGGGCATGCTGGGCGACCTGATGATGGTCGAGGGCTGGCTGGGCCGGAACGATCCCACGGGAGCGTGGGAGTACCCGCCGCCGCCCGACCTGTCACTGCAGAATTTCGACTGGGATACCTGGCAGGGGCGCGTACCGAAACGGCCGCTCGATCCCAACGTCTTCGCCCGCTGGCGCTGCTGGAAAGAGTACGGCACCGGCGTCGCCGGCGACCTGCTGGTGCACCTCATCAGTGGCATGCTGTTCATGCTGGGGCGCAACGAGCCGCCGACGCAGGCGATGGCGATGGGCGGGATCCGCCGCTGGAAGGACGGTCGCAACATGCCCGACGTGCACCTGTCGCAGTACTATTACGGCGGCGACCTGCCGGTCTCGATGCGGCTCAACCTCGGCACCGAGATGCAGGAGACGTATCGCTTCCACGGCGCCCAGGGGCTGCTCGAGGTGACGGGGAATTCGCTGAGCTTCTCGCCGCAAAGCGGCAAGGACACGTCCCCCAGCTACTACACCGGCAGCTATCCGCGCGCGATGCGCGAGGCGTACGAGGCGCAGTGGCACAAGGACAACGATCCGCAGCTGGGGCACGAGCCGATGCCGGAATCGATTTCGTTCCGCGCCCCGGACTATGATGATCAGCGGCCCCATCTCCAGGCGTTCTTCGACGCGGTGCGGACGCGCAAGCCGGTCGTGGAGGACGCGGTGTTCGGGCACAACGCCGCGCTGGCGTGTCACATGGCGAACGAGTCGTACTTCCGCAGGGCAGCGGTGACGTGGGACGAGGCGTCCCACACCATCAAGGGAGGCGCATGAACGGTCCGCTCTCCAGGCGCGAGATGCTCGAGTTGACCGCGGCGGCGGTGGCCGCGACTCCGCTGGTGAAGCTGCCGGCGGAGGCGCTCGTCAGCGCCACGCCGCCGGGGAAGTTTCTCACGGCGGCGGAGCTCGTCCTGCTCGACGAGCTCAGCGAAATGATCATCCCCACCGATGATCACTCGCCCGGCGCGAAGGCCGCCGGCGTCGCGGCGTACATCGATTATCGGCTCTCGATCTCTCTCGAGCCCGACTGGAAGATGAAATGGCGTAACGGGCTGAAGCTGGTCAACGAGCTCTCCCACACGCTCAACAGCAAGGCGTTTCTCGACGCCACGCCCGACCAGCGCCTCGCCGTGCTCACGAAGATGGCGGCAGGGGAAGAGAACCCCAAGACGCCGGAAGAGCATTTCTTCAACGAGCTGAAGCGCTGGACGGTCGAGAGCTACTACACGTCGAGCATCGGCATTCACCAGGATCAGGAGTACAAGGGGAACGTGATCCAGCCGGGGGAGTTCGCCGGGTACGATGCCACCTGAGACGAACCGCTACGCCGAGTTCACGCGTGGACTCACGGACGCGGTGCTCGGGCCCACGCGCGGGGCCGCCACTGAACCATCGCTGCGCCAGGCGGTGGAGGCCCGGGCGGCATCGTTCGGGAGTCGCCCCGGTCCGCGGACCGAGGTGCCGCAGGCGTTGACGACGCTTGTGGACCGGATCGCGCAGCACGCCTACCGCGTGACCGACGACGACGTGGTCGCAGTGCGGCAGGCGGGCTACTCGGAGCAGGCCATCTTCGAGATAACGGCGAGCGCGGCGCTGGGCGCCGGCCTCGCCCGCCTGGAGCGCGGTCTCGCCGCGTTGCGAGGCACCGGCTGATGCGGTTGCAGGTGGTGGAGCGGGGCCACCGGCTCCCGCAAAAGTTCATCATCGCGATGATCCGCCTCACGTCCGGCATGCGTGTCGTGGACATCATCCGCACCATCTTCTATCGGCCCGAGTTCTTCGGCCGGCCGATCAGTGCCTGGACGCAGGCCGTGATGCGCGGTCCTTCGTCCTGGAACGTGTGGGAGCGGGAGCTGTTCGCCGCCTTCGTCTCCAACCTCAACAAGTGCCGGTTCTGAACGGGGGCGCACGGCGCGGTCGCGTCGCGGTCGTCCGGGGATGCCAAGCTGATCCAGCAGGTGCTGGACGACTGGCGCTCGGCACCGATCGCGGAGCCGCTGCGGGTGATGCTCGGCTTCCTCGCGAAACTGACGCTCGAGCCGGCGGCGGTGACGGCCGGGGATGTGGTGCCGCTCCGGGCGCGGGGCCTCTCCGACGCAGCGATCGAAGACGCGATTCACGTCGCGGTGCTGTTCAACGTGTATGACCGCATGGCCGACACCCTGGGTTTCGACGTGCCCGGCCCGGAATCATTCGCGCACGGCGCCAAAGTCCTGCTGACGCGCGGCTACAAGTAATCGATGCGGTTCGCGAATGCCATGTCCCTCGCCGCGGCAGCGGCGTTCTCGGCGTGTGGCCGGCCCGCGGCCCCGCCGCTGTTCGAGCTGCTCCCGCCGGGTGCCACCGGCGTCACGTTTACGAACGCGCTGCCGGAATCCGCCGACATCAACATCATCAACTATCTGTACTACTACGACGGTGGCGGCGTCGCCGTCGGTGACGTCAATAACGACGGCCTCCCCGATCTCTACTTCACGTCGAACCTCGGCTCCAACCACCTCTACCTGAACAAGGGGAATTACCGGTTCGCAGACGTCACCGCGCAGGCTGGTGTCGCGGACTCGGAGGGCTGGAAGACCGGTGTCACGATGGCCGACGTCAACGGCGACGGCAAGCTCGACATCTACGTGTCGGGGGTCGACTATCTCACCAAACATGGCCACAACGTGCTGTACATCAACAACGGCGACGGCACGTTCACCGACCGGACGACGCAGTACGGCTTGGACCACGTCGGCCACGCGACGCAGGCCCTGTTCTTCGATTACGACGGCGACGGCGATCTGGACATGTACCTCCTCACCCATTCGACGCGCCGCAACATGGTGCGGTTTCCCCTGCACCCGCCGCCCGATCAGCCGACGGGCGACCGCCTGCTCCGCAACGACGGCGGCCACTTCGTCGATGTGACCGACCGCGCCGGCATTCACGGTGGCGCCGAGGAGTACGGGCTGGGCGTCGTCGCGAGCGACGTGAACCTGGATGGCTGTCCCGATCTGTACGTCGCCAACGACTTCGAGGCGGATGACCACCTCTACATCAACAACTGCGACGGCACGTTTACCGAGTCGATCGCGCGCGCGACGGGGCACATCAGCAAGTCGTCGATGGGGGTCGATGCCGCCGACGTGGACAACGACGGCCGCCCCGACGTGATGGTGCTCGACATGCTCCCCGGGCGGCAGGACATCCGCAACACATCGGCCAGCACCGAGAACATGATGGCGTTCAACCTGAAGCTCCAGGCCGGCTTTCACCCGCAGTACACGCGCAACACCCTGCAGTTGAACCGCGGCAGCGGCCGCTTCAGCGAAATCGGCGCGCTGTCGGGCGTCGCCGCCACCGACTGGAGCTGGGCGCCGCTGTTCGTCGACCTCGACAACGACGGCCGCAAGGATCTGTTCGTCACGAACGGCATCTATCGCCGCCCCAACGACCTCGACTACATCGGGTTCGTGGCGAAGGACAGCATTCAGGCCTCGCTCGGACAGGGCATTACGACCGCGAACCTGGCGCCGCTCCTGAAGAAGATGCCGCACGTGCCGATCGCCAATTACGCGTTCCACAACAACGGCGACCTGACGTTCACGAACCAGGCCCGGGCCTGGGGACTCGCCCAGCCCGGTTTTTCGAACGGCGCGGTGTACGTCGACCTCAACAACGACGGCGCACTCGATCTGGTCGTGAACGAGCTCGGCGCCCCGGCGGCGATCTATCGCAACCGCGGCCGCGACCTGAATCACAACCACTACCTCCGGGTGGTGCTGCGCGGATCGGGAGGAAACACCGCCGGGATCGGCGCCAAAGTGCTCGTCACCGCCCGCGGCACCACGCAGCTCGTGGAGCAGGAGCCGACGCGCGGCTTCCAGTCGTCGGTCGACCCGCGTCCGCATTTCGGCTTGGGAGACGCGACGCGCATCGATTCGGTGACCGTGATCTGGCCGGACCGTCGCTTCCAGGTGCTGACCGACGTCGCAGTGGACACGACGCTCACACTGCGGCAGTCGAACGCGACGGGTCGCTATGCGTATCCGCGCGGCGCAGCCGCCTCGGCCCCCACACCGTTGTTCACGGACGCCAGCGATCGCCTCCGCGGGGCGGCTCCCCACAGGGAGAACCCGTTCAGCGACCTCACGCTGCAGCCGCTGCTGCCGCATTACCTGTCGACCGAGGGACCCGCCCTGGCGGTCGGCGACGTCAACGGCGACGGCCGAGAGGACATCTACCTCGGCGGCGCGAAGTGGCAACCGGGACAACTGCTGTTACAGCAGGCGGACGGCACGTTCCGCCCCAGCCCCTCCCCTGAGTTCCAGGGCGACTCGCTGTTCGAGGACGTCGACGCGGCGTTCTTCGATGCCGACGGAGACGGGCATCCCGATCTCTACGTCGTGAGCGGCGGGAACGAGTTCTGGGGCAACGACGACGCCCTGCGCGGACGACTGTATCACAACGACGGCAAGGGGCACTTCCAGCGGGTTCCCGATGCCCTCCCAACGTTCTTCGAGGATGGGTCGTGCGTCGTGCCCGGCGACTTCAACCACGATGGGCACGTCGATCTCTTCGTCGGCAGCCGGGTGATCTCGCGCCAGTACGGCGTCCCGCCGCACAGCCACCTGCTCCAGAACGACGGCCACGGCCACTTCACCGACGTCACGCAGCAGATCGCTCCGGGACTTTCTCAGGTCGGCATGGTGACCGGGGCCGCATGGGTGGACTACGATCACGACGGGCAGCTCGACCTGGTCGTTGTCGGGGAGTGGATGGCGGTGCGGGTGTTTCATCAGGAGCAGGGACGGTTGGTCGATCGCAGCGCCGAGTCGGGGCTCGCGGGAACGGAGGGGTGGTGGAACACCGTTATGGCAGTGGACGTCAACGGCGACAGTCGCCCCGACCTCGTGCTCGGCAATCTCGGCCTCAACTCACTGCTGCACGCGACGCCGTCCGAGCCGGCCCGCCTGTACGTCGGCGACTTCGCCCATAACGGC
>CAZXKN010000210.1:0-9347 GCA_964641815.1 uncultured Gemmatimonadaceae bacterium | reverse complement strand
GCGCTGCCGCGCAACGCGCGCGCCAGCCGCACGAACTCGTCCGCTGCGGTGCCGAGCCCCTCGGTCGGCTGGAGCAACGCGTCCAGGCGCTCGAGATACTCCCCCGCCTCGAGGGCGAAGAAGTCGGCCATGCCGAGCGGGGGGCCTCCGGTTGGATTGGTCATCGTGTAAACAAACTAAAAGCGCTGTCGGCCGTCGGCCATCGGCTTTCGGCAAAAAACCGGCAAAAACGGCGTACTCAGCCTGCCGTGGGTTCAGCCGAAGGCCGACTGCCGGTAGCCGACGGCGCCGTATCGACCAGGTGCCTCATCCTGCGGACCGCCTCCTCCATCCCCAGGAAGACGGCGTTGCTCACGACGCTGTGGCCGATGTTCAGCTCCTCGATCGCGGCAAGCCGGGCCACGGGCTGGACGTTGACGTAGGTGAGGCCGTGGCCGGCGTGCACGGCGAGGCCGGCGGCGCGGGCATGGTCTACGGCGCGCGCGAGCGTCGCCAGGGCGCGGCCGCTCTTCGACCAGGTGCGCGCGTAGACGCCGGTGTGCAGCTCGATCGCGGGGACGCCGAGCGCCGCGGCGCGGTCGATGGTGCGCCGGTCGGGATCGATGAACAGGCTCACCCGGATGCCGGCGGCGCTGAGGCGCCGCACCGCCTGTATCACGCGCGCGTCGCGCCGGCCGCCATGCAGGGCGAGTCCGCCCTCGGTCGTGATCTCCTGGCGGCGTTCGGGAACGAGTGTCGCCTGAAAGGGTTTGAGCCGGGTGGCGATCTTCACGATCTCGGGGCTCGCGCCGAGCTCGAGGTTCACGACGCTGCGCACCGCGCGCATCAGGCCGGCGACGTCGGCGTCCTGGATGTGGCGCCGGTCTTCGCGCAAGTGGACGGTGATGCCGTCGGCGCCGCCGCGCTCCGCCGCCGCCGCGGCCTGCACCGGATCGGGCTCGTCGGTGCGGCGTGCCTGACGCAGGGTTGCAACGTGGTCGATGTTGACGTAGAGGCGCATGCGTTCTTACCTTCGGAACGTTCCGCTCACCAGAGGTGTCCCGCGATGCGACGGCTGATGGCGTTGTTCACCGTGCTGGCGGTCGGGTGCGGTGGGGGTGGCGGTCGAACCCAGGTCCCGATCCCGGCGACGATGAACGACGCGCTGGGACAATTTCTCGATGCCGCGCACGCCAACGACATCCGCAAGATGTCCCGCGTCTGGGGGACATCGCGCGGGCCGGCCTCCGAGTGGATGTCGGATTCGACGCTCTCGATGCGCATGACGGTGGTGCAGCGCTACATGAGCGCCAACGGCTATCGCATCGTCGAAGGGCCGCTCGCCGTGCCGGGTCACACCGACCGGCGCCTGTTCCGCGTGGAGCTGCAGCGTCAGCAGTGCCTCCACGTGCAGCCGATCGAGCTGGTGCAGGCGAACCGCGGCGGCTGGCTGGTATACGACGTGCATCTCGAGAGTGCGAACGAGGCCGGGGCGTGCCCGGCGCGGTCGGGAACCAGGCCGTAACCCTCGGATGTTTCGTCATTCAGTCAACTCGAGCAGGATCCCGGCCGTCGCCTTCGGATGGATGAACGCGATACGGCGACCGGCGGCGCCGTGCCGCGGCGTGGTGTCGATCAGCTGATAGCCCGCGGCGCGACAGCGCTCCAGCGCGGCGTCGAGATCGGCGACGCGATAGCAGACATGATGAATCCCGGGGCCGCGCCGGGCGAGGAATTTGGCGATGGGGGAATCGGGATCGCGCGGCTCGAGCAGCTCGACGTCGACGTCCCCGAGGCGCAGGGAAACGATGGTGGCGCCGTCCGCCACTTCGGGAGGCTGGGGCGTGATGCCCAGCACGTCGCGATAGAACGGCAGGGCATCGGCGATGCGGGATACCGCGATGCCGACGTGGGCCAGACGCAGCGCGGAATCGCTCATCAGCGCGGGAACTTAACGATGAAGACTGAAGGAGCCAACGTCACGATGCAGACGCATACGCACCCCCCCCATCCGACCGCGGTGACCGACGATACCTTCGGCCAGGAGGTCGAGCAGCACAAGGGCCTCGTGCTGGTCGATTTCTGGGCCACCTGGTGCGGTCCCTGCCACGCCGTCGCGCCCATCCTCGAGCAGCTGGCGGGGGAGTACAACGGGCAGATCAAGGTGACGAAGGTCGACGTGGACGCGAACCAGAAGACCAGCATGCGCTTCAACGTGCGCTCGATCCCGAGTATTCTGTTCTTCCGGGACGGCCGCCATGTGGACACTCTCGTCGGGGCGTATCCCAAGGCCGCCTTCGACGAGAAGATCCAGCAGCACCTGAAGTAACCGTTCCCTCCGCGGAGGGTCGATGCGCGCGAGCACCGCTCGCCTGACGAATTCGCCGGTCCGGCTCGCGGAGCTCGCATTCCCGCAGTCGGGCCGGCTGATTCATCGGACCCGCCTCGCTTTCATTCACCTCGACAACGTGCTGTCGTTCGCCAAGCGCGACCGCGACGGCCGTGTCGACGGCTACCTCGTCGCCTGGCTCCCCGACGAGTGCCTGGTGCTGCTGCTGCACAGCGGCGACGCCGCCAACGCGGTGTCGCTGAACAGCGCCGGACGCGAGGTCGTGCCGATCGCGGAGGCGCAGCGGCGCATGGCGGCCGAGGTCGAGCGCGGCGAGCTGGCGTACTGCACGGCCCCCTACGAGCAGCTCGCCTGGATGTACCAGTCGTGCGCGGAGCCGCTGGCGGTGCGCAGCGTGGATGCGCGCAAACCCGACGCCCTCTTCCCGGCGCTGGCGCAGGAGCGCGCCACCGGCGTGCTGGAGCTGATCTCCAACGGACGCGTCTCGTACATGCGATTCGAAGACGGCCGCTTCGCCGGCGGCTACTTCTGCAACCGCCCCGAGAGCGTTCCGGTCCCCAAGTACGTGGAGTCGCTGTTCCGCGATGGACCGGACGGGCACGCTCCGGCGCTGTCGGCGGTCCTCTTTCCCTATCTCGCCGATCTGCCGGCGCAGGCGCCCGCGACTCTGATCCAGACCTATCGCGATCTGTACTGGCGCATCACCGACGCAGTGGAGCACGAGGTGCCGGGAGAAGGGAAGCGCCGCGCGCAGCGCGTCGCGGCGGGCCTCAGCGCCGATCACCGCGCGCTCGAGCTGCTCGCGACCGATACACAGGAGGCGCTCGCCGATTCGGTCGTGCAGCCCGACGAGCTCGCCCTGGCGCTCGGCGACTGGGCCAAGCAGCTGCTCGAATCCGTCGAGATCATGATGCCCGGCACCGCTCCCCAGGTGCTGCGCGACGCGACGCGGGAGCACCGCTACCTGCTGCAGTCGGCCGGGTTCTACGACCGGCTGCCGTGGCCGGTGGCGTGGTAACGTGCGCGGCACGCTGTACGTCGTGGCCACGCCGCTCGGCAACCTCGCCGATCTCTCGCCGCGCGCGGCGGAGACCCTGCGCCGCGTCAACGCCGTCGCGGCCGAAGACACCCGCCACACCCGGCCGCTCCTCAGCCACGTCGGATCCCACGCCGATCTGATGAGCGTGCACGCGCACAGCGCCCCGCAGGCGCTGCAGCGTGTACTCGACCTGCTCGCGGCCGGGAAAGACGTCGCGGTCGTGACCGACGCCGGAACGCCGGCGGTGTCCGATCCCGGCGCCGCGCTGGTCGCCGCCGCCCGCGCGCGCGCTTTTCAGGTCGTGACGATTCCCGGACCGACCGCCGTCGCCGCGGCACTCGCCGTGTCGGGACTCAGCGCCGACCGCTACCTGTTTCTCGGATTTCTCCCGCGCAAGGGCGGCGAACGCCGCCGCCTGCTCGAGCGCATTGCAAAGAGCGAGTGGACCGTCGTGCTGTTCGAGTCGCCCAACCGCGCGGCGGAGCTGCTCGACGACCTCGCCGCGGCGTGCGGGGGCGAGCGGCACGCCGCACTGGCGCGCGAGCTGACGAAAGTGTTCGAAGAAACGCGCGACGGGACCCTCGCCGAGCTGGCGGGTTACTACCGGGACGCCCCCCCACGCGGAGAAGTCACGGTGATCGTCGCCGGGACCGGCACGGCCGAACGGGAGCCCACGCCGGCCGATCCGGAATCCCGCGCGCGGGAGTTGCTCGCCCAGGGCATGAGCCGCCGCGACGTGGCGAACCAATTGGCGGACGAAACGGGAATCACGAGAAACACGGCGTACCGGTTGGTGAACGAATTATGATTCGCCTGACGTTCTTCCTCAGCGCCCTGTGGATACCTCTCGCAGGCCATTCAGAATGCAGAATGATGAATGCAGAATGCAGAGTTCCCGGTAGGGAATCCGCTGCCACAATTCTGCAATCTGCATTCCGCATTCATCGTTCCGACGCCACCCTCACGATTGGCCGCTTGCATTACGACGGCGGCGGCGACTGGTACGGCAACCCCTCGAGCCTCCCCAATCTTCTCGAAGCGATCCGCACGCGGACGGCGCTGCCCGTGGCGCCGCGCGAGCGGGTCGTGACGCTGCAGTCGGCCGAGCTGTGGGACACCCCTTACCTCTATATGACGGGCCACGGGAACGTGCACTTCTCGGATGAGGACGTGCGCACCCTGCGTCGCTACCTCGAGCAGGGGGGCTTCCTCCACGCCGACGACAACTATGGAATGGACCAGTCGTTCCGGCGCGAGATCGCACGGGTCTTCCCCGATCATCCCATGGTCGAAGTACCGCTGTCGCACCCCATCTACCACCTCGTCTACGACTTCCCCAAGGGAATCCCCAAGATCCACGAGCACGACGGCCTCCCCGCCCAGGGGTTCGGCATCTTTTTGGGGGACCGCCTGGTCGTGTACTATTCCTATCAGTCAGACCTGGGCGACGGCTGGGAGGACCCCGATGTGCATCATGATCCACCCGAGCTGCACGAGGCCGCGCTGGAGATGGGTGTCAATCTCTTCACCTACGTCGTGAGTACGACCCGGTGACCGAAACCGCGCGGACGCTGCGGCACATCGGTCGCCCGCACGCACGCGCCCGCGTCGCCGCGGCGCTGCTCGCGGGAGCCGGCGCGGCCCTCGCCGCGGCGGCCTGGGGCGCCTGGCTCGCGCCGTCGCTCACCGTCGTCTTCCTGGCGTGGATCGCCGTCGTCGCAGCGCTCGCCGGATCGTTCGTCCTGGCGCGACGCGCGTCGCGCAGCGCCGCCCCCGCGCCGCTCGCCGTCAGCGCGGAACACGCCGCGCACGCCCGGAGGGGCTCAGTGGCCGCGGTGCTCACGCCGCTGCCGCCCCGGGGCGCGAGCGCGGCTCTGTTCGACGCGGCCGATCGGCGTGCCACGGCGCTGGTACACGGGGCCGCCACACCGCTGAGACGCGACCTGCGCCGCACGACGCTGCGCGGGCTCGGCGCCGGCCTCCTCGCGGCCGCGGCCGGCGCACTGCTGTTCGTCGTCGCCGATCCGGGAGCGGGACGCGCGGCGGGGTTCTGGCATCCGTGGCGCGCGCTCGCGCTCGCGCGCGCACCCCTCGGCCTGACGGTCGATCGCGCGCGGGTGCATCGCGGCGACACCATCGCCGCGTCGATCCGCGTTCCCGGGGCGAGCGGCGGGCACGTCACGGTGTGGTCGCGTGGACCGGGAGAAGGATGGAAGGCCGCGCTCGTCTCCCTCGACTCGAGCGGTCAGGCAGTCCGGCGCCTCGGGCCGCTCGATGGAGACCTGTGGGTCAAGGCGTCGAGCGGCGCGCGCAGCAGCGGCGTGGTGCACGTCGCCGTCGCGACGCCGGCGTTTCTCGCGGACCTGAATCTCCAGGCACGCTTCCCGAGCTACCTCAATCGCGCCGACGAGCCGCTCCTGGCCGGTCCCGACACCGTGGCGCTGCCCGTGGGGACGGAGATCGTGGCGCACGGCACGGCGAGCGTCCCGCTGGCCGGCGCGGCCTGGCATCTGGCGAACGGCGCCGGGCGGACGCCGTTACGCGCGGGGGGCCAGCGCTTCGACGGCGCGTTCACACCGGCGCAATCGGGCACGTGGCTGTTGTCGCTCGCGACCGCCGACGGCGCGCCACTCGAAGACATGCCGCCCCAGCTCGCGCTGCGACTCGTCCCCGACTCGGCGCCGGTCGTCGCCGTTCCCGTGCCGGGCCACGACACCACGCTGCCGTTCTCGCTCGTACAGCCGCTCGTGATCGACGTGCACGACGATCACGGGATCGCACGCTTGTCGCTCGTGAGCTGGCGCATCAGCCAGACGGGGAAGATCGGCGAGCCCGACCGCCAGGCGCTCGACGTGAGCGGCGCGGGGGACCGCGCGATCGTGCAGGGCCAGCTCGACGCGCAGCGCCGCGGCCTGCTCCCCGGTGACACGCTGCGCTTCCGGGTGGAAGCGTGGGACAACGCCCCCGCCGCCCAGGAAGGGCGCAGCGCCGAGTTCGCGTTGCGGCTGCCGTCGCGCGAAGAGCTGCGCGCGGCGCAACGTGACGCCGCCAACGACATCATCGCCGCCGCGGAATCGGTCGCCACCGCGCAACGCCAGCTCGCCGACAAGACCAACGACCTGGCGCAGGAGCGCTCGCGTGCCTCGAACGACGCCGCGACGAGTGGCCGGCAGCCGCCGGCGCAGTCAGGGACGCTGCCGTTCCAGACGAGCGAGCGGGCGCAGGAGCTGGCGCGCCAGCAGGAAGCGGTGGGGCAGCGGGTGCAGGAGCTGGCGAAGGCGGTCGACGAGCTGGCGCGCGCGGCGCGCGCCGCCGGCATCGACGACACCGCCTTCCAGGCCCGGCTGCGCGAGGTACAGGAGATGCTGGGGCGCGCGCTGACGCCGGAGCTCGAGCAACGGCTCCGCGACCTGCAGTCCGCGCTCGCCCGGCTCGATCCCGAGGCGACGCGCGAGGCGCTGCGCCGTCTCGCCGAGGCGCAGCAGCAGCTGAAGGAGACGCTGGAACGCAGCCAGGAGCTGTTTCGGCGCGCCGCCGTCGAGGGGCAGCTCGCCTCACTCGCCCAGGACGCCGAGCAGCTGCGCCGCGAGCAGTCATCGTGGAACACCGACCAGGCGCGGCGCCCCGACAGCGCGGCCGCGGCAGCGGAGCGCGCCCTTGCCGAGCGCGCCGAATCCCTGGCTGCCGGTATCGCCCAGGCCAATCGCGATCTCGGCGCCACCAGCCGCTCCGAAACCCAGAGTGCGCCCGACAGTGCGGCGTCTGAAGTGCTGAGCCATCCCGAGCGACAGGCGCGACGGGCGAGTGGCGCGATGCAGCATGCCGCTACCAGCGCCGAGCAGGCGGACGCCTCGGGGGCGTCGCAGCAGGGTGAGGTTGCCGAACAGGCGCTCGACTCGCTGCCCGAAGCATTGCGGGCCCGTCGCGATTCGGTGGCGGGGCAATGGCGTCAGGAGGCGCTCGACGCGCTCGACCGCGCGCTGTCGGAAACGGCAGCGCTGGCAGAGCGGCAGCGGCGGCTCGCCGCGGGGCTCGATTCCGGCGCCTCCGCCGCCGCGGCGCGCAGCCAGCAGGCCGCGATCGAAGAGGGTGCTGCTGCGGTCGAGCGGCAGATTCGCGCCGCCGCGGGGCGGCACGCCCTCGTCTCTCCCGGATTGCAGAGCGCCCTCGGCTTCGCGCAGCGGCAGATGGCGGGGGCCCGCGCGCAGCTCGAGCAGGCGCAGCCCAACAGCGAAGGCGCGGCGCAGCTCGCGGGCGAGGCGCTCGATGCGCTCAACGTCACGGCATACGGACTGGCGCAAGCGCGCGCGGACGTGGCGGGCGCGAAATCGGGCTCGGGGTTCCAGGAGGCGATCGAGCGGATGGCGCAGCTTGCCAATCAGCAGGCGGCATTGAACAAGGACGGCATGGGGATGCTCCCCATGATGGGCGCCGGCGGAGACGCGATGCTGCAGCAGCTGCGGTCGCTCGCCGCGCGGCAGCGTGCCCTCGCCGAGCAGCTCGAGCGGCTGCAGGCGTCGGGCGGCCCGAACTCGGCGGGGGCGCTGGCGCAGGAGGCGCGCGACCTCGCCCGCCAGCTCGAGGCCGGGCGCATGGATCGGCAGACGACCGAGCGCCAGGAGCGGCTGTACCGGCGGCTGCTCGATGCCGGACGCACCCTCACCGGTCCCGAGCTCGACGAGGACAAAGAGCGCACCAGCCGTGCGGCCATCGGGGACAGCGTCCATCTCCCCGCGCTGCTCGCCCCGGGAGTGACGGCCGGTCCGCGGGTGCGCTATCCCACCTGGCAGGAACTTGAAGGACTTTCGCCTGATGAGCGGCGCATGGTGCTCGAGTATTTCCGGCTGCTCAATGCGCCGCCCAGTAAGTAGTCGTCACATTGTCGTTCTCGCGCTGACACTCGTCGTACCTGCGGCGGGTGGTGCGCAGGCGATCAGCCAGGGATTCGAGCTCGAGCGGCAGGGCCACGCCGATCAGGCGGCGACGCTCTACTTCAGCGTGTTGCGCGGCGAGCCGGCGAATCTCCCGGCGCTGCTCGGACTCGAGCGCGTGCTGACGCCGCTCGGCCGCATCGTCGAGCTCTTGCCGCTTGCCCAGCGCGCCCTGACCGTCGACACCACGAGCGGCGTGCGCAGCGTCGCGCTGCGCACCTACACCGCGCTCGACATGCGCGACAGCGCCGCGGCATTGGTGCGCCGCTGGGTGGCGGCCCGTCCCGGCGATCCTGCACCGTGGCGCGAGTGGGCCATCGCGCTCGAGGACCACCAGCGGTTCGAGGACGCCCGCAACGTGCTGCTGCTGGGCCGCCGCACCCTGGGCACCCCCGCGGCGCTCGCGATCGAGCTGGCCGAGCTCGGCCAGCGCACCGGCGACTGGCAGACCGCGGCCTTCGAGTGGGCCGGCGCGGCCGACGCAAACGCGTCACAGCTTCCCAACGCGGTGAGCCAGCTCGACGACGCCCCTGCCGACCAGCGCGATCGTGTGATCCGCACCCTCACCACCAGCGCGGCGACGCCCACGGCGCGGCGCATCGCAGCGGAGCTGCTGCTCGGATGGGGCCAGCCCGATCGCGGCTGGGACGTCCTCGTGGGCACGCTCGATCCGCCGACGCCGGAGGCGGCGATGGCGCTGCGCCGCTTCGCCGCGCGCGCGGCGGGAGCGTCGCCCGCCGTCCGGCGGGTGCGCGGCCTGGCGCTCGCCCGGCTCGCCGACCTGCTGCCGGGACCGATGGGGGCGCAGGCCCGCGCCGACGCCGCCCGGGCGCTGCTCGACGCCGGCGATCGCGCGGCAGCGCGCGCGATCCTCATCAAGCTGGCGGCCGATCCGTCGGCGCCGCGTGATGCGCTGGCGCTGGCCCAGCTCGCGATGGTCGAGGGGTTGATCGCCGACGGGCAGCTCGACAGCGCCGCCGCCGGTCTCGCCCGGCTCGATCGCGACGGGGCGGCGGGCGGAGACGATCGCGAGCGGCTGCGCCACGCC
>CAZXKN010000209.1:0-7921 GCA_964641815.1 uncultured Gemmatimonadaceae bacterium | reverse complement strand
CGGCAACACGCGCGTCGTGGAGTACCACGCCGACGCCTCGTTCGACCACGCCGACCCCGCGCCGGTGCGCGTCATCCTGGCCCAGGCGCAGGATTCGAACGCCGTGCTGTACGGCGGCCAGGTCGGCTTCGGTCCCGACGGGAAGTTCTACATCGCGCTGGGCGACGGCCCCGCCGGGGGCGATCCCTTGAGTCACGCGCAGGACAGCACGTCGCTGATCGGCAAGATGCTGCGCGTCGACGTCGACGCGGGTACGCCGTACGCGATCCCGACCGACAACCCCTACGTGGGCCGAGCCGGATGGCGTCCCGAGATCTGGCAGCTGGGCGTACGCAATCCGTGGCGCTGGAGCTTCGATCGCAAGACGGGCGACTTGTGGTTCGGCGACGTGGGCGAGGCGGAGTGGGAGGAGGTCGACTACCTGCCGGGGCCGGTGGTTGGCGGCAACAACTTCGGGTGGCCGTTCGCCGAAGGGAATCACTGCTATCAGCCGTTTATCGCGTGCGATACGACCGGACTCGTGCCGCCGGTGCTGGAGTACCACCATGCACCCGCGTGCGCCGTCATGGGTGGCTACGTCTATCGCGGCACAGCATTCCCCGAGCTCCAAGGGACCTATTTCTATGGGGACTTCTGCGCCGGGTGGGTGCGCTCGCTGAAATTCAGCGGCGCGAGTCTGATCGAGCCGTACCCCGCGCTCGCGTCACCGCTGATCAACGACAATCCGGTGTCGTTCGGCGAAGACGCGGCCGGTGAGGTGTACGTCGTGATGGCGTCGGGACGGATCTACCGCATCGAATCAGTTCGTTAGCCGGGGACGCGTGCACCGCGCCATTCATGGCGCGTCGCGTTAGCGCCGAGCCGGGCCTGTAGGCCCGGCAACCGAGTCGGCCACAACCAACGAATCCCCCGACACGACGGCGCCGATGACGTTATAGGTCGAGCCGGGACCGCCTACGTTGGGCCGCAGCGTAATCCACAGCGGGCGGCTTCCTTTCTGCGCCACGATGGCGATCGACCCATCCCCGTTCGTCACGTCGCTCTGCAGCGCCCAGCCGTTGAGGTTCAGCTCCGACCGGAACCAGGAGGCCACGACCGACACGGAATCGAGGGTGGTGAGCGTGACCTGCGCGGCGTCGCTGCCGCTCGTGACGTCGACCAGCGTCGACCGCGGATAGACCAGGACACCCTGCAGGCTCTTGCGCAGCATCGCCCGCGTGTCCGGAGGTTGCGGGCGATTGCACGCCGCGACGGCAGTGAGCATCACCAGCATCAGGGTTGCGCGCATGGTCGCCTATCCTACCCGTGGCGTGCCCCGACGGTCAAGGAGTTCGCTATGTTAGGGTCATCCAACGGGGCTCGGGTGTATGGCCGGTCATAGCAAGTGGAAGCAGATCAAGCGGAAGAAAGCGGTCACCGACGCCAAGCGGGGCGCGCTGTTCACACGGCTCATCCGGGAAATCACGATTGCCGCCAAAGCCGGCGGGGGCGATCCCGCGGGTAACCCCCGGCTCCGCACCGCGATCGACGCGGCCAAGGCCGAGAACATGCCGGCCGACAATATCGACCGGGCGGTCAAGAAGGGGACCGGCGAGCTCGAGGGAATACAGTATCAGGAAGTCACGTACGAGGGGTACGGCCCGGGCGGCGCCGCGATCCTGATCGAGGCGACGACCGATAACCCGAACCGGACGGTGGCGGAAATCCGGCATCAGTTCTCCCGCAACGGCGGCAACCTGGGCGCGGCCAACTCGGTATCGTGGATGTTCGACCGCAAGGGACAGATCCAGCTCGACGCCGCCAAGGTCGATGAGGACACCGCGATGGAAGCGGCGCTCGACGCCGGGGCCGACGATTTCCAGCGGGACGCCGACTCGTTCGTCGTCACGACGCCGGCCGCCCGGTTTCACGCCGTCCAGGACGCGCTCACCAAGAAGCGCCTCCCGATCCAGAGCGCCGAGTTGGCGCTGATTCCCAAGAGCACGGTCAAAGTCGAGGGCGCGGACGCCAAGAAGCTGCTCAACCTCATGGAGGCGCTCGAGGAATTGGACGACGTGGCGAAGGTCTCCTCCAACTTCGACATCGACGCCGAGGCGATGGCCGAGGTCGGCGGGTGATGTGAGGGTCCTGGGGATCGACCCGGGCACATCGGTCACCGGCTACGGGGTCGTGGAATACGGCAACGGCACCCCGGGCTTCGGACGTCTCATCGAATGCGGCGTCATTCGCCTCACGACGCGCAGCCCCCTCCCCCGACGTCTGGCACAGCTGCACGACGGCATCGTCCAGCTGATCGAGCGCCACCGGCCGACCGCCCTCGCGCTCGAAGACGCTTTCTACCATAAGAACGTGCGCACGACGCTCGTGCTCGGACATGCGCGGGGCGTGGTCCTGCTCGCGGCCCAGCAGCACGCACTCGCGATCAGCGAATACGCCCCGGCCACGGTCAAGAAGTCGGTCGTGGGCGCGGGGGCTGCGCCGAAGTCGCAGGTCGCCGCGATGGTCGCACGCCTGTTGCGGCTGAAGCACGCGCCGCGGCCCTCCGACGCCGCCGACGGCGTGGCGGTAGCGCTCACGCACGTCATCCGCTCGTGATCGCGGCCGTTGCCGGCAGCCTCGCCGCCAAGACCGCGGACCGGGTCGTGGTGCAGACAGCGGGCGGCATTGCGTACGAGGTCACCGTTCCGCTGGGCGTCATGGAGCGCTTGCCCGGGATCGGCGCTGCGGTAACGCTCGCCACCGAGCTGGTCGTCCGCGAGGACGGATGGTCGCTGTACGGCTTTCTTGACGAGAGCGAGCGGCGCCTGTTCCAGCGGCTGCTCACGGTGAACGGCGTGGGGCCGAGAATCGCGATCGCCTTTCTCTCGACGCTCGGCGCGGAGCGCGGTGCCAAGGCCATTCAGAAGAAGGATCTCGCTACGCTGTCCTCGGTCTCCGGGGTCGGCCGCAAGCTGGCCGAGCGTCTGGCGCTTGAACTCTCGGACAAGCTCGGCGAGCTTGTGGGCGGCCAGCCCGCCCCACTCGACGCTCCCGCCCGCGCCGCCCTGGCGGCGCTCGAGCGCCTCGGGTATGGGGGAACGGAAGCCGAGCGGGCGCTGCGCCAGGCGCTGGCCGGAGACGGCGGCGACGCCGATGCTGAAGCGCTGGTGCGCCGCGCGCTCCATGCCCTGACGACCAAGTGAGCCCATGACGACTGCGACCGACTCCGTAACCGCTGAATGGATCTGCACGCGCTGCGGGGTGACCAACCGCAAGCTGCTGCCGCGCGGCGTCACGCAGACAAAGGACGCCTGCGTCTCCTGTCATGCGAAGCACGAAATCGAAAGCGACCCGCGCCCGGTGCGGTGGCGCGCTCGGCCGCTCTAGAAAATGACGCGGGCCGAAGTCACTACGCCGGAGGCCCTCCCCGACGAGCGCGTCACCGACGCCGCGTTACGCCCGTCGAACCTCGAGGAATTCGTCGGGCAGGCGAAGGTCAAGGAATCGCTGCAGATCGCGATCGACGCGGCCAAGCAGCGCAAGGAACCGCTCGACCATACCCTTTTCTTCGGACCCCCCGGGCTCGGCAAGACCACCCTCGCCCTTCTCATGGCGCGCGAGATGGGCGTGCAGATCCGGACGACCTCCGGGCCCGTGCTCGAGCGCCCCGGCGACCTCGTCGGCATGCTGACGGGCCTCAATTCCGGCGACATCCTGTTCATCGACGAAGTCCATCGCCTGCGACCCGCGCTCGAGGAGTTTCTCTATCCCGCGATGGAGGAATTCCGCGTCGACGTGCGCATCGCCGACGGGCCGCACGCGCAGACGATCCCCATGCAGATCGAGCGCTTCACGCTGATCGGGGCGACGACCCGCTTCGGGCTCCTGACGCCGCCGATGCGCGCGCGCTTCGGATTGGTGGAGCGGCTCCATTACTATCCGCCCGACGACCTTGTCCAGATCGTCAGCCGGTCGGCCGGCATCCTCGGCGTCGCAACCGATCCGGCCGGCATCGCCGAAATCGCCCGGCGCAGCCGCGGGACGCCGCGCGTCGCCAACCGTCTGCTGAAGCGGGTGCGTGACTACGCCCAGGTGCGCGCCGGCGGCAAGATCACGGCAGCCGTCGCGGCCGAGGCATTGAAACGGCTCGACGTCGACGAGTTCGGTCTCGACGACATGGACGCCCGCATTCTGAAGACGATCATCGAGCAGTTCGACGGAGGCCCGGTGGGACTCACGACGATCGCCGCCGCCGTTAGCGAGGATCCGGGAACGCTCGAGGAAGTCTACGAGCCGTTCCTGATGCAGCAGGGATTCCTGGCGCGCACGCCACGCGGCCGCTGCGCTACGGCGAACGCGTACCGGCATTTCGGGTTTCCACCGCCCGCAAGAAACACCGGGGAGCAGGCGAACATCTTTGATGCCTGAACCCCGGGCCGTCGGCCCGGGGTCAGACGAGCCGAACCGGCCTCGAGCGGCTGACCCCGGGGCGATGCCCCGGGGTTTACGAACTACTGACTTCGACTACGACCTCCCCCCGGATCTGATCGCCCAGGAGCCGCTCGCCGAGCGCTCCGCGTCGCGCCTGCTCGTCCTCGACCGCTCGAGCGGCGCGATCACCCATCGCCGGTTCACCGATCTCCCCGGTCTCGTCGCGCCCGGCGACGTGCTCGTCCTCAACGCGTCGCGCGTCGTCCCGGCCCGGCTCGTCGGCGTGCGTGAGCATGGCGGTCCCGCCGAGCTGCTCGTCGTCGAGCAACGACCCGATGGCGACTGGCTGGCGCTCGGCCATCCCGGCGGCAAGCTCAAGGTGGGACGGACGGTGCGGATCGGGCCTGACAGCCTGGTCCTCGTCGTGGGGATTCTGGGCGGCGGTCTCAGGCGCATCCGCTTCGTCGGCGCGCTCGACGGACCGGCGACGCTCGCGCGCTATGGTCTGGCTCCCCTGCCCCCCTACATCCATCACACGCCGAACGCCGTCGACCGCGAGCGCTACCAGACGGTGTACGCCGAGCACGACGGGTCGATCGCCGCGCCGACGGCGGGCCTGCACTTCACGACCGCGCTGCTCGACCAGATCCGCGCACGCGGCTCGGGCGTCGCCACGCTCGACCTGCACGTCGGCCTCGGCACCTTCAAGCCGGTCCGGGTGGAGGACCTCGATGCCCACCCGATGCACGCCGAGCGCTACGTCGTCAGCGCGGCGGCAGCGCGGGCGATCAACGAGCGGCGCGACGCCGGCGGCCGCCGCTGGGCGGTCGGGACGACGACGGTACGGACGCTCGAGACCGTCGCGGACGCGGCCGGCCGCATCGCGGCAAGCTCCGGCGAGACTGCGCTGTTCATCCGACCGCCGTATGCGTTCCGCGCCGTCGACGCGCTGGTGACGAATTTCCACCTCCCCCGCTCCACCCTGTTGATGCTGGTGTGCGCCTTCGGCGGATATGAGTCCGTGATGCGGGCCTACCGGGAGGCGATCGGCGAGCGCTACCGCTTCTATTCGTACGGCGACGCGATGGCCATCGTGTAGCGATGGTGTGATGTTTGTCCCGTGACGACTGACGACCTGGGCCACGTCCGCGCGGCGCTCGCCGATCGCTTCCGGGTCGAGCGGGAGCTGGGCAGCGGCGGCATGGCCGTGGTGTACCTGGCTCAGGATACCCGCCACGGACGGGCAGTCGCCATCAAAGTGCTTCGGCCGGACGTCGCCGCGGCGCTCGGCGGATCGCGTTTTTTGCGCGAGATCCAGATCGCCGCCCGTCTCTCGCACCCGCACATCGTACCGTTGTTCGACTCGGGGGCAGGCGACGGGCTCTTGTATTACGTGATGCCCTTCGTCGACGGCGAATCGTTGCGGGCGCGCCTCGCGCGCGAGGGTCGCCTGCCCGTTGCGGATGCCGTGCTGATCGCCCGCGAAGTGGCCGACGCGCTCGACTATGCGCACCGCCAGGGTGTCGTGCACCGCGACATCAAGCCGGAGAACATTCTCCTGCAGCAAGGCCATGCGCTGGTGGCCGATTTTGGAATCGCGCGTGCCATCAGCATCGCGGCGCCCGACAGTATCACACAGACCGGCATCTCGGTCGGCACCCCGGCCTACATGAGCCCGGAGCAGATCGCGGGCGATCCGGTAGACGGGCGATGCGATCTGTACGGGCTCGGCTGCGTACTCTACGAGATGCTCGCCGGAGAGCCGCCGTTCGATGGGCCAACGGTGCTGGCGATCCTGGCCCGACAGGCGAACGAGCGCGTCCCCTCGCTGCGCCGCACGCGCGCCGACACACCCCCGGCGCTCGATCTGGCGGTCCAGCGCGCCCTCGCCAAAACGCCGGCCGAGCGGTTTGCGAGCGGCGCGGAGTTCAGCTCGGTATTGGCGGGGAGCGCGCCGGTCGGCGGGCCGAGACGCGTCCCACGCACGCTCTGGTGGGCGGTGGCCGCGGTGCTCGCGGCGACCTTCGCGACGGTGCTCGTGACCCGCCTGCGGCAGGCGCCCGCTCCCACTGACCGGTCCATCGCCGTCCTGCCACTCGTCAATCAGAGTGGCGCACAGGAAGACCAGATCCGCTCCGACGGGATGACCGAGGCGCTGATCGAAGCGCTATCCCAGGTGCCCAGGCTCCGCGTTGCCTCGCGGATGTCCGTCTTCGCCTCCGAAAACTCCAGGCTGGACGGTCGGGCGATCGGCGCGCGCCTGCACGCAGCCACATTGCTCGAGGGCAGCTTCCAACGCGCCGGCTCGGTCCTGCAGGTGAACGTGCGGCTCATCAACGCTGCCGACGGCTACGTGCTCTGGTCCGACACCTTCCGGCGCGACCCCAAGGACGTGTTTGCTGTCCAGGACGAGATTTCTCAGGCCGTCGCCCGGGCGCTGCAGGTGCGGCTCGCGGGAGACGTCCGGCCGCTCGTACGCAGGGCGACGGAGAATCTCGAGGCCTATGATCTCTACCTGAAGGGGCGCTGGTTCTGGAACGAGCGCGCGGCAGGGGCGGTACCGCTGCACCGGGCGCTGGGGTTCTTCGAGCAGGCGATCGCACTCGATTCGAATTACGCCCGCGCTTGGGCGGGGCTCGCCGACGTCTTCAGCATGCTGCCGGCGTTCGGCGATGCGCGACCGGCAGATGCGTATCCTGAAGCGAAGCGTGCCGCGCAACGCGCGCTCGCGCTCGACAGCACGCTCGCAGAGGCGTACACGTCGCTCGGCATTATCAGCGTCTTTCATGACTGGGACTGGACCGCCGCGGCGCGCGCGTTCGACCAGGCACTCGCGCTGGATTCGGTCGAGCCGCGGACCCACCTCTTCCATGCCTGGTACTACGTCGCTCAGGGGCAGCTCGAGGACGGACTGCGCGAGGTCCGCACGGCGCAGCAGCTCAACCCCCTGTCGCCCATCATCAACGCCCGACTGGGGACATCGCTGTACTATCTGCACCGCTTCGACGAAGCGGCGACCGAGCTGCGGCAGGCGCTGGACCTCGACTCCAGCAACACCAGTGCGCGAGCCGAGCTGGGGCGCGTGCTCGTGCAGCAACACCAGTTTCCGGAGGCGTTCGCGGTGCTCCCGACGACGGCGTTTGATCTTCAGGCGGGGCATCTGGGCGGGGGGACGCTGGGGTACGCCTACGGCATGGCGGGCCATCGTGCGGAGGCGCTGGCAATGCAACGGCGCCTCGAGCAACGCGCGCGCGAGCGCTACATCGACCCTGAGGCGATGGCCATGGTCGCCATCGGACTGGGCGACACCGCACGGGCGCTCGACTGGCTGGAGCGCGGTCGCGACGAGCGCTCCTTTTACCTTCCATTTCTCGCCGCCGATCCGATCTTCGATCCGCTGCACCGCAATGCGCGGTTCCTGCAGCTCGTCCGGACCATTGGACTGCGCATCCCGTCGGATTCCACTCGTTAACAGCCGCCGCACATGTTCGAGTTTGCGCTCCTGGCTACC
>CAZXKN010000208.1:0-5831 GCA_964641815.1 uncultured Gemmatimonadaceae bacterium | reverse complement strand
CTGAGGTGTGGGTGAGCAGGTCGCGGATCGTGATGGCCCGCTTGGCGGGGACGATGGCAGGTCCGGTGTCGCTCTTCACCGCGACGGTCGTGTGTGCGAACGCCGGGATCCAGCGGCTCACCGGATCGTCGACGGCGACCTCCCCTTCCTCCACGAGCGAGAGCAGCGCGACGGTGGCTACAGCCTTCGATTGCGACGCGATGCGGAACAGCGCATTCGTCGTCATGCGGCGGCCCGACTCCTTGTCGATCCACCCCACCGCGTGCTCGTAGACGACGCGCCCATCACGCAGCACGAGGCCCACGGCCCCGCCGATCTGGTTCGAGTCCACGTAGGCCTGCATCCAGGTGTCGATACGGTGCAGGCGGGCGGGATCGAAGCCTGTCGGGGTTGCGCGTGCCGGCGCTTGCGCTGCAAGTGCCGTGGAGGTGAACAGAGAGAATGCCAGAATGGCGAGACGATCTCTATTCATTTCTTCTCCCTGAGAAGCCGCCGAGGGACCTCGGAGTATTGAAACGTGCACTGATTTGGTTCTGGCCGCGTGAATACGATGACACCCCCACCATTACTCACACCAAACTTGTATCGCCAGCGGCACGGCTTCTTGTGGGCTGCGTCCGTATGCCATTGACGCCAATTGCTGACGAGGGGCGGGTGTGGCGCAATTGGTAGACGCAGGGCCCTCACAAGGTCCGGGGCGCAAGCCCATGTGGGTTCGAGTCCCACCACCCGCACCCTGGCTTGACATTCAAGGTTGTCCTCGCCAAACTCGGCTTACCTTGTGAGGGTCCTGCGTGCACCAAGTCACGCGTGAGGGGTCGTGGAGCTTATCCACGGCCCCTCGATGTTTTCGCGGGTAAACCCGCGACTCGGCTGCTGTCGCTGAGAGCGACATTCAACGCGAAAGGGCCGTGGACAATTATCCACGACCCCTCGGTGTTGTCCAGACGGAGACTGCGCAGCGGTGGGCTACACCAAGCCGAGCCGGTTCCGGATATGAGCCTCGGTCGGAGACGAGATGACTCCCCGCGTCACGGCTTCGGTGAGCGCCGCGGTGGCAACGGCGCGATCGGCATCCAGGCCCCGCTCACGCAATTCTCGAATCACACGGGCCAGCCGTCCATCGTAGTCCTCGGGCTGCAGCGTGCCCTCGTCCGTGTCTTTCTTTAGCTTCTCCAGCTCTTTGAGAAAGCGCTGGATCGTGATCGGTGCCATGAGATTCGTTTCCATTCTGCCTCCCAGCTAGTTGAGTCGCGCCTGGCCGGCTGATTGCGCGCGCCCAGCCGCGGGGCCGTACAGAACGGGTGGCGTGCAGGTACACAAGGCGCTGGTGGGGGGCGCCCCGGAAGTCTTGTGCAGCATGCTACCCGGCACTCGATGCGACACCTTGCTCGGATCGCCGATAAACCCGCCACAGTTGTAGCAATGGATATCGATCATACGCGATGTCTACCTTGGTATACTCGAATTGTCAAGTATTAAGACACTTTGGACGTTGAGTTTACCGAATATTGTTAACAGCAACCGGGCAAATGCACCGATAAGGAGAGAGATGCTTGGCCATGGGTGGGCTAGCCCCGGGGCGATGCCCCGGGGTCAACTAATGCTCCCCTCGCGCGCGTTAGTCCTGACCCCCCGGCCCCCTCTCCCTTCGGGAGAGGGGGAGTCACCTACTCTTCCCTCACCCTGAGCATCAACACCGCCGCCAGCACGAGCGACCCACCGCCGATGAACAGGGCGTACATCGCCGCTCCAGCGAAGAAATACTTGACGATGGCGCCGAGCACCGCGGCCGCCACGATCTGCGGAATCACGATGAAAAAGTTGAAGACCCCCATGTAATACCCGAGCTTCGACGGCGGCAGCGAGCCCGTGAGAATCGCGTACGGCATCGACAGGATGCTGGCCCAGGCGATCCCTACCCCGACCATCGAGCCGATCAGGAAACGCGGTCCGGTGGCGATGGAGATCGAGAGCAACCCGATCGCGCCGCAGATGAGGCACACGACGTGCGCGAGCTTGGGGGACGACCACTTGGCCAGCGGCGGAATGGCGAACGCGGCCAATGCGGCGACGCCGTTGTACACGGCAAAGCAGACGCCGACCCAGTTGGCGCCGTCGTTGTAGAGTTGCGACGTCGTGTCGTTGGTGCCGTAGATGTGGCTCGTCACGGCGGCGGTGGTATAGATCCACATCGCGAACAACGCGAACCACGAAAAGAACTGCGCCCAGGCGAGCTGTTTCATCGTGCGCGGCATGTCGAGGAAGTCGTTGAGGATCGTGACGAAGCCGTTGTCGGTCCGCCCGCTCCGCTGCATCGACCCGCCTGCGATCAGCAGCAGGCCCGCGACCGCGATCCCCACCGAGAGAATCATCACCTCGAAGACCTTCAGATACACGAGAAGGCCGCTGAACAGGGCGCCCACCGCGACGAGAATCCATCCCAGCCCGACCTGTCGCCCCCCGTTGGCGGCGTATTCCGCCGCCGTCCGCCGCACGGCGACGTGGCTCTCGCGCGTGCGGTTCTCCTCGAACGACGCCATCGCCTCCGGGGAGTACTCCTTCGAGCTGATCACCGTCCATCCCACGGCGCAGAAGAACACGATGGCCCCGAGGTAGAACGACAACCGCACCGACTCGGGGATCTGACCGGCGGGCGCTTCGTTCGCCACGCCGAAGAAATTCGTGAGCATCCACGGCAGCATCGAGGCGACCACGGCGCCGGTTCCGATGAAGAAGCTCTGCATCGCGAACCCGGTGACCCGCTGCGCCGCCGGCAGATTGTCGCCCACGAACGCCCGGAACGGCTCCATCGAGATGTTGATCGACGCGTCCATGATCCACAGCATCCCCGCCGCCACCCAGAGAGCCGGGGAGTTGGGCATCATCACGAGCGCCAGCGACGCGAGAATCGCCCCCGTGAGGAAGTACGGCCGCCGCCGCCCCAACCGGTTCCACGTGCGGTCGGAGAAGTAGCCGATGATCGGCTGGACGATGAGCCCCGTGACCGGGGCCGCGATCCACAGGATCGGGATGTTCTCGACCTTGGCCCCGAGCGTCTCGAAGATCCGGCTGACGTTCGAGTTCTGCAGCGCGAAGCCGAACTGAATGCCGAGGAAGCCGAAGCTCATGTTCCAGATCTGCCCGAACGAGAGCAGCGGCTTGGTTCGTATGGCGGCAGGTGAGGCCATGGATACTCCCGTGAGGGTTAGGGCCGGCGCGCCCGCTCGAGCGTACGGACCAGTGCTGCAATGTCGGCGTTCGCGAAGACCTCGTCGAGCGTGAGACGCATGGGACGCTGCCAGTTGGGACGCACCGATGACGGCGTCCCCGGGAGGTTCACCGCCCGGTCCTCGAGCCACAGGTCCTCGAGCCACGGCACGACGAGGGGACTCGGGGAGCGGCCCAGCCACTCGAGCAATGCGGCGAGCAGCGCTCGTTGGTCGTCGGGCGATCTTTCCAGCCGCTTGGCGATCCATTCACGCTGGACCTCCCGCGCCGTGTACTCCGCCGGCGCCCCATCCTCTCCCATCAGGCGATACTGCACCCGCTCGCCGATGTCCGCGCCCTTGAGCCACCCAGCGAACGTCGGCGTGTCGTGCGTGCCGATCAGTGCCATGTCGCGCTCGGTCGGCGGAGCCGGCGCCTCTTCCTTCTTCCCCTTCCAGTCCTGGAACTCGGCCAGATACATGCCCCAGATCTTGTGCCGCGGCAGCGCCTCGTCGATCTCCGGAGGAACGGTCCCCAGGTTCTCGCCCACGATCTCACAATGGTGGCGGTGCGACTCGAGTGTGAGAATCGCGAACAGCTCCTCGGCGGGATAGCTGACGTACGTCCCCTCGGCGAGCGGCAGGCCGTGCGGGATCACGTACAGCCGCGTCCATGCCATGACATGATCGACGCGCAGCACCCCGGCGAGCGAGGCCTGGTGGCCGATCGACGCCGCGAGATAGTGATGCCCCTCGAGCCGCGACGCCGCGGGGAGAACCGGCGCAAAACCCCAATCCTGACCGCTCGGAAACCCGGGATCGGGCGGCGCACCCACCGACATGCCATCACAGAACAGCGTCTGGCGCGACCATGGGTCATAGCCGTCAGGGTGGACGCCGACCGCGAGATCGAGTCCCAGCCGCATGCCCGTCGGATCGAGCCGCTCGCGCAGCTCCTGCAGCTGCTGGCGCACCAGCGCCTGCGCCACGAGATGAAACCGCTCTTCGTCGACGTCGAGATGCTCGACACCGAGTTTCCCGGCACGCGCTTCAGCCGGCCAATCGCGCCAGTTTCTGCCCAACCGTTTCTGGGCCCCGCGGAAATGGGCGTAGCGCACCAGCTCGCCGTCGTTCCGCGCGGCGTCAGGGATCGGGCGGCCGGCGAGCGCCGCACGCACCTCGGCGTCGGCGCGTGTCACGTCGAGTGTCGTGACGTCGCCGACCGGCGTGTGCCCGTCCTCGAGGTCGAGCATCAGCTCCGACCAGAACAGCCGGCTCACCGGTGAATAGGGACTCGGTTCCGGATGGTTGGAGTTGAACGTGGGAAGGAGGGGGAGTGCCGTGACGAGGTCGCCGCCGCGCTCGCGCAGCCAGCGACACAGCGACTCGAGGTCCCTGAGGTCTGCGACGGAGCGGCTGCGCTTCGATCGCAGCGCCGCGAGCTGCGTGCCGACGCCCCAGCTGCGATGGGAGCCCGGCCGGCGCCACGCCTCGGTCGGCGCCGAGATCACGGTGCAGGTCTTGTTGCCGACAGCGAGTCGGTGATAGCCCATGGGGAGGGTGCGGCCATCGAGTGGGACGGTCTCACCGCTCTCGAGTTGGACCTCTCGCCCGTGTCTCCGCCGCTCCTCATCTCCTTCTCGGCGTGGCGAAGCGGCCTTCCGCTGTGGAGGGGGAACGACGCCGTTCCACGCGACAATGACAGGCGACAGCCCACCGGTGTGGGTCGTGCGGTACTCGTGCAGTACCTTGCCGGCGTCGGTGGAGGCGGTGACCGGAGCGCCCAATGCCGCGCAGACACGAATCAGCGTCTCGGGCCCCACCGTCACCTTCTTCCCGAGTCCGTCGGTGTAGCGGGTGTGGACCCCCAGCTCCGTGGCCAGGGCGCGCAGCGCCTTCAGCTCATCCATAGCGGCTGCCAGTATAGGCCCGGCGGTCTTTCTTGACTATGTGTACTAAGTAGTACATACTCCACAATGCCGAAGGGGTTCGGAGACTTCGTCCGCAAGTGCCGTGAAGAGCTGCGCGAGCAGGACGACCGCTACTCCGTGCGCCAGGTGGCGCAGCGCATCGGGGTCGAGCCCTCGTTTCTCAGCAAGGTCGAGCGCGGCGACGTGCCGCCGCCGTCCGAGGCCAAGATCGTCGCCCTGGCGCGCGAGCTGGGCCAGGATGCGGACGTCCTGCTCGCCCTGGCGGGAAAAGTCTCTTCGGATCTGCAGGACGCCATCCGCCGGCGTCCCGAGGTCTTCGCCTCGTTGATTCGCGAGCTGCGGCGGATGCCGGATCACGCGGTGTTGCGCTTGGTGCGCGAGGTGCGGGACGGAAAATGGTAGATGGGAGGACAACCATGATCGAGCTGAGAGAGAACAAACTCGTCTTCACGTTTCCCGAGGTCCACGAGGACGCGCGGTTGTCGATCGACTTTCAGCGGACCCTGCGCATTCCCGACGACGAGCGCACCTATCGGCTCCCGCCGGGACTGGGACGCTTCCCCGTACGCCACGTCGACGACTTTCCCAACAAGGTTCCACCGCGCTGGCTCGAGCATGGCGGCGTCATGCTCCCGATGTATCAGTCCGAAGCGCTGTGGCTGTACTTCCTGGGCGGCTATCCCTGCGCCGT
>CAZXKN010000207.1:0-4071 GCA_964641815.1 uncultured Gemmatimonadaceae bacterium | reverse complement strand
TGATTCGGAAGCGCGACCGCGTCGTGGCGATCCTCACGGGACACGTCCTCAAGGACCCGGGGGTCGTGACCCAGTACCACCAGGAGACTGAACCGCCGCCGCGGCGCGCCAACCGGCCGATCGAGATCGAGCCGCGCCTGGCTGAAGTGGAGCGGGTTCTGAGCGCGGAGCCGCCCGCCTGATCAGTTCCGAGGGCGGCCGCCGTATGCGGGATTGCGAGCCGAGCGCCGATCTCTTGCACAGCGACTACGTCTGTAGGCATGCAGTACATTGTTCTCATGACGCCACCTGAGTCGTCGACCGGCACCGCCCCCACCGTCATCGTCCGCCCGGCGACGGCGGCCGACCTGCCCCGCATCGGCAGGCTCGGCGCGCTCCTCGTCGAGGCGCATTACAACCTCGACGCCCAGCGCTTCCTCGCCACGCGGGCCCGGACGCCCCTGGACTATGCGTCCTTCCTGGAGACGCAGCTCGGCAGGCCTGACGTCGCGGTCCTCGTAGCGGACGAGAACGGAGACGTGATCGGCTACGCCTACGCCGCCGTCGAGGGCTACGATTACATGGCGCTCCGGGGACCGGCGGGCGTCGTGCACGACGTCTTCGTCGATCAGGAGTCTCGCGGTCGCGGCATCGGCCGCTTGCTGTTGGAGGCGGCCCTGGCTTTCCTGAAAGCGCGAGGCGTGCCGCGCGTCGTCCTGACGACCGCCGAAGGGAATACGGTGGCGGAGCGCATGTTCGCCCAGGCGGGGTTCCGCCGCACGATGATCGAAATGACGCGCGAGCTGAAGGTCTAATTGGCCGTCGACGGCCTCCTCTGACAATTCCCGGTCTTGCCCGTCGTGCCGCTGAACGCTCCGCCGACCTTCTACAACCCTGCAGCGCATCGCGGTATCCGAGCGAACATGCCCAGACTCCGCCTCCACTTTGCCTTCCTGCCGGCGACGGTACTCTCCCTCACGGCGACGCTTCCGCCGGCCGTTCGGGCGCAGGCTGCCTCCGCCCCAACCCGCGTCCTGCCGGCCACCGGGCTCGATTTCTCGGGAGTGGATCAGTTCTGGAAGATCGTCGACATCCTCTCCACCGACGCCGAGCCGACCGAGCACCAGTGGCGTGCGCTGCTTTCGGCGCCGGGGTATCGCCTGGCCGAAACGAACCTCGGCCCGGTCATGCGGCGAGACCTCGAGTTGACGTTCCGCCCGGCGCGTCACGCCGATTTCGTGCGGCTCGTTGCCGATTCGAGCGATCACGCGCTGCGGCTCGCCCACCTGGCGCTTGCGGCGCGGGAGCGTCGGGCGCTCGTGGCGCTACGCGACTCGCTCGCGCGCGGGACGCCGATCGCCGACGCGGTCGTCCGAGCCGCCCGGCTCTTGCCCCCGGGCGCGACGTCGCACGGCAGCCCTCCGCTCGTAGCGTTCGCCGTGTTCAAGGACGATGCCTATTCCCTCCCGCAGGGAGTCGTCATCGACCTGCTGTACGCGGAGCGGGTCCCGCTCATCGCGATCCTGGCGCATGAATTCCACCATACGTACCTCAATCGCCTCAACCGGCCCGTGCCGCCTGGGCCCCCGGCCCCGGACGCCGCATTACGCGACGCGCTCTACAACGCCCGCAACGAAGGCATCGCCGATCAAATCGACAAACCCTATCCCTTCGTGAGTCCGATTCCCGCGATGGCCTCGTACGTGGCGCGCTACAACGTCGAGTACGCGCACACGCGGCAGACGCTACGCCAGTTCGATTCGCTGGTGAGCGCCATTGCCGACGACCCGCGCAACATGGGCGACCTCGGCATGAGTGCGCAGATGCTGCTCTGGTCGAACGGCCATCCCAATGGGGCCTACATCGCGCGCGAGATCATCCAGACGTTCGGCGTGGACTCGCTCTTTCCGGGGATCCGCGACCCGGCCGCATTCTTCCGGACGTATGCGGCGGCGGAACGCGTACACGCCAGGCCTTCGCCCTTCTCGGCGAAGACCTGGCGCGTGGTGGATGCTCTCGAAGCGGAGTACTGGCGTGCTCAGTAGCTGAACCGCAACGACACTCCCATCGTGCGCGGCTGATTGGTCAGATAGCCGACGCGCGCCAGCGTGGCACGCTCGCGATCGAGCGCGAGGAATGCGCGGGTATCGGTCAGGTTCGTCGCGAATACGGCGGCCTCCCACCGGTCGCGCGCGAGGCCGAGCCGCAGGTTGACGAGACTGTACCCGGGCAGCAGCGGATCGAACGTGAAGGTGGACTGGGTGAGCGGTCCGCCGATGGTGTGCGGGGCGTACGAATTCAGGTTCACGGTGCCGAACCCCGGCGCTTCGTCGTCGATCAGCGTGTACCGCGACCCGGTGTACTGGTAGCTGCCGCTGACGAACGCCCGCGACCCCACCGCGACCATCCACCCGTAGGTGGCGGAGCCGCTCAGCTGGACCTGCGGCACGCTGGGCAGGCGATTCCCGTCCTTGATCCCGGAAATGATGTTCCCGGCGCCGTCCTTGAGGCTGGAGCGGAGCTTGCCGTTGTTCAACGCGGCGGACAACGCGAGATCCCAATGCTGGCCCGGCGCGAGCGTGATCTCCACCTCCACACCCTGGCTGCGCGCCTTCGGTGCATTCAGGATGAGACGGGAGGTGCAGGTGCCTGCCGTGACGGTCAGCTGGAGATCGGTGACCTCCATGTCGAACGCGGACACGCTGAAGGTGGAGTGGCCGGTCTGCGCTTTCATCCCCGCTTCGTAGTTCCAAGCCTTCTCATCTTTCCACGAGTCGTGGCCACTGAAGATATTCAGATCCTGTGGCGAGCAGACCGGAACGTTGAGGGGGTCGTTGATCCCGCCCAACCGGAACCCCCGCGAGGCCTGGGCGTTCACGGTGACCGCGTCCGACACTTTGTAGCTGGCGATGAAGCGCGGCGCCACACCGTTCGCTGACGTCTTGCCGGGCTGCGAGACGAGGGAGGTGCCGTTGTTGTTGTTGCCGAAGAAGCCGTCGAAGATCTGATCACGCTGCTCGTCGAAGTTGTAGTAACGAATGCCGGCGGTGAGATCGAGCCGTTCACCGACGGGCACCGTCGCTTCGCCGAACGCCGCCGTCTGCCGCAGGTAGTAGTGCAGATCGGACCAGAACAGGTGGTCCTTCGGGGCCCGCAGACCGCGCGTGAAGCCGTTGGGCGCGTTGAAGATCGGCGCGGCGAGCGTGTCGAACCCCGCGATCAGCAGATCCTGCCCATAGTGCCGATGATTGCCGGCGTAGAACCCGCCCAGCACCCAGCGGAAACGGTTGCGCCCGCCTGCGAGCCGCACCTCCTGCGTCGCGACATTGGTCTTGGTGGCGTCGTTCAGCGCCGCGTCGAGCGTGTAGATGTTCTCCGGCAACCCGATACTGCCGCCCAGGATGCTGGCACTCAGCGCCCCGCCGTCGCGCACCACGAGGACGTTGCGGTGCGTCCAGGAACTGACCGAGGTCAGGGTGACCCCGCCGAAATCGTAGTGCACGTTCAGATCGGCCAGCAGGAAGTCGTCGGTAAACGGCTCCGCCATCTGGGTGAACAGGCGACGCCCGCCCAGCGTCACCGGGGGGCGCGAGGTCGTGTACGGGTTGGCCAGAATATTGAACGTATCGATGCGGTTCCAGCCGTTCATGTCCACGCGCTGGAAGGCGATGCCCGGAGTAATGGTGAGGCGTCCGGCGGGGTTGAGGCGGAACGCCGCCCGGGCCCCGCTGCGAGACCCGCTGTTGACATTCTGATCGACCCGCAAATTGGGCTGCACGGCGTCCATGTAGCCGCCCAGCTCGTTGCTGTAGCCCACGATCCGGGCCGCGGCCCGCTCACCGAGCGGCACGTTGAAGCCGACCTTGGCCTCGTTCCCCGTCCCGCCACCGTTGATCCAGTTCGCCTCCGTCTCGGCGAAGTTCTCCCGGACGCCGAGCACTGGCTGGTTGGTGATATAGCGCACCGTCCCCCCCAGGGACCCGGCGCCAAACAACGTGCCCTGGGGACCGCGCAGCACTTCCACGCGGGAGATGTCGAACAGATCGAGGTCCGGCGTGAACAGGGAGAGGGAGATGGGGACCTCGTCCAGGT
>CAZXKN010000206.1:0-12434 GCA_964641815.1 uncultured Gemmatimonadaceae bacterium | reverse complement strand
CGACACCTCACACCGCTTTCTGCCGTTTCTGTTTCTCGCCGCCGATCCTCACGCCTCCCGGCCGCTCGCGCTACGGGCGTACGTCGAAGGCGGGCCGCTCGAGTTCACCGGCACCGCGTTCCGCGGCTCCGTTGCTCTCGGCCTCGTCGACACGTTGCAACCGGGCCGTACCGTCACGCTCCCCGTGCCGATCTGGTTTCACCTGTCGGCCGAGGAGGGAGCAGTGCATCCCGCCGACGTCCCGATCCGCCACACCAGCCTGCCGCCGGCGGCGGCGGTGGTGACGGCCGCGACGCCGGGCGACTCGCTGCGCGTCCTCGTCCAGCCGGCGCTCACGCTCACCCCGATCACTACGTGGCTTGCGGTGCACCGCACGCTGCTCACGCTCGAGCCGGCGACGGTGCGGTTCGCAGGATTCGGGCTGGGGCGCACCGAGCTGCACGTCTCGTTGCCCACAGTGGCGGGAGCGGCGCGCCGTGATGTGGTGCTGAGCGCGCGGCGCGGGACTCCCGATCCGAGCATCGTGGCGCTGGCGGGCGGCGAAACGGGAGGCTCCGCCATCCGTTCGAGCGGCGTGGGCCGCGACACGATCACGGCTACGAGCGGTCCGCTGCGCTCGGCCCCGCTCGAGCTGGTCTACGGGTGGCCGCTCCTGTTTTTCGCCGCGTCGTTGCTCGGCGGCATCGTCGGCAGCCTCATGGACTGCGCAGCGATTCGCCGTCGCGGGACGCCCGCGTCGCGGCGCGCGTTCGTGGTGAGCGGCGTGGCGGCGGGAATTTTCGCCGCGGTCGCGATCGTCATCGGTCTGAATGTCACCGGAGTCGACTTCCCCGAGACGTCGGGGGAGGCCGTGGTGTTCGTGGCGGCCGCGCTCGGGACGGTGCTCGGCCTGCGCGGTCTGCGCCGCGCGCTCCCCGGGTTCGGGAAACTACTGGAGCGGGGAGCGGCGCCGGGCGCCTAGCGCTTCCGCTTCTTCTTCGCGGCCTTTGCCCGTACGGTTCTTTTCTTGACGTTCTTCTTCTTCACGTTTTTCTTCTTGACGTCTTTCTTCTTGACGCTCTCTTTCTTGACGCTTCTCTTCTCGACGCTTCTCGTTTTTTCCGTCTCAGCTACCGAGTGCACTGCAAACGCCGCTCCCTGGGGATCGACGCACGTCGCGACGCGGCCGCCGCCCGGGACGTCCATCGGGCCGCTGAGCACCCGGCCGCCCAGCTGGGTGACCAGCTCGGCGGCGAGATCGGCGTCACGCACGAACGCGTACATCAACCACGCCGCCGTCCCGGGCTTGTCCGCCGGCCGCTTGTAGAACGCGCCGAGGTCGATTTTTCCGCCGCCACGGCGGAACATCTGGTACGTCCCGTCCGGGCCCATGTCCATCGCGCCGGATTTTTCCCAGCCGAACAGGGCGTGGTAAAACGACCAGGCCGAATTCGGGTCGGGAGCGGCGCACTCGTGCCAGGAGAAGTCGCCGATGTCCGCCTCTTCGGCGCTGGGGCGCGGGGTTTCCGGCGTGTAGAGGGAAAAGGCGATGCCCTGGGGATCGGCGAGGATCGCGTAGCGCCCGACGCCCGGGACGCTCTTGGCGGGAATGCGCACGCGGCCGCCGAGTCCTTCAGCCTGACGAATCGTGGCGTCGACGTCCGGCACGGCGACGTACATCAACCAGTGTGGGGCGAGACCGCGGCGCCGTTCTTCCTCGGACTGGCGCGTGACGCCGCCGCGTTGCTTCCCGCCACTCGTCCACATGCGGTAGTCGGGCATGCCCGGGAACTGCTCGATGCCCCATCCCACCACCTGGCGGTAAAAGCGGATCGCGGCGTCGGGATCGGGCGTCATCAGCTCGTGCCAAGCGAACCGGCCACGGGTGACTGCGCTGGGCATGCACTCCTCCACCAGGTGCGATCGGAAAGCCGTTACGGGGACGCGGGTCGGCGATGCTAGAGATGCGGACTCATATTTCGCGGCGCAAGGCGCACGCGACCGGTCACGTCGTGACGAACGCGGTGTTCCAGTCCGCCGCGTCCTGATCCTGCCGGAAGAGCCGGTCCAGATCCACGAGGATATTGGCGCCGTCGCGCTTGACGGCGAAACGGTCCATGCTGCGCGTGGCCCGCCCCGAGATGAACACCCCGTCGGGGGTGTAGCGCGAGTGGTGCTTGGGGCACTGAAACTGCCCGTCTTCGGGGTGCCAGCGCAGGGCGGTGTTCTGATGGGGGCAGGAGAGGTTGAATGCGTATGCCTTGCCCTGGAAGCGGACCAGGATCACCTGGTTGTCGTGGTCGATCGTGGCTCCGTCGGCAGCGGGGATCGGGTATGTCAGATCACTTCCCCGGATCAGCGTGGCGCGTCCGAAACGAATGGGGAGCGGAGCCAACGCCGCCGCGGCGAGCCACGCCGTCACCTCACGGAGAAAGGCGCGCCGCTCGGACAGCACGCAATCTTCGCAGTGGTCCGAACGCACCGTCAATCCGCGGAAACCATCATCGTGCCTGCCAGCAGGACGGCCAGCCAGAGGACAAGGCTGACCAGCGACGTGCTCCGGAAGCGAGTCCGGGCGCTCTGGATTCCGCCCAGCACGGCACGCTCCGCCCGCAAGCGCACATACCCATTCCCCACGAGCAGCAGCGTGAGCCCCATCTTCACCCAGAAGAGCGGCGACGTGACGTAGGTGTGCAGATCGGCAAACAGCATCAGGACCCCGCTCGCCGTGATCGCGGCGAGTGCGATAATGACCCAGCGGTGCACCGCGGTGCCGCCGAGCGGCGCCACGTAAGGCACGTCACTGTCCATCGCGTGATGGAGCGCCGCGCGGTCCGCGGCAATGGCGACGCCTCCGCCGAGCATGATGCCGGCGAGATGGACGAACGTGACCGCGTCGCTCATCGTGCGGTTGTCGTTGTAGAGATGCGCCCACGTTGCGACGAGACTCGCGGTCACGCTATTTCCAGACCAGCATCATGCCGTAGCTCCCGAGCGCCAGCCCCATGGAAGAAATCGCCAGGGCGCGATGCAGTCGCGCGCGGCCCGGATCCGCGATCACCTGGCGGCGACCGGGAGCCACGGCGGTGGCGGCCACGAATCCGGCATCCGCTGTGATCAACCGCGCGGCGTGGATGTCGCGCCGCGCCCGACCGGGCGCATCGTGGCGGCTGTCCCAGAGGTTCCAGGCGCCGGTGACGGTGTTGAGGCCGAACAGCCCCACCAGCCCCACGGCCACGACGCTATGCGCGGTTCGCGTCCCGGATGATCCGGGAGGATGATTGTAGAGCGATTGACCGAGGGCATACTCGACGATGAACGTCGGCACGATCGCGTAACTGGCGTACCGATGGATGCCCAGTCGAACGTAGTAGAAATCGCTGTGCTCGATGGCGCGCGGACGCCGCGGGCTCGTATCCGCCGCCAGGAGGTCGGGTTCCCAGCGCTCGAACGGTGCGACGGCGAGCGGGCCACGTGGCGCGGCAACCGTGTCGCTATGGGACGTCGCGCCCTGCAACGTAACGGCGACGAGCAGGCTGAATGCGGCGTGCACCCGTTACTCCCTTGTTGGCGGCGTCGGTGGTACCCGATGTGGAGGGAGTCGGTTCCGGCGCTAAGAGCGCTTCCGCTTCGAGAGTCGATCGAGCGCCTGCTGCACCGCATCCCGAGCGTCGGCGTGCGTGAGTTTGTCGTGCGCGTTGGTGAGGCGCGACGCCGCCAGGGTGTCGGGGAGCGCGTTTTCCATGGCGATCAACGCCCAGCGCCGCACCGCCGGACGGCTGTCGTCCAAATGCTGGGTCAGGAGATCGAGTGCGCGGCTCGACCCGCGCGCGCCGAGCACCGCTAGGACGAACGACGGGTCGATCGCGGTGCCGACCGCGCTGTCGACCTGCCCCACGAAACTGGTGTCGTTGGCCTGGAGGATCGCTTCGTACGCGCCGAGCGTGATGGCATCGCGATACGAGGGTGTTGCGAGCCCGGTGGCGATGAGCGGGTGCCGCGCGGCGCTGTCGAGGCGAGCCAGGGCGACGAGCGCGCGGGCGCGCACCTCGTAGCTCTGGTCGTGCTCCCAGGCGTGCCGCGCCAGCGTCGGCGCCCTCGGGTCCGTGATCTTGGCGAGCGCGGTGGCGGCACCGGCACGGACCTGCGCGGACGTGTCCGCGAGCGCGCGCTCGAGCGCCGGCAGCGCCGTCCCCGCCGGCGCATCGCCCAACGCGAGCGCGGCGGCGCGGCGCGTGAGGAAGTAATCGGCGGACGTGGCGGCGCGCACCAGGGCGGCGACCGCCGTCGAGTCGCTCATCCGCTCGGACAGCCGGTCGATCACCCACTGCCGGTTCCAGAGATCGGGATCGCGCACGAGCTGCGTCGCGAGCCAGGCCGTCGGCTGATCGAACGTCAGCTTCTTGAGGATCACGTTGCCGTCGTCGAACACCACCATCGTCGGCGGACCGGGGAGCGCCGTGAAGACGACGGTCTGCTCCCGCTGATCGATCGTGGTGCGCTGCACGACGTCGCCGCTCGCCGTGCCGATGCGGATCGTGACCGGCATATGGAACGCCTGCGGCGTGGTGAAGCGGGGCGTCGTGGTGTCGGCGGTGGCACTGTCGGCTTGCGTCTGGGCGATGCGCAGCGTCAGCGACCGGGCGCTCGTGTCATAGGTCGCCGTCACCCGGAAATCGGGCAGGCCTGCCTGATACACCCATTCGTCCCAGAACCAGTCGAGGTTTTCGCCGGTCGCGGCGAGCACCGCCTGGCGCAGATCGTCGGAGGTGGCGTTGCCGTAGGCATGATCGGTGAGATAGCGGCGGATCGACGCCCAGAAGCGCTGTGGACCGAGGTAGCGCTCGAGCATCCGCAGGACGAGGGCGCCCTTCGGGTAGATGTTGTTCGAGCCTTTGGACGCGAGCGGCATGCGGCGCCGCTCGTCGATCTGGAGGTATTGCTGGTACTCGTCGAGGTAGTAGTCGTCCTCGGCGTGGCGCCCCAGCCGGATGCTCCAGTACTGTCCCGGCATGAACTCGGCGAACCCTTCGTTGAGCCACATGTTCGCCCAGTTGGCGGTCGTGACGTAATCGCCGAACCACTGGTGGGCCAGCTCGTGGGGAATGAGGATCCATGCATACCAGGGCCGATCGGCGTAGGCGCGGGCGTCCGGCAGCCAATCGACGAGCGTCGTGGCGCTGACGTTCTCCATGCCGCCGAAGAAGTCCGCCACCGTCGTCTGCGAGTATTTCGCCCACGGGTACGGGATGCCGGTGAGTCGCGAGTAGACGTCGATCATGTTCGGGGTGTCGCGAAACAGCGGGCGCGCCAGCGCGCTGTCGTCGCGGTACACGTAATAATCCACCGGCGTCTCCTGCCAGGCGTCGTGGATCCGGACCAGCGGCGCGACGATCAGCGAGACGAGGTAGGTGGCGCTCGGCTTGTCCTGACGCCACGTCATGGTGCGCGTCCCGTCGGCGTTGCGGCGATCACCGCTGAGGCGGCCGTTCGAGACCGCGGTGAGGCCGGACGCCACGGTGGCCTCGACCGTCCAGGTCATCTTGTCGTTCGGGAAATCGTAGGTCGGGAACCAGTAGTGGTTGTCGTGGTCCTCGCCCTGGCTCCAGATCTGGCGCGGGCGGTGCGGGCGACCCTCCGGCTCGATGAACGTGAGGCCGTGCCCGCTCTCGATGCGCGCATGATAGGTGATGGTGAAGCGGGTCGTGTCGTGGAACGGGATCGGCACGGCGGGAAACACCACGAGCGTATCCCCGTGCCGCGCGAAGCGCAGCGTGCGGCCGACGCGATCGACGATGCGACCGATGTCGAGCTTCGCCCCCGCGTCGAGGATGATCGAATCGAGTCCCGGCCGGTCGGCGACGAGCGTCGTCGCGACCACGCCGTCGAATGACGTCGAGTCCCAGTCGAACCCGCGGACGGCGATGTCCTGGTTCACGAGGTCGTAGTCGTGCGAACGGCTGTAGTGGTCGTTCGCCATCAGCTCGGCGTTGCTCTGCGCGGCGAGTGCGCCGGCGGGGCCGGCGAGCGCGACGGTACAGAGTAGTGGAACCGCGAATCGCATCGAGCCCCCGGAGCGGATTACGGCTGTGTGTTCGGATCCGATGACGTCGTCGGCTCCGGCTTTTCGTCGGCATGCTCGCGGCGGCGTTCCTCGTCGCGCCACTTCTTGTAGGACTTTACCTGGCCGGAGCTGAGGAATGTCTTGAGGCGGTTGTCGAACCGGTCGTCGGCCTTGGCCAGCGAGTCGCCCAGCGCCTGCAGTACCGGGACATAGAGCCGGGCGGAAAGCCGATCTCCGGTCTGGCGCGCACCGTCGATCGCGCTGCGCGCGGCTTTCGCACTGTCGCGGATCGCGGACGTGGCGTCCATGAACGAGTCGTAGGCAACGCGGTACTGCTCGGCCTCCACGCTGTCGAGCTCGAAGCGGTCGATGAAGAAGTCCGGGATCGGTGGTCCCTCGAGCTGATTGGCCGTGGGCAGCTTGCGCGTCGGATCGACGCCGCGCCGATAGCCTCCCATCCCGCCGGCTCCCGGTCCCCCCATTCCGCCGCCGTACCCCGGCACCTGGGCCGAGGCCGTCGCAGCGATCAACAGGGCGCCGGCCGCAGCCATGAGCCACAGACGATGGATACGCATCGCTCGGTCTCCTTCTACTAAGACGACGTGGCGCAGGTCACATCAGGTTGTCCCCGCCACGGCGATCGTTTCCTCAATATGTACCGCTTCCGCGCGTCCTTCGCTGCGCTGCCCCTGCTCGTGTTGGGGTGCGCCGCCGCGCCCACCGCCGGCGGCGGGCCGACCGGGGGCGGCGGGCCGGGATTAGGCCCCAACGCGAGTCTCGAGGGGCGGCGTCCGTTTCCGGCCGACAACCCCTGGAACACTCCTGTCGATCAGGACCCCGTGGATGCGAGCTCCGATGCCCTGATCGCAGGCATCGGCCTGACACGGGGCCTGCACCCCGACTTCGGCGCCAACTACAACGGCGGGCCGTTCGGGATTCCCTATATCGTGGTCGGCGGAACGACGCCCGGCGTCGGCGTCACGTTCGACTATGCCGACGAGAGCGATCCCGGGCCCTATCCGATCCCCGCCGACGCGCCCATCGAGGGCGGCGCCGCTGCGGGCGGTGACCGGCACGTGCTGGTGATCGATCGCGATCATTGGAAACTGTACGAGCTGTTCGCCGCCTACCCCGTCGCCGGATCCGCAAACTGGACCGCCGGATCGGGCGCGATCTTCGATCTCGGCTCCGACGCGCTACGCCCGTCCGGCTGGACGTCAGCCGACGCCGCCGGCCTGCCGATCTTCCCCGGCCTGGTGCGCTACGATGAAGTCGTGGAACAGGGTGCCATCCTGCACGCGCTGCGGTTCACGGTGAGCCACACGCGTCACGGCTACGTCTACCCCGCGCGGCACTACGCGAGCTCCGACACCAGCCCTCTCGTTCCGCCGATGGGGATGCGCGTCCGGTTGAAAGCGTCCTACGACATCTCGGGCTACCCGGCGAGCGCGCGCGTGATCCTGCAGGCATTGAAGACCTACGGCATGATCGTCGCCGACAACGGCAGCGACTGGTTCATCTCGGGCGCCCCCGACGCGCGCTGGAACGACGCCGAGCTCAACACGTTGAAGCAGGTGCAGGGGAGCAATTTCGAGGTGGTGCGAATGGGGACGGTCGTGACGCAGTGAAGACAAACGCCCGCTCGACCCAGGAAGGTGGATCGAGCGGGCGTGCAGCCGCCGCGACCGACTAGTTACTGCGGCGGAGGTAGAACGTCGGAGCCGCTGGGCCGACCTCCGGGCGCCGCACCGGCGCCGCGATTGTGCCGAGCAGCCTTCCCGCGGGATCGTGCAGACAATACTCACGCATGAGCGCCACGACGGCCGGGCCGGCGGGGCAAGGCTCGAGGCTTTGAGTGGGGGACATCGTGCGCTCCTGGCAATCGGTTCACTCCATTTGATGCCGGGAGGCGGAAAAGGGTTGCGCTACTCCTCGTGCAGCCGGTCCAGCGCGTAGCGCAGGCGGACCATGGCGCTCTCGAGGGAGCGCCGCTCGTCGTCCGGCGGCGCGCCGCGGTCGATGATCTCCGAGATGAGCCGCAGCGCCTCGTGGATCTGCCCCTCCGCCGAGAGGAGCGCGAGCCGCCGCTCCAGCCCGGTGCGGCGATCGCCGTTGGTGCGCCGCTCGGCAGCGGTGCGCTCGCCGCGACCGGTGCCGCGCCGGTCGAGGGCCCGGCGGTCGGGGCTGCCACGACGCTCGTGAGGGATGGTCATGCCCCAATCTGACACGAAAAATGGGGCTTGGCGAATACGCCGATTTCTTGATTCCTCACGCGTAGACCCGCAGCTCAATGCCGCGCAGGGGACCAGCCCCTAGCTCACGTCTCCGACCACACGGCCAGCTCGTTGCCGCTGGGATCGGAGAAGTGAAACCGGCGGCCCCCCGGGAAGCTGAAAATCGGTTTCACGATCGTCGCGCCGGCCTGTCGCACCTTCGCCTCCACGGCCTCCAGGTTGTCGGCGTAGATCACGACCAGCGCACCGCCCTTGGCGACGGTGCCGTCCTTGGTGAACCCACCCGCCAGCCGCCCATCTTCGAAGCTCGTGTACGTGGGTCCGTAGTCGGTGAACTTCCAGCCGAAGGCGTCGATGTAGAAACGCTTCGTCGCCGCGATGTCGGTGGCGGGCAGCTCGATGTAGTCGATACGACGGTCGCGCTCCATAGGGTCTCCTCGAGTGGTGGAGCGCAGAATCTAGGCGGGGAGGGGATCCTCGTCTTGAACGATTCCGACACGCCGCTCCGCCGCGTACTGGACCGGGGTCACGCCCGCCAGGCGCTTGAACTCCCGCACAAAGTGCGGCTGGTCGGCGTAGCCGGCGTCGAAGGCGAGGGCCGCGCCGGGACGCAAGCTCCGGCGCCCGATCTCGCGGACCGCGCCGAGAAACCGCACCACGCGCGCAAACCGCTTGGGGGAGAGGCCGATTGCCACGGCGAAGACGCGCTCCAGCCGACGCTCGCCGACGCCCAGTGCCTGCGCCGCGGCACGGACGCCGATGCCACCACGCGTGCGGCGCATGAGCGTGACGGCGCGATGAATCAGGTCGTCATCAGCCATGGCGGCGACGCGGTTTGCGAGAAGCAGTCGCTCGAGTACTGCGACGCGTTCCCCCTGTGGTACGGTCGCCACGGCGTCGATGAGCGACCCGGCGCGAGCACCCCACAGCGCGTCGAGTGCGACGTGCCGGTCCGCCAGCTCGTGCAGCGGCTGGCGCAGAAACGGCAGCGCGCCGCCGGGCCGGAAGCGAACGCCCAGCAGATCGACGTGCCCCGCGAGCGGGACGACATCGGCGCGTCGCATCACGCCCACCACGAAGCACCGCGGCTCAGCAGAGAGATCGAGGAGGATGTCGTTCGAGCCGTCGGGGAGGATGCGCGATTGCCACGGCGGCGCCTCGACGGCGGTGAGCGCCCAATAGCATTCCACGTAGGGCGCCAGCGCCGGGCTCGCTGGCCGGCGCGCGAACCGGGGTGTGAGGAGGTCCACGCAGGCAATGTACGCTGCCGGCGAGCCGGTCGCGCTATCGATGGCGACCGCGAGCCGGAGCCGTGATCGTCGGTGGGGGCGCCGGCGCCTGCGCGAAATCGAAGCAGTCGGCCATGTCGTCGGCGGCGGCGTCGCGTGTGTTCAGGGGTTTCAGGCGAAACGTCGTCTCGCAGAACTTCAGCAGGCTGACGTGCGAGTGCCGCACGTGGGAGACGTGCCCCCGCCGGGCATAGGGGCCGAGCACGAGGCAGCCAACGCGCGAGCCGTAGCGGAATTGCGTTCCGTCCTTCCACTGCTCGGCGAACGGCGGGTCGAGGTGGTCGAACCAGCCACCCCAGTCGTCCCACGTGATGAAGACGACGGTCTTCGCCCACAGGCCGCCGCGCACGATCGCGTCCACCTGCTGCACGGTCCACGCCATGCCGTGCGTGACGTTGCCGACCAGCGGATTGCTTTGATCCGAGGGATCGGGGGGATGCTCGCTGGCGTCATGCGGGGCATACACCCAGGACACCGTGGGCAGTTTTCCCGCCGCCGCGTCCACGGCGAACTGCGCCGAGGGGACCGTGTGCCGGCCGTGCAGCGACGTGAAGAAGTCGAAGGCGTAGCCGCCGTAGTTGCGCCAGGTGCGCTTCGCTTTCTCGAGTGCAACCGGCAGCGTCGGCAGGTCGAACAGCCGCTCTCCCGGCGCCAGCCGATAGCGCGGCGGGTTGTCGATCACCGGCGACGCGGCCGCGATCAACATCAGGTGATTCGGCGTGGAAGGTCCGGCGACGTCGGTGAAGTATTGATCGCACAGCGTGAACTGCCGGGCGTACGCGAAGTACGCGGGGATGTCCTGCTCCGTAAACTGCTCCCGGACGGCGGTCGTTGCCCGGGTCAGCCACGCGCCATGGCGGTGGTCGGGGTCCTGGTGCGGCGGGTTGGCCGACCGCGGCAGATGGACGCCGTCGGCACCCGGAAAAGTCCCGAAATAATTGTCGAACGTGTGGTTCTCCTTGATGATGAGAACCACGTGCTGCACGGGCCGGACCGGCTTGGGATGCCGGGCGCGAGAAGAAGTGGGTTTGCGACGGGACGGCATGGCGGTGTGCGCTCCGTAGAGACGACACCGCCAACGCCGATCTCGTCACAGCGGGTCACCGCTCGCCGCGCGAGCGCTCCCAGTTGACGAACAGAAACCCGCCCGGCGCATCGAACTTCGGCTCGCCCGGGCCGGGGAGGACCTGCAGCTGCAGCTCGTCGACCGTGTTCCTGGAGCAGTCCCAGCACGCCAGCGCGAAGTCGCCATCGCGGCGGGTGCGCGACAACAGCATCACGTGCACCATGGCGTTGTCGGTGACCAGCGCGCCGTTCCTGGACAGGTGGCCGACGGCCCACAGCGCCACCGCGCTGTTGATCGTGGGGACGAGCGGCGTGTGCACCTGCGTGATGCCGTGGTAATACAGCCCCAGGATCACGCCGCCGAAGCGCGGGTGGTGCGGCACGTCCTTGGTCTGCACCCGGTCCAACACGAGCTTCCAGCGTGCCCCGTCCTGTGTCGTGAACTCGGCCGCGCCATCGACCGAGTCGCGGATGGCGCCCTTGTCCCATGCGGTGAAGGTGAACGATCCGGAGATCGGCGCGACGTTGTTCGAGTAGGGGCCGTTCTTCACCTGCGACTCGAGGCCTTCGCGCTCGTCACCGAAGGCCTGGAGGATCGGCGCCGCGCTGTCGGGGAAGGGGAACGGCCCAGGGAGGATCTGGATCACCGGGCCGCCTCCCACGACGCTGATCGCTTTCGCTGCGGCATCGGACATCGCGTGCGAATCGGACACCGATGCGGCACCAGCGGCGCCGCTCCCGCCTACCACCAACCGTGCGACCATGCCGAGTTTCTTGTGGGAGCCTTCGCCGACGGGGCAGTACACCTCGTAGGTGCCGGCCCGCAGCGTGAGGGCGATGGTGGCGCTATCGCCCGGCAGAATCTGGCGCGTCTCGCGCTCGATCCCCTGACCTTCGATTTCGAAAGCGTGGGGGATGCTGCCGCCGTTCGTGACCGCGAAATGCACCGGGCCGGCGGCGACGGCCTGGGCGGAGAGACGTAGTGTCCATTCGGAGAGCGTGACGCGCACCGGGTCCGGTGCCGTCAGCAGTGCAGGGAGCAAGAGCAGGGAGATCATGGATCAGCCTCCGTTCGGGGAACGTGAATTGCGAGCACCCCGAAGACTTCCGTCCCGGCCGGCCTATTCCCGCGGGAATAAACCGGCGGCTGACGAGGTCTGGACGGGGAGGTCTATCCGGGCTGGAACGGTGAGGCGAGAATTCTTCGCGTGGAGCGAGATCCGATCGAGCGATTCGAGGCCGTGGCGTTGCCGCACCTCGACGCCGCGTACACGCTGGCGCGCTATCTGATGCGCGACGACGCGGCCGCGCAGGACGTGGTGCAAGAGGCGTTTCTGCGGGCGCTCAAGTATTTCGACCGCTACAAGGGCGGCGACGCGCGCGCCTGGGTACTGGCCATCGTGCGCAACACCAGCCACACCTGGCGCAAGCGGCAGGGGGCGCGTGCCGTCGAATTCGACGAGCATGTGCATAGCGAGTCCGTGGAAGCGCACACGCCGGAAGCGGCACTGCTGCGCGCTGCCGACCGCGCGATGGTGCGACAAGCGCTCGACCAGCTGCCGCTCGAGCTGCGGGAGGTCATCGTGCTGCGCGAAATCCAGGGTCTGAGCTACAAGGAAATCGCCGCGGTCGCCGGCATTCCGATCGGCACGGTGATGTCGCGCCTGTCGCGGGCGCGGGCCAGGCTCGAGCAGCTGCTCGGCGCCCTGGCGGGAAGGGAGTGACGATGCGCTGCGCGGACCTGGAGCAACGGATCGGCGCGCTCGCCGATGGGGAGCTGGTCGAGGCGGAAGCGCGCGATGT
>CAZXKN010000205.1:0-12077 GCA_964641815.1 uncultured Gemmatimonadaceae bacterium | reverse complement strand
GGCTTGGCCGACGCCGGACCGACGCCGACGGCAGCCGCCAGCACCACCGCCGCCACTGCGGCACGGCCTGCACGGGTAAACCAGGTTGGACGCATATCGTATCCCTCTCGGATCGTGAGCCGCCGTGGGGCGACGACCGCTCCGGTCGTCGCCCCATCTCGTCAGAAACGCTTTAGAAGTTCAACTCAAAGCCGACGCGCACCTGCCGCGGCGAGCCGTAGAACGTCTGCGGGCCGAGGAACCGCGTGTAGAACGCGTTCAGCGCCTTGGTCTGCTCGTCCAGCGAGTAGACGCCGTCGCCGTTCCCGAACCGGGCCTCGACCTGCCGCAGCACGACGCAGTCGACTGCGCCGGCCGTCGTTCCCGTCCACGTGCCACAACTCGGCACCAGGTCGATCCCCCCACCCGACAGCAGGTGGCCGTTCGCCTGCGCTTCGATGCGCAGCTGCGCGAACTCGGGGCTCAACACGTTCGTCTGATACAACGAGTTGACCACGTCATCCGTCTCGGCGTACAGCCCGATGACGTTCTTGAAGTTGAACAGGTTGCGGACGTCGGCGAACGCCGTCACGTCGGCGCTGGCGAACTTGAAGCCCTTGTTCACCCGCATGTCGACGAACTTCGTCCACGGCATCGTCGATGAGTTGATCGGCTCGGCCGAGTTCGCTTCCAGCCCGAACCCGACGCGCGGCGCCGTCGCCCCACCGCCGACGTTGACCACGCGGGTGAACGGCAAGCCGCTCACCGCGCGGAACGTGGTGAACACACCGACGTTGTCGAAGATCGCGCCCAGCGTCGTGCCCCTTTTCCAGTCCGACGGCACGTTCAGCGTCAGCGCGCCCACGAAGTTGTGCTCGCGGTTGTCGTTGGTCGGCAGCGGCTGCTCTGGCGGCGGCACCCGGTCCCCCGTCACCTGGGAGATCTGGCGCGCCGACGTGTTGAGGTACGAGAACGGATCGGATCCCGTGCTGCGCGCGACCTGGAACGTGTAGCCGCCCGAGAAATCGAGCCACGTCCCGATGCGCTTGTCGAGCTTGAAGTCGACGCCGCGGGCGTAGCCGAAGTCGGCCGTGGTCAGAATGTTCAGGTTCTGCGTCCGGCCCGGGTTCGCCGGGTCGTCGAACGACACGATCCGGTAGGTCAGCTGGTTCACGAAGTCCTTGTTGTACGCCGCCACGTCCAGCACCAGGTCGGGGCTGAAGGCGTGCCGCACCCCGAACTCGAACTGGATCGTCTTCCCGAACCCGACGTCGCGCCCGAAGGCGTCGTTGGTGTTCGTGAACACCAGGTCGTTGTTCGCCCCGGAGACCAGCGTGTTGAAGTCGGGCGTCTGCACCTGGTGCGAGTACGACAGCCGGAAGTCCGTCTTCTCCGTGATCGGGAACGACACCCGCAACCGCGGCGAAATCGTGTGATGCGGCTTCGCCGGCGACATCACCGCCGCCAGCGAGGCGTTGTACGCGGCGTCGTTCGTGGCCGTGTTCTGCTGCCACGCCGGGTTCGAGAAGATCCGCCCCGGCGTGTTGGCGAACAACGCCTTCGTATCCATATAGTCGTAGCGACCGCCCAGCTCGAGCACCACGTCACCCAGGTCGAGCCGGTCCGCCGCCCACGCCGCGTACGTCACCGGGTGCACGACGTAGGCGTCCATGAAGATCTGGTTGATGTTGTTCGAGTTGAAGTACGCCAGATCGGTCTTCTTGTACTCACCGCCGAAATTGAACCGATGGAACCGGTTCGCCTGCCAGTCGATCTGCCCGAACGCACGATAGCGCTTCTCTTGGTAGCTCGTCACCGTCGCGTTGAGGCCGTCGGTCGGGAACGACGAGAAGGTGTTGGAACCGTTGACGCCGTACGGGTTGATGCGGTACGGCTGGCGGTTGCGCAAGTCCGTCTGATTGAGGTAGGGCACCCGCAGCCCGCTGTTGGAGCGGATGTTGCGGATGATCTGATCGGTCAGCGGGAACGGCATCGCCCCGAACCCGGCGAAGTTCAACGTCCCCATATCGATCCCGAGTGACGGGCTGCGAGTGTTGAGCTCGTCCGCCTCAGACAGCGGCCCCGAGAGGCTGTCGTTCGAGCCGTAGCTGAAGTTCAGGTTGAGCGCCAGGTTGCGCTCGGCGCTCTTGAAGAACGAGTGGTTCACGTTCAATACGGCGAGCCGCTGCCACGTGTGGTAACCCGAGTACAGCGACGGGTCGCCGATCACGGTCTGGGGCGCGTTGCGGCCCTGCAGGCCGTTCGCCAACCCCGTCAGCGAGACGCTCGAGCCGTTGCCGTACGAATACGACAGCTTGCCCTGTGTCTGGATGTTGGTACTCCAGTTCATCGGCAGCCGGATGCCCTGGCAGTCGAACCCGAAATTCTTGCCCGCGTCGCACTGGCCGCCGAACTGGATGAAATTCGGCACCGCGACCTGCACGCCGGCACCATCCGTCACCACCGTGTCCGTGCCGCCGAGCACGAAGGTCGGGATCTTGTCCTGCCCCAGCACCGGCCGGCCGCCGGCTCCGACGCCGTTCGACACGTTGCCCTGCAGCACGCCGGAGAGGAAGAACTTCAGATTGCTCACGCTGGGGATCGGACCGCCCAGCGATCCTTCGAACCGGTTCAGCCCGAGGCTGAGCGAGTTGCCGAACGGCTCGTCGGTCTGGTAGTTGACGCTCCCGGAGAGCTTCTGGCCGCCGCTGCGCGTCGTGAACGAGATGACGCCCGACTGCGCGTCCCCGAACTCCACGCCCAGCGCACCCGTCGTCACCGACGCCTCTTCCACCCCGTTCGTGCCGACGGTGATGCCCTGGCCGCCGGTGTTCGAGTTGCGCACCGGCGCGCCGTCGATGTAGACGTTCTGCTCGCCGGGACGGCTGCCGCGGATCGAGACGCCGAGCGCCGCGCCCGACTCGACCACGCCGGGCTGCACCGCGATGATGTTGCGCACGTCGTCCATCGGCAGGCTGTTGATCGCCTCGCCCGAAATGATCGACTTGGACGCGACTTCGTCGCGCGGCACCAGCGGGTTCGCGGCCGTCGTCACCGTCACACCGGTCACCACGACCGCCGACGGCGAGAGCTTCACGTTCTGCGTGATCGTCTGTCCACCGAGGATGCGCACGTTCTGGACTTCGGTCGGTGCGTAGCCGATGAACTGCGCCCGGAGCGTATAGCTGCCGACCGGGAGGTTGTTGATGAAGTAGTAGCCCTTGGCGTCGGTGACGGAACCGAACGACGTCCCGACCACGATCACCTGGGCGTTGGCGAGCGGACCGCCCGCCTGATCCGTCACCGTACCCTCGAGCTTTCCTGAGGTCTGCTGCGCCGCCGCCGGAGCAACCGTCGCGAACAGCACGATCGCCAGCGCGACACCAAACCCGAGGAATCGACCGAGGATGTTGCGCACACGATGTGTCATGGACACATCCTCCCATGGCATGATTACAGAGGTATCAAGAACTTCGGACGGAAATGCAGATGACGACACGTCACCTCCCTCCCGGTGAGTGTTCAGGACTCAAGGCAAATGCGCGAATTGTTCCCTGCGCGAAAACTGCCCCGCTGCAGAAGAGTGTCAAGGGACTGTCATGACTGCGCCAAGAGCCTTTGTCCCCCGAAGTGGACAGCAAAACGGCGGCGAACATGTCGAGCGTTTTCGTCGCGCGCAAGACCCACCGCGCCACTGCGACGAACCCCGCGGTTCACACGACGAACAGGTCCCGCTGCGGGACCGACGGCGTCACTTCCGGACCCGCCGCGTCCAGGTACACGTTGATCTCGCTCCGCACGCCGAAGCGCCCCGTCAGATAGACGCCCGGCTCCACGGAAAAACCGATGCCGGGTTGCAACGCCCGCGTATCCGCCGTCTCGAAGTTGTCGATGTGCGGACCCGAGCCGTGCAGCTCGCGGTCGATCGAATGCCCGGTGCGATGCACGAACCACTCGCCATATCCGGCCTTGGCAATCACCGCGCGGGCCGCATCGTCCAACTCTGCACCCGTGACGCCCCCGTCCCCGTCCTTCCCCGCCTGTCCCCAGCGGTCTTTCAGTCTTGTCACGGCTGCATCGCGCGCATCGCGCACCGCCGTCCACACCTTCGCCACCTCCGGATCGATGGCGTCGCTCTTCCCGCGCGAGAACGCCATCCACGTCTGGTCCGCGAACACCGTCCCGCGCCCCGGCGGCGGGCCCGCCCACAAATCGAGCAACAACACTTCTCCGGCAGCGAGCCGCCGATCGGCTCCCGCCTGCGGCTCGTAGTGCGGATTGGCGGCGTTCGGCCCGAACGCCGCGATCGGCGGATGGTCGGTCATCACGCCGGCCCGGTCGAACCCCAGGAGCACATGGCGCTGCAGCGCCGTCTCGCGCACCTCCTGTCCGCGCGCCAGCTCGGCGCCGGCCCAGACGAGCGACTCGCGCGCGACCGCGGCGATCGCCTCCGCCGCCGTGCGGTGCCCGGCGAGCTCCGCCGCCGACCAGCGCGCCGCGAACTGCGTCACCAGCGGCGCCGACGACACGACCCGCGCGCCGAAGGACTCGACGAGCTGCACCACGCCGTGCGGCACCCGGTCGAGATACGGCACCGCGTCGGCGGGCGACACTTCGAGCGCGAGGGTGCGTCCGTGCACCAGCGGCGCGAGCGCCGCGTGCAGCTCCTTCCACGACGCGTAGGGCCGCACCTCGCCGGGAAAGCCGGCGAAGCTCCCCAGCTCGATCTTGTGCGCCACCGCCACCGGCGTCCCCGCGCGCGGCAGCAGCACGAAGTAGCGGCGCGTGCCCATGCCGTGCACGTCGAGGACGCGGGCCGCGATCGGATTGACGCCGCGGAAGTCGAACAGCAGCCAGCCGTCGGCGCCCATGGCACCGAGCGCGGCGCCGAGCCCGCGAAAATCGAAGCCGGCGAGCGGCGCCATCAGCGGTGCCGCAGATCGGGCGGCGCGGCGCGCCACTCGCAGCGCGCGCCGCCCTTGGCCCGGCAGGTGGTGTGCAACATCGCCCCTTCGAATCCGGCGAACAGCCGCAGCAGCTCGGAGAAGGCGGCGGCGTAGAGCCCGCACGCCGACCCGTCGGGCGTGGCGCGAATCGCCAGCCCGTCGCCCACACGGGCGACCGGCAGCCGCTGTTCGCGCATCAGGTCGCCGTCGAGCACGACGCGGGCCTGGCGCCGCGCCGCGGCGTACCCGGCGCTCTTGGGCGCGATCGACGCCGCCACCCGCGCCGGCGCCGAGGCGCGGCGCAGCGCGCGCCGCGCCACGCGCCGTCCCGCATCGGCGAACACCAGATCGGCGTCCGCCCGCCGCCCGACGAGACGCAGCAGTGCCTCGACGTGCTCGTCCGCCACGCGGGCGTCGCGGCGCACGAGTGCCTCGTACTCGGCGAGCTGGGTCGTCACCGTCGCTGACAACCCGAAGCGCTTGGAGAGAAGCTCGTCGGCGAACTCGCCCAGGCCGTCCTCGACGGGGGTGTCCAGATTCCGGATGGCCTCGAGCACCGCGAGCGGCACGATGCTGTGAATCACGGCGCGCATTTTAGCCCCCTTCCAACCCAATCGCACCCCCCATTAGGCTTCACCCACGATGACCTCCACGCCTCCCCCGGCTTCCAGCAACCCCCCCAGCCCCCCTGCCCGCTCCCCGGAGGAGCGTCGCGAAGGCTTCGAGCAGGAGGCGCTGGTCCACCTCGATGCGCTGTACCGGGTGGCGCTGCGCCTCACGGCGAACGCCGCGGATGCCGAGGATCTCGTCCAGGAAACGATGCTCCGGGCCTACCGGTCCTGGGACCGCTACACCCCCGGCACCAATGCCAAGGGGTGGCTGCTGACCATCCTGCGGCACCTCTTCATTAATGAATACCGCCGCAGGAGCCGGCACCCGGAAACGGTCGACGTGGACACAATCGAGCCGTTCGCGTTGTTTCAGGAAGTACAAGAGGAGGACCCGCAGGGCGCGTTCTTCGACAAGATCGTCGACGACGAGGTGCTGCGGGCGGTCGACCAGCTTCCCGAGGCGTTCCGTGAAGCGGTCACCCTCTCCGACGTCGAAGGGTTGTCATACGAGGAAGTCGCGAAGGTGCTCGACGTACCGGTGGGCACCGTGAAATCGCGGCTGTACCGCGGACGACGCCTGTTGCAGGCGAAGCTGTACGACTACGCCGTCGGCATGGGCTACATCAAGGGGCAGAGCAAGAAATGAGATGCCGCGAGTGCGTGGAGCACTTGTACGAGTACCTCGATCGCGAGGTCACCCCGGACCTCGAGGCCGAGATCCGCGCCCACATCCAGAAGTGCCCTCCGTGCAGCGAGCACTACGATTTCGAAACCCTGTTTCTCAAGTTCGTGCGCGTGCGCTGCCGGGCGCAGGGAGCACCCGCCACGCTGCGGCGCCGCATCCTGGAGCAGCTCCTCGAAGAGTGACCTGGCTCACACCGGGCGGTGTGGCCGCCGCCCTGCTCGTCGGGGCGGCCGTGTGGTGGGGGTTGGGCTGGGCCGGACTCGTCCCCCTCTTCGCTTTCCTTCTTAGTGGAAGTCTGCTCACCCGCATGGCAACGGGCCGCGGCGCGGCCCGGCGCCCCCGCCAGGTGCTCGCCAACGGCGGCCTCACCGCTGCCCTGGCCGTGCTCGGCAACTGGCCGGCGGCAATGGGCGCCCTGGCAGCCGCCGCAGCCGACACCTGGGCGACCGAAATCGGCGCCTTTTCCCCCACCGATCCGCACGATATCGCGACCGGTCGGCCGGTCCCGCTGGGTCGGTCCGGGGGTATCACGCCGCTCGGAACGATGGGGGGCGTGTTGGGCGCGATCGCGATCGCCGCAATCGCAGCGCTGGTCGCACCGCACCAGCGCTTCGGGCTTGCCGGAGCGATGCTCGCCGCCGCCGCGGGAATCTTCGGCATGCTGAGTGATTCCCTCCTCGGGGCGACGCTCCAGGGGCGCTACACCTGTCCCGTCTGCAATGCGCTCAGCGAGCAACCCGGGACCTGTCACGCGCCGCTCGGGCTTACGCGCGGAGTGCCATGGCTGGACAACGACGCCGTCAACCTCGCGGGCTCGGCCGTAGGGGCGATCGTCGCCGCCCTCGGCTGGCAGCTGCTGCCGCATTAAGAAAGGGTGCTCATAAGCGCGGTGCGTATTGTTCGCGGCCTGAAGTCCGTGCTCGGCGCTGACGCGATGCGCCATAAATGGCGGTTGCCCCGCGTCTTTCAAGACGCGTCGCAGCAGGCGCCGAGCGGCGGCTTCGAGCCGCCGTGTTCGAGCCGCCGGCGGCAGCCCTCCGTGAGCGGCTGGTGAGGGGCGGCGTGCGCTGGGATGCGGTGGTTGTGGGCGGCGGACCCGCCGGCTCGTCGGTGGCACTGCAGCTGGCGCGCGGCGGCGCGCGGGTGCTGCTGCTCGACCGTGCCCGCTTTCCGCGCGACAAACCCTGCTCCGAGTATCTCAGCCCCGCCGCCACACCCTTACTCTCCCGGCTCGACCCGGAGGTGATTCCCGCAATCGAGCGTGCCGCGCCCGGACGGTTGTACGGCATGCGCCTCGTGGCGCCGGACGGCACCGACGTCGTGGGGCGGTTCGCGGCAACCCACGCCTACCCCGCCCCCGCTGCCTTCGGCTACGCACTGCCCCGCACGGTGCTCGACACCCTCTTGCTCGCCGCGGCAGCCCGCGCGGGAGTGCAGGTCGAAGAGGGGAGCGCCGTCGCAGAGCTGCTCTACGACCAGGGCGCCGTCGCCGGCGTGGTGACGGCGGACGGCGCGATCCGTGCCCGCGTCACCATCGGCGCCGATGGGTTGCGCTCGCTCGTCGCGCGGCGGCTCGGCTTGCGCCACGCCGGCCCGCCGCGGCGGCTGGCGTTCACCGCCCACTATCGGGAGGTGGCGGACGTCGCTGACCGCGGCGAGATGCACATCGGGCAACCGGGGTACGTTGGTCTCGGTCCGGTGGGCGGCGGCGTGACGACGGTGGCGCTGGTGTTGCCGCTCGCGGCAGCGCGGCAGCGCGCCGTGACGTTGCGCGACGGACTGGCGCACGAGCTGGAGCGCTTCCCGGCACTGCGGGGACGGTTCGCGGGGGCGAAGCTCGTCCGGGCGGTGCTCGCGACCGGGCCGTTCGCGCAATGGTCGCGCCACGCCGTGGCACCCGGCGGCGGCGCTCTGCTGGTCGGCGACGCCGCGGATTTCTTCGACCCATTCACCGGTCAGGGACTGTACAGCGCGCTGCGCGGCGCCGAGCTGGCGGCGACGACGCTGCTCAGCGCCCTCGGCGCTGTGCCGCGCGGCCCGCTGCCGGAGGCGGCACTCGCGCCGTACGCCGCGGCGCGGCGCGGCGCGTTCGCCGGCAAGTGGGTGCTCGAGCGGCTGATCGGCGTGGGCGTGGGTTGGCCGTGGCTGGCGCGCTACGTGGTGCGGCGGCTGGCGCGCGTTCCGCAGCTGGCGGATCTTCTCGTCGGAGCGACCGGCAATTTCGTGCCGGCCCGCGCGGTGCTCGCTCCCTCCACCCTGGTGCGGTTGATCGCATGACGAGCGGCGTCGATGCGGAGCAGTTCCGGCAGCTGCTGGGCCGGTTCGCCACGGGCGTCTCGGTGCTGACGGCGCGCGACGCGCGGGGCACGCCGCAAGGGATGACGGCCAGCTCGATCGCCTCAGTGTCCCTTCGCCCGCCGCTGCTGCTCGTCGCGGTGGATCACGCGAACGACATGCACGCCGCGATGCTGGGCGCGACGCACTTCGTCGTGAACATTCTCGCCGCCGACCAGGAAGCACTGGCGCGGGCGTTCGCCGCGGAGACGACGAACCGCTTCGACGGCGTGGGGTACCGGGAGAGCCGCCACGGAGTTCCGCTGCTGGACGGTGCACTGGCCCACATCGAATGCGCAAAGCACGCGGAGCTGCCGGGAGGGGATCATACGGTGTTCATTGGGCTGGTGACGGGCGGGGCCGTGACGGAGCGGAGGCCGTTGCTGTATTTCAGGGGTGGATATGGCTTGTGAGTGGCGCTATCGGCATTCGGCTGTCGGCTATCGGCTAACTGCTTGGCCGAGAGCCGACAGCCGATAGCGCCTCTGTTTTCATGCTCACCATCGACCGCATCGCGATCCGAGCTCCGATGGAACGAGTCTTCAGTCTCGCTCGCGATGTCGAGCGCTGGCCCGAGATCCTGCCGCATTACCGGTGGGTGCGCATGCTGGAGCGCCGCGCCGACGGGGGGCGGGTGGAGATGGCGGCGTGGCGGCCGTTCGGACCCGCGCCGCTGCGCTACCCTGCCTGGTGGGTGTCGGAGATGTGGGTCGAGCCCGATGGAGGACAGCCGGTAATTCGCTACCGGCACATCGACGGGATCACGGCGGGAATGGACGTGCGTTGGCAGCTCACGAGGGCGGCGGGAGGGAGCGTAGCGGTGGAGATCGTGCATCGGTGGAGCGGACCTGCCTGGCCGCTCGTCGGGAGCCTGGCGGCGAATGTCGTGATCGGGCCGGTGTTCGTCCACGGCATCGCGTCACGGACGCTGGCGGGAATTCGCGCCACGGCGGAAGCCGCATGACGACGCCGCGACGGGTGGTGATCACGGGAGTCGGGGCGGTGACGCCGATTGGGATCGCCGCAGATGGCTTGTGGACGGGCCTCGAAGCGAGAACGTCGGCGGTGCGCACGCTCTCCCGTTTCGATCCGGCGCCGTTCCGCACCAGGATCGCGGCCGAGATCCCCGATTTCCGCCCGCAGGACTTCCTCGATGCGAAGCGTGCCCGCCGGCTCGACCGCTTCTCGCAGCTCGCGGTCACGAGCGCGCGGCTCGCCGTCGCCGATGCCCACCTCGACCCGGCGCGCGAAGACAAGGACCGCATCGGCTCGATGATGGGATCGGCGCTCGGCGGTGTGGCGTTCGCCGAGTCGCAGGTGGGCAACTTCATGCGCGAGGGGCCGCGCGGGCTCGACGCATCGCTGGCGCTGGCGGTGTTCCCGGGCGCGGCCAGCTGCAACATCGCGATCGAGTTCGGAGCGACAGGCCCCAACGCCACGAACGCCATGAGCTGCGCATCGGGGACGATCGCCGTCGGCGAGGCGTTCCACGCCGTGCGAGATGCCTTGGCCGACGTGATGATCTGCGGCGGAGCCGAGGCCCCGCTCGCGCCGCTCACCTTCGCGGCGTTCGCCAACATCCGCGCCATGAGCACCCGCAACGACGATCCGACCACCGCGTCGCGGCCCTTCGACGTCGACCGCGATGGGTTCGTGATGGGCGAAGGGGCAGCGGTGATGGTGATCGAGGAGCGCGGCCGGGCGCTGGCGCGCGGGGCGCCGATCTACGGCGAGATCGTCGGCTACGGCTGCACGAACGACGCCTGGCACATGACCGCCCCGCGCCCCGACGCGCGCCAGGCCGCCCGCGCGATGCAGATCGCGCTCGCCGACGGCGACGTGTCGCCCGGCGAGATCGGCTACGTCAACGCGCACGGCTCGTCCACGCCGCTCAACGATTCGACCGAGACGATGGCGATCAAGCAGGTGTTCGGGGACCATGCCTATCGCCTGGCGGTGAGCGGCACCAAGGGCTACTACGGACACGCCCTCGGAGCGAGCGGCGCCATCGAGACGGCGATCTGCGCCCTCACCCTGGCGCGCGGCTGGCTCCCGCCCACGATCAACCTCGCGCAGCCCGACCCCGCCTGCGATCTCGACTGCATCCCGGGCGCGGGACGCGCCGCGCGCCCCGACGCGATCCTCAGCAACTCGTTCGGCTTCGGCGGCATCAACGCGACACTGGTGTTGCGGCGCGCCTGATCACCCGGGTAGCTTTGGCGCCCGCACACTCATTGGGAGGTCCCTGGTGAACGTCAAATACCGGCCGCTGCTGGCGGAGTTTCTCGGCACGGCCCTGTTCGTCTTCATCGGTGCCGGCAGTGTCGTCGCCAACGCGGTCACCAACGGCGCGATCGGGAGTCTCGGGGTCGCACTGGCCCACGGCGTCGGGATGGCCGTCCTCATCAGCTCCCTGATGCACATCTCCGGCGGGCACTTCAACCCCGCCGTCAGCCTCGGCGTCTTCGTGGCGGGGAAAATCGACGCCAAGACGCTTGGACGGTACGTGGTGGCGCAGCTGGTCGGCGGCATCGCCGGCGCGGCGCTCGTCCGGGTGCTGTTCAACGCCGCGTCCGTCCGCGCCGTCTCCGCCGGCGCGCCGCACCTCTCCATCACCATCTCCTTCATGCAGGCGGTCGGGCTCGAGGCGCTGCTGACCTTCTTCCTCGTGTCGGCGGTGTTCGGGACCGCGATCTCGTCCCACGCCCCCAAGATCGGCGGCTTCGGCATCGGCCTCGCGATCTTCGTGTCGGCGCTCGTCGCCGGCGGCCTCACCGGGGCGGCGCTGAATCCCGCCCGGGCGTTCGGCCCGGCGATCATTGCCTGGACATTCCACTCCCAGGCGGTCTATTGGATCGGGCCTGCCATCGGCGGCGCGGCGGCCGGGTGGGTATGGAAGATGTTCCTGCTCCCGGAAAAGGGCTGATCTCCCGCAGCTCGAGAAGCAGTGTTCACGACGCTGCGTCGATCACTGGCCGGGTACGCCGCCCGGCGCGCCGCGCGTTCCGAAACGGCGGGCGGCGCCGCGCGCTGGCACCGGCTCGCGTGCGACCTCACGCCCTCCCTGATCCCGTCCTTCCGCCAGCTGACCGACCTGTTGCGTCAGCGGGACGACCGCTGGGGCGCGCGCGACCTGGCCCAGCAGGCCGCCGAGCGATTCCCCGGGGAAGCCGGGGCGTGGATGCTGCTCGGAGAAGCGTGGCTCGCTGTGTATCGGCACCAGGAGGCGCTGACCGCGTTCGAGCAGGCGCTGGCGCTCGCCGAGCGCCCCGACGCGGCCCTGGCAGCGGGCGAGATCTACCGTCGCTCCGGGCGTTACGCGGAGGCCGCCGAGCGATTCTCCCGCGCCTATGCCGCGGGTGGCGGCCCCGACGCGCTGCGGCAGAACGCCGCCGCGCTGTTCCAGGCGGGCGATGAGGCAGCCGCAGACCAGGCATTATCGCTGTGGGCGCAACAAGTGCCCGGTGGCGCAGGGCAGTTGGCGGCGATGAGAACAGAATTGAGGTTGCAGGCAGGGAGGAC
>CAZXKN010000204.1:0-4955 GCA_964641815.1 uncultured Gemmatimonadaceae bacterium | reverse complement strand
GCGTCGGCGGCGGAGGAGCTGGCGAGCACGGCGGAAGAGCTGTCGTCGCAGGCCGAGGCGCTGCAGCGGATGGTGGGCTACTTCCGCGTCACGCAGTCCCAGCGGATGGCGGCATGATGGCCCTCCGGTCGGCGCACGAGCCGGCGCCGCTCACGGCGCAGGAGTTCACGCTGTTTCAGCGTCTCATCCTGCGCGAGGCGGGGATCTTCCTGTCCGACGCGAAGACCGCGCTGCTCGTCGGCCGGCTGGTCCGGCGGGTGCGCGAGCTCGAGCTCCCGACGTTCGGGGCGTACTACGCCCGCATCGTGGGCGGGGATGCCGCCGAGCTGGTGCGACTGCTCGACGCCATCGCCACGAATGAAACGCACTTCTTCCGTGAGCCGAAGCAGTTCGAGCTGCTCGAAGACCGGGTGTGCAGCGAGTGGCTCGCGCAGGCGGCGTCGGGCGCGCGGGCGCGGCGGGTGCGCGTGTGGAGCGCGGCGTGCTCGACCGGCGAAGAACCGTACTCGATCGCGATGGTGCTGCTCGACCGGCTGGGCGCGGACTGGGAGCTCGAGATCATGGCGAGCGACATCTCGACCAAAGTGCTCGACCGCGCCGCCCAGGGTGTCTTTCCGCTGGGGCGAGCGGGCGAGATTCCCGAGCACTACCGGCGCCGCTACATGCTGCGCGGCATCGGCCCCGAGGAGGGCAATTGCCGCGCCGGCAAGGCGGTGCGAGCGCCGGTGCGGTTCGAGCGCATCAACCTGAACGATGCCGAGTACCCGGTGACCGGGATGTTCGACGCGATCTTCTGCCGCAACGTCCTGATCTACTTCGATCCGCCGTCCCGGCTTGACGTCATCGACCGGCTGACGCGACGCCTCGTCCCCGGAGGCTACCTCTTTCTCGGGCACGCCGAGTCGGCCGCGCGCACGGCGACCGACTTGAAATCGGTGATGCCGGCGGTGTACCGGCGCCGTGAGCTCGTGGCGGCCGTCGCATGACCGGCACCCCCGTCCACGTGCTCGTGGTCGACGATTCGGCGGTGATGCGCGAGTCGATGACGGCATTGCTCATGTCGACCGGCGGGTTTTCGGTCGCGACGGCGCACGATCCGATCGTGGCGCGGCGCAAGATCGCCGCGCAGCGGCCCGACGTCATCGTACTCGACCTGGCCATGCCGCAGGAGGACGGACTCTCGTTTCTGCGCGATCTCATGGGAACGGATCCGCTGCCGGTGGTGATCTGCTCGAGCCACAGCACGCGGGGGTCGCGCGTGGCGCTCGAGGCGCTGCGCGAGGGCGCGGTCGACGTGGTGGCGAAGCCGCACATGGGCGTGCGCGACTTCGTGCAGGAATCGTCGATCCAGCTGATCGACGTGATCCGCGCCGCGACGCGGGCACGGGTGCGGGGCGGCCGCCGCCGCGAAGCGGCGCCAGCCCGTCCGGTCCAGCGACCGGTGCGGCCGCTCGCCGAGCCGGTCGTGGGGAGCGGTGGCCTCGTGGCGATCGCCGCCTCCACCGGCGGGCCCCCCGCCCTGCACGACGTGCTCGGCGGCCTGCCGCCCGACGCTCCGGGCGTCGTGGTCGTGCAGCACATGCCGGCCGGCTTCACCACCGCGTTCGCCGAGCACTTGAACCAGACGTGCCAGATCGAGGTGAAAGAGGCGGCGACGGGCGATGTGGTGCGGCCGGGACGGGCGCTGATCGCTCCGGGTGATCATCACCTCGAGGTGCATCGGGAAACCGGCGGCCTCACGGTCGTCGTGACGCGCGGACCGCTCGTCTCCCGTCACCGGCCGAGCGCCGACGTGCTGTTTCGGTCGGTGGCGCGGGCGGCGGGTCCGGATGCCATGGGCGTGATCATGACGGGGATGGGCGACGATGGCGCCGCGGGCTTGCTGGAGATGCACAGCGCGGGCGCGGCGACGCTGGGGCAGGATGAAGCGAGTTGTGTGGTGTTTGGCATGCCGCGCGAGGCGGCGGCGCGTGGGGCGGTCGACGAGCTGGTCCCCCTCGCCTTGTTGTCGGAAAGAATTCTCGAGTGGGCGAAAGCCGGAAGGGTTCCGGTCCTACGTACTCGTGCACAGGAAAGGATTGTGGAGGAGCGATGAGCTACAGCGTGTTGTTGTGTGACGACGCGATGTTCACCCGGGTGATGATCACCGGGATCATCTCCGACGCCGGCTTCATGGTCGTCGGACAGGCCGAGAACGGCCAGGAGGCAGTGGAGCAGTACGACCGTCTGCGCCCCGACATCGTCGTCCTCGATATCGTGATGCCCGACATGAGCGGACTGGACGCGGCGCGCGCCATCCGCAAGCTCGATCCCGAGGCGTGCATCGTGATGTGCAGCGCGATGGGTCAGGAGAAGCTGATGGAAGAGGCCCTCGCCGCCGGAGCGCGCAGCTTCATCGTGAAGCCGTTCACCCGCTCGCGGGTGCTCGAGGCCCTGTCGGACGCGGTGAGCTGATGGCCGCGATCCACGAGTCGCTGCAACGGCTGCAGCTCGATGCTCTGCGGGAAGTGGCCAACATCGCGAGCGGGCACGCCGCCACGGCGCTGGGCCAGCTGACCGATCGCCGCATCATGATCACCGTGCCGGAGTTCGAGGCGGTGGCCATCGACGAAATCCCGGTCGTGCTCGGCTACACCGACGAGCCGGTGGTCGTCGTCGCCATGCACCTGCTGGGGGACATGACCGGATCGCTCGTCTTCCTGATGCCGGAAGTGAACGCGCGCCGGCTCTGCACCATGCTGCTCGGCCGCGCGTTCGGTCCGGGCGCGAAGCTCGACGAGCTGGCGCAGTCGAGCGTCAAGGAAACGGGGAATATCCTGGCCGGCGCCTACGCCAGCGCGCTGAGCCAGATCCTGAGCGGCGTCGTCATGCTGTCGGTGCCGACGTTCGGCATCGAGCCGCCCGACCAGGTGCTGGCGAAGCACCGGGCATCCGGGGAGGCGGACGACATCGGCCTCTGCATCGAGACGCGCCTGACGATGGACGGGGAGGAAGCGACGTTCGGCGGGCATCTCGTGATGCTGCCGAACCAGGGAGCGCTACGCTCGCTGCTCGACACCCTCAAGGTCTGAGTGGGGACAGCTGGGGCGGGAGGACTCGAACCTCCAACCTTCCGGTTAACAGCCGGACGCTCCGCCATTGAGCTACACCCCAGTGACAATGTTCAATGTAGAATAATCAATGCTCAATGTTCATTGAACGACGGTCAATGAACATTGAGCATTCTACATTGATCATTGAGCATTGTCGTAGGTATCGATCTGCGCCCGCTGTAGCTGCCCCGAGTAGTCGATGTAGCAGACCTTCGTCTCGGAATAGAACTCGTAGACTTCCCACCCGCCCTCGCGGTGCCCGTTCCCGGTCTGCTTCACCCCGCCGAACGGCAGATGGGCCTCGGCGCCGATCGTCGGCGCATTGACGTAGGTGATGCCGTTGTCCAGGTCGCTCATCGCCCGGAAGGCGGCGTTGACGTCGCGCGTGTAGAGCGCGCTCGACAGGCCGTACTTCACGTCGTTGTTCACGCGGATCGCCTCGTCGAGCGACGCCACCTTGATCACCGACAGCACCGGCCCGAAGATCTCTTCCTGCTCCACCCGGTCTCCCGGCTTCACCCCGGCCAGGATCGTGGGCTGAAAGAACCAGCCGGCATCGAGTCCAGTGCCGCCGGCCGGAGCGCCGCCAATCACAACGGCGGCTCCTTCCTTCTTTCCCACCTCCACGTAGCCACCCACCTTGGTGCGCGACTCTTCGTGGATCAGCGGCCCGACGTCGGTGCCGTCGGCGAGCCCGGGACCGAGCCGGAGCTGCTCCGCCCGCTCGGCGACCATGCGGACGAAGCGGTCGTGGATCTTCTCGTGCAGCACGAGCCGGCTCGTCGCGGTGCAGCGCTGTCCCGTCGTCCCGAACGCGCCCCACAGCACTCCATCGAGCGCCAGGTCGAGGTCGGCGTCGTCCATCACCAGCATCGCATTCTTGCCGCCCATCTCGAGCGACAGCCGCTTGTGCATCCGGCCGCACGTCTCGCCGATCATCGCCCCCGTCGCGGTCGAGCCCGTGAACGAGATCACCGGAATGTCGGGATGCTCGACGATCGCCTTCCCCACCTCGTGGCCGTAGCCGTGCAGCAGCTGCACGACCTCGGGAGGGAGCCCCGCCTCCAGCAGCAGCTCGATGAGCAGATGGGCCGTGTGCGGCACGTCCTCGGCTGGCTTGAAGATCACCGCGTTCCCGCAGAGCAGCGCCGGAAACATCTTCCAGGTGGGGATGGCGAGCGGGAAGTTGAAGGGCGTGACGAGCCCCGCGATGCCGATCGGCCGGCGAAAGGTCATCGCCCATTTGTTGCGCAGCTCCGAGGGGACGACGTGCCCGAAGAGGCGGCGCCCTTCGGTGGCCGCGTAGAACGCGGTATCGATCCCCTCCTGCACATCGCCGCGCGTCTCGGCGAGGACCTTCCCCATCTCGCGCGTCATGGCGCGCGCGACCTTCTCCTTGTTCGCCACCAGCAGCTCGCCCACGCGCTGCAATACCGCCCCCCGCAGCGGCGCGGGAGTCTTCGACCACTGAGCGAACCCCCGCTTGGCCGACTCCACCGCGCGGCGCACGTCGTCCGGGCCGGAGCGCGGGAAGCAGCCGATCAGGTCATTCCAGTCGGCGGGGTTGCGGTTCTCGAAAAACGAGCCGGATGCGGGCGCGGTCCATTCGCCGCCGATGAAATTCTTGAAATTCTCTGGCATCGTGCTCCCGATGAGTGCCGTCAGCTATCAGCTGTCAGCTGAGTTGTTCGGTTGATAGGATTCAAGCTGAAAGCTGAAAGCTGACGGCCGAAAGCTTTCAGGGACAAAACCAGGTCGCCGGAATCTTTGCGTACCCCATCCGCGGCAGCAGCACCTCCGCCGTCAGCACCAGTCCCCAGACCACCAGCAGCTGCGAAATGAGGTGCGCGGTCCCCATGCGGC
>CAZXKN010000203.1:0-4827 GCA_964641815.1 uncultured Gemmatimonadaceae bacterium | reverse complement strand
ATCTACATCGTGGTGCTCAATCCGCTGGTGCGCGCGCCGTCGGGACTGTGGCGCGCGTTCAGCGCGTCGTACTGGGCGGGAAACCTCAACACCACCGTCTATCGGCCACTGACCGTCGCGACCTACGCGCTCGATTGGATGGTCGGTTCGGCGCTGTGGTTCCATCTCGTCAACATCGTGTGGCACGTCGCGGCGACACTGCTCGTCGCGCATCTCGCGCGCCGCTGGGCCGGTGACGCCGCGGCACTCGTCGCGGGAGTGCTGTTTGCTGTGCATCCGGTGCACGTGGAAGCAGTTGCTAACATAGTGGGGCGCAACGAGTTAATGGCTGCCGTGTTCGTGCTGCTCGCCGTCTTCACGGCGCTCGAGTACGAGCGGCCGCTCGTCAGCGCACTGGCGTTCGCGTGCGGGCTGCTGAGCAAGGAGAACGCGATCGTCACGCCGGCGCTGATCGCGTTCGCGTGGCTGCTCGGGTTGCGGCCGCTGCCGGCGCGGCGTCGTCGCGCCGGGTTCGTCGCGAGCTGGGTGGTCGTGGGGATCGGCTAGTTCGCGCTGCGCTACGTTGTGTTCCGATCTTACGGCCCGGGGGTCGTCGCCGTGGCACCGGTGTTCAACGGCGCGTCGCCACTCACCGTACGGCTCACGGCCGTCGCTGCGCTGGGCGACGTCGCCCGGCTGCTGCTCTTGCCGCTGCACCTGCAGGCCGATTACTCCCCGGCCGAGCGCACGGCGGTGACCGCGCTCGTGGATGTCCGGTTTCTCATCGGGGTGCTGGTCGTGGCGATGTGGGGAGCCCTGCTGGGGCTCGCCTGGAAGCGCCGCCGGGCGCTCGAGGCGTACGGCCTGGGCTGGATCGCGATCGCGTATTCTCCGGTCGCCAACCTGTTGTTTCCGATCGGCGTGCTCATCGCCGAGCGCACGCTCTATCTGCCGTCGGCGGGGCTGGCGCTCGCGGTGGGCGGGGCGCTGCGGACCCTCCAGGGCCGGTCGCTCGCGCTGGTCGCGGCTGCGCTGTTCGTGCTCGGCGGCGCGCGCACGGCGTGGCGCATTCCGGCATGGCGCGACAACGCGCACGCCACCGCGAGCCTGCTCGACGACGCGCCGCTCTCCTACCACACCTGGGATCTCGCCGGTTGGCAGTTCCTGTGGGCCCGCCAGACTGACAAGGCGCTCACCGCGTTCCTGCAGTCGACCGACCTGTACCAGCGCGATCAACGCGTCTATCTCGCCGCCGCCGACGCCGCCTTCACGCTGAAGCGCCCGTCGCTGGCGGATTCATTACTCGACATCGCCGATCAGATCTGCCCGCAGTGCCCCGCGAGCTACGCGAACCAGGTGGGAGCCGCCCGGTTGCGCGGTGACTCCGCCTCAGCGGATAGCATCGCCGCCCATGCCGCGCGGCGCCGCACCAATCCGTGACGCTCACCCGCCGTCAGATCTATCTATGCGTTGCGGCGATCGCCGTGCTCGTCTACGTCGGTGCCCTCTGGAACAGCTTCGCGCTCGACGACGTCTCCATCATCGCGACCAATCCCTGGGTGCATCGCTGGGCCGAGCTGTGGCAGGCGTTCGGGCAGTCGTATTGGCCGCCATGGCTCGGCGCCGCGATGTACCGGCCGTTACCGATTGCGTCGTACGCGATCGACTGGCAGACGAAATCCGTCATGTGGATGCACGCGGTCAACCTGCTCTGGCACGGGGGGGCGAGCGTTGCCGTGGCCGCGTTGCTGCTGCGGCTCACCGACTCCGAGCGCGGCGCGCTGCTCGGGGGCGTGATCTTCGCGGTGCACCCGCTGCACGTGGAGGCGGTGGCGAATATCGTGGGGCGGGCCGAGCTGATGGCGGCGCTGTTCACGGTCCTGTCGGTATACGCGGCGCTCCAGGGCGATCGGCTGTGGTGGAGCCTGGGAGCCCTTGTGCTTGGCCTGCTCAGTAAAGAGACGGCAGCGACGGTGCCCGCATTGGTCGTCTGGGGATGGATGCTCGGGATCGGTCGTCCCGAGCGGCGCCGCATGTTCGCCTATGCGGCCGGATGGGGAGTCGTCGCCGTCACCTACCTGGCCGTTCGCTGGACCATCCTCCATCCCTACGCGAGGATGGAGCATCTGGCGGCGGTGTTCATCGGGGCGAGCCCGCTCTCCGTACGGCTCACGACGATCGCGGCCTTCACCGACATCGTCCGCCTGCTCGTCTTCCCGCTGGTGCTGCGCGTCGACTATTCCCCCGCCGAGCGCACCCTGGTCACATCGATCTTCGACGGCCGGTTCGTCGCGGGAGTGCTGTGTTTCGCCGTGTGGGCGGGCCTGCTCGTGCTGGCGTGGCGGCGCGGTCGGCGCGTCGAGGCGTTCGGGTTGGGGTGGATCGCGATCGCCTTCCTCCCGGTCGCCAACCTGTTCTTCCCGACCGGCGTGCTCGTGGCGGAGCGTACGCTGTACCTGCCCAGCGTCGGTCTCGCGCTGGCAGCCGGGGCGTGGCTGCGCCACGTCCCTACACGCTGGTACCGGGTGGCGCTCGCGAGCGTCGCGCTGCTCGGAGGCATCCGCACATTCCTGCGCGTGCCCGTGTGGAGGAACTCCCGCACGGTGGCGAGGAGTGTGCTGGAAGACTCTCCGAACTCGTTCAGCGGCCCGGCGCGGATGATCGGGATCTATCTGGCCGAGCACCGCCCGCAGGAGGCCCTCGCGGCGTTCCGCGACGCGACAGCGATTTTCGACCGCGTACCACCGGTCTTTCTCCAGGGGGCCGACGCGGCGTTCGCCGTGGGGCAGCCGCGGCTCGCCGACTCCCTGCTCGACCGCATGGAGCAGCTCTGTTACCGCTGTCTCTATTACTACCAGTATGAGGCCGGTACGGCGCTGTCGCGTGGTGACACCGCAGTCGCCGAATCGATCCTGGTTCGGCTGCGCCGGCTGAGTGGACCGTCGGGGCAGATCGATCGGTGACCCGCGCGCGTCTCGGTCTGTACGCGGCCGTCTGGGCTGCGGGGACGGCGTTGTACCTCCCGACGGCCCGCTACGACTACGTCCAGGACGATCGCGGCATCATCGTTTTCAATCCCGCCGCTCATACGCCCGGCGCGGCGCTCGCCGCGTTCGGGCAGCCCTACTGGCCGTCCCCGGCAGAGGCGGGGCTGTACCGCCCGCTCACGATTCTGAGCTTCGCCGTGGACTGGAGCGTCTCGCGCGGCAGCGCCGTCTTGATGCACGTGGAGAACGCGCTGTGGCACGGAGTCGCCTCCCTGCTCGTCGTGCTGGTCGTGCTGCGCTGGTTGCCGCCGGCGGGTGCGGTGACCGCAGGGCTGCTCTTCGCCGTGCATCCCGTTCACGTCGAAGGGGTTGCCAATCTCGTCTCGCGCAGCGAAGTGTTCGCCGCACTGGGGTTGTTGGGCGCGCTGCTGTGCGCACGGCGCCGTCTGTGGGCAGCGGCGATCCTCTGCGCGTTGCTCGCCATGTTCAGCAAGGAGCGGGGCGTGGTGGCCATCGCCCTGGTCGCGCTCGACGACTGGCTCCGGCCGGCGGACGAACCACCCTATCCGCGGCCGTTCTACGCGGCGCTCGCGGTGGCCACGCTCGGCTATTTCCTCGTGTGGCTGCGGATCGGCCACAGCGCGGCCGCCGACGTCGCGGCTCCGTTTGTCGGCGCAGGGTCCGGCGCCCGGTTGGCGATCGCGCTGCCGGCGCTGTGGCGGGCTGCCGTGCTGCTCTTCTATCCCGTGGATCTGTCGTCGGACTACGGACCGCAGGTCATTCCGTACCGGACGGGGCTCTCCCTCGCGGCGCTCGCCGGCGCGGGCGTCGTCGCCGGTATCGTCGGGCTCTTGATCGCCGCGCGTCGCCGGGCTCCGGCGATCAGCTTCGCCGCCGGGGCCGCTGGGATCGCCGCGCTCCCGACATCGAACCTGCTATTCCCGTCCGGGATCGTGCTGTCGGAGCGCGATCTGTATCTCCCCGTCCTCTTCCCCGCGGGCCTGTTTGGGGCGGCACTCGTGTGGAGCACGGGGCGCTGGCCGCGTGCGCGCACCGTCATGGTCGCGACGACGGTGCTCGCCCTCCTCGCGGCACGGAGTCTCGAGCGGCTGCCGGCCTGGACTGACAACCGGATGTTCCTGTTGACGCTGCTGCGTGAGCACCCGGAGTCCTATCGCGCCCAGCAGTCCGCCGGCGCCGTTCTCTCGGGCGCCGGGGACACTGCCGGCGCCAGGATCCGCTACGCGCGCGCCGAATCGCTGTTCACCGGTGACCCGCACTTCAATGCCGGCTACGCCTTCTTGCTGATTGGCCGTGGCGACACGGCCGGAGCGGCGGCGCTGCTCGTGCGGGCGCGCCAGGTGCTGCCCCGCGAGCGCGTGGCGATGCGGGTCGAGTTTCTGCTCGCGCTGCGGCGTGGGGAGCGCGGGCACGCGCTGGCGGTGGCGGATACAGCCGTGCGGTGGTTTCCGTATGAAGCGTCCTGGTACTCGGAGCGCCTTCCAGAGCGACCCTGAGCGCGGCTTCAGGGACTCGCGCATTTTTGAATTTTGCCATGCAAGACGCGCGATTCGCCATGCACCCGCGACGATAGGCGAACGGCACAAGTTGTTTTCGGACAGAGAGTTAATTGACCAGGCGAAGCCGGGCACGGGCTTTGCCTACCTATTGCCGCGACACCAAGCGCGCCCCAGGACACTTTCTCGTACGGGAGTCTGACGATGAACCGGAAGGGCTTCACCCTGATCGAGCTGTTGATCGTGGTCGTAATTATCGGCATTCTGGCCGCGATCGCGATTCCGAAGTTCGCCAACACCAAGCAGAAGGCGTACATCGCGTCGATGAAGACCGATCTGCGCAA
>CAZXKN010000202.1:0-18110 GCA_964641815.1 uncultured Gemmatimonadaceae bacterium | reverse complement strand
CGCCGCCTGGAACTCCAGCCGCTCCTCGGTCTCCCGGCGCTCGGAGATATCGCGCAGAAACGCACCGAAGCACGATCCCGTTCCATCCGTCAGCTCGACTGGCGCGATCGCCAGCTCGACCAGAAACTCCCGTCCGTCGCGGTGACACGCCGTGATCTCGACACGCCGATTGACCAGCCTCCCCTCTCCGGTAGCCCGATAGCACACGAGCCCCTCCTCGTGCCGCTCCCGATAGCGCTCGGGAATGATCGTCTGCGACAACCGCTGCCCGATCGCCTCGGCCTCCAGCCACCCGAACATCGTCTCGGCCCGGTTGTTCCACATTCGGATGACGCCCGCAGCGTCGATCAGGATGAATGCGTCGAGGGAAGCGTCGAGTATCGCCCGCAGCGAAAGCTCGGACTCCCCGAGCGCCGTGGCGAGGTCGGGAGGCGGCAGTCGATGCGGGGTGGCGGACATGGAGGCGGCACCCTCAGAATAGGGCCCTTCCGGGGCCTCGCAAGGGGGCCTATGACCAGCGGATCAGCAGTTTCCCAACGCTCTGGTTGTCCCGCATGCGTTGGAACGCGTCGCCGGCACGCGCGGGCGCATAGACGGCGTCGACGACGACACCCAGCCGACCGTCGTCGAACCCCGGCAATACTTCGGCGTGGAACCGGGATACCAGGCGCGCCTTCTCCGCCCGGCTGCGGGCGCGCAACGTCGAACCGATGATCGCAGCCCGTTTCCGCATCAGCAGCGACAGGTCGATCTCCGTTCGGGCACCGCCCATCGTCGCGATCACCACGATCCGGCCCCCGGTCGCGAGCAGCCGGAGATTCTGCTCCACCAGCGTGCCACCGACCGGATCGAGCACGACATGAATCGCGTCCCGTCCCCAGACCTTTTCGATCGCCGCGGGGAGGTCGTCCCGGGACGTGACGAGCGCGAGCGTCGCCCCAGCCCGCTCGAGCGCCGCCAGTTTCTCCGGGCTGCGGGTCGTGGCCGCTACCTCGGCGCCGAGATAGCGGGCCAGCGCGATCGCCGCCAACCCCACGCCCGACGCGCCGGCGTGCACCAGCACCCGCTGGCCGCGCTCGAGCCCCGCCGTCCCGACCAGATTCACGAACGCGGTGAGATACGCCTCCGGGATCCCGCCCGCCGTCACGAGATCGAGCGAGCGGGGGGCGGGAAACAGCTGGCCTTCCGGAACGGCGGCGAACTCCGCATGACCGCCTCCGGCGACCAGCGCGCACACCGCAGCCCCGGAATCGGCGACGTGCCCCGACAGCTCGAGTCCCAGGATGTCGGGTTCTCCGGGCGGTGGTGGATAACGCCCGGCGATCTGCGAGAGGTCGGCGCGGTTCAGCCCCGACGCGGCGACGCGCACCAGCACCTCGCCGCGAGCGGGCCGCGGCGTCTCGCGCTCGGCGAGCTGGACGTCGTAGCGCCCGCTGCGCTCCGAGACCTGGAGGTAGCGCATCTCAGCCGCGCAACACGACGACCACCGCGACGACGGCGATGACGAGCCCGAGCGCGATCTTCGCGCCCGCCGCCACCGCCCGTCCCAGCATCGCCCCCCACCCCGCCCGCACCGCCACTCCCGCATGCCGCTCGCGCGTGTACTCGAACAGTGCCGCACCGGCGAACGAGCCGACGAAAGCACCGATGACACTGCCGATCACCGGCACCGGCACCCCCACGATCGCGCCCACGATTCCGCCGATCAGCGCTCCCCATCCGGCGCGCCGCGAGCCGCCGTACTTGATCGCGAAGCGGAATCCGAGCCACCAGTCCACGATCTCGCCAAAGAAGGCGAGACCGATGACGAGGGCGATGATCCCCGCCCCGACGGTGTGGAACCCGGTGAGCCACCCGTAGCCGATCACGCCGAGCGCCATCAGCCACAGGCCGGGCAGCCCGAAGGGGACGAGCACGAGGCCCGCCACGAGACACACGATGACGAGAGCCGTCGCCACTTACGGCCGCGCCTCCCGGGGGCCGGTGAGATCGTGCTGGGTGAGCACGTAATAGTTGGGATCGACGCGGAACGTCGCGGGATCCTTGAGCTGCACCGTGGTGTGCTGCCACGCCTCCGTGGGGCGAATCGCGGTGAAGCCCGAATCGGACAGGGTGACCTTAAGCGGCATATCGAACCCCCCGATGACCTTCGTCCAGCGGAACGTGAGCGTCGTATCGACGAGGGTGTACTCGAACACCGGCACGTCGGTGGTGTTGAGGTATTGTTGGAACACCCTCGTGAGGTCGAACCCCGCCTGGCGGCTGATGTAATCCTGAACCTGCTTCCCGGTCACCGTCTGGTGCCAGAAGGTGTGATTCAAGCCGCGCAGCGTCTCCCGCCATTTCGCGTCGTCGCCCACGATCTGGCGGATCGTATGCAGCATGTTGCCGCCCTTGTAGTACATGTCCCCCGAGCCTTCGTCGTTCACGCCGTACGCTGCCACGATGGGGCGGTCGTTGCGGATGTTCCTGCGCGTGCCGATCACGTACTGGGCGCCCGCTTCCTTCCCGGCCACGCATTCGGTGTAGAGGTTCTCCGCGTAGTTCGCGAAGCTCTCGTGCACCCACATGTCCGCCTGATCCTGCATCGAGATGTTGTTGCCGAACCACTCGTGGGCGCTCTCGTGCACGATGATGAAATCCCACAGGAGGCCGAGGCCGGTGTGGGAGAGGTCGCGCCCGAGATAGCCGTTCTGGTAGTGGTTGCCGTACGCCACAGCGGTCTGGTGCTCCATGCCAAGGTGCGGCGACTCGATCAGCTTGTACCCATCCGTATACCACGGATAGGGTCCGAACCAGGATTCGAAACACTGCATCATCGACGGCACCTGCAGGAATTCCCGCTGCGCGACATCGAGGTGATAGGCGAGCGGCCAGAAGTCGAGCGTCAGCGGCCCCGCGGCGCCGTCGTAGATCATGCTGAAGTGGGCGTAGCGGCCGGCGCTGATCGCGACGTCGTAGTTGTTGATCGGTTCGGTCGTGAACCACTCGTACGTCGCCGTGCCGTCCGCGTGTGGGGTCACACCACGCAGCCGCCCGTTCGAGACGTCGAAGAGGGAGTCCGGCGTGGTGATCGCGATGCGCTGGCTGTCGGGCTCGTCGGCGAGATAATCCTTGTTGGGCCACCACACGGAAGCACCGGTGCCTTCGTTGGCGGTCGCGACCCAGCGGTCGCCCATGCTATCCCGCGCCCAGATCAGACCGCCGTCCCAGGGTGGCCGCCGGGCCACGACCGGTTTCCCATGATAGTAGACGGTGATGGTGTGCCGCTCCCCTGGCCGCTGCCGCGCGACGCCCGCGAACCACGCGTTGCCGTCCCGCCGCACGGCAAGGTGCCGTCCTTCCTGCACCATGCTGTCGACCAGCAGCGGCTGCTGCAGGTCGATCTGCATGTCCCGCGACGGCTGCAGCACGCGATAGCTGATGCCGTTCCAGCCGCGAATCGTGCTGTCGGAGGGGTCGACGCTGACGTGCAGGTCGTAGAACGAGACGTCCCACCAGGCCCGCTCGGGTGTGTTGGAGCCGCGCAACGTATCGGCATGCGTAAAGGGACGGGCCTGCGCGGCAGCAATCCCGAGCGGAGCAGACAGCAGAGCGACGACGAACGACCCGAGGCGCATGCACGTCTCCGGCGAAGGGACTGGAATCGTGAAGCTAGCCTGGTCGCCGACGAGACGAAACGCGCGGATATTGGAGCCACCCATGCATCGACTCCTGCTGTGCGCGATCGCCGCGAGTGGCGCGTGCGTTGCCGCATGTCAAAGCAGCGGTGAGCCGCCGCCACCGCCGCCTGCGGGGCGACTCATCGCCGCGCCGCCCTGGTTGTCGATCGAGGCCGGCGACTCGATCACGGGCGACAGCGTGCGCCTCACGCTGCTCACCGACAGCGGCGCTCCGGTTCCTGGCGCGTCGGCCACGTGGTCGAGCAGCGACACCGCCGTCGCTCGGATCGGGAGCACCGGTCTCGTGCGCGGCCGCCATCCGGGTGTCACCACGATTCACGCCGTGGCCGCGAACGCAACGGCGAGTCTGCAGCTCACCGTGACCGATCCGGTGCTGGTCGGCGCGGGGGACATGGGCACGTGCGCGTCCACGAACGACGAGGCGACGGCGCGGGTGCTCGACAGTCTCTCGGGAACGGTGTTCACCGCGGGCGACAACGACTATCGCGATGCCACCCCCGAGCCGGCCTATGGGGTGTGCTTCGATTCCACCTGGGGCCGGCACCAGTGGCGCGTGCGTCCAGCCGCCGGCGACGACGACTCGCTCACCGGCTACTTCAGCTACTTCGGGGCGGCGGCGCACGGCCCGAAGGGCTATTACAGCTATGACCTCGGCACGTGGCACGTCATCGTGCTGAACAGCGCCGTCGCCGTGGATTCGGCCCAGGTGCAATGGCTGCGCGCCGATCTCGCGGCGCATCCCGCGGTGTGCACCGTGGCCATTTCGCATCGTCCGCTTTTCAGCTCGGGGAATGCCGGGAATTCACCCGGGCAGGCGCCCTACTTCCAGGCGCTCGACGATGCCGGCGCGGAGCTCATCCTCGACGGCAACGATCACGACTACGAGCGCTTCGCCGGGCAGCGGGCGGATGCGACCGCCGACCCCGATGGAGTCGTGGAGATCGTTGTCGGCACGGGCGGCAAGAGTCACGGCCGCATCAACCAGCCGCTCGCCGCGAACAGCGTGGTCCAGAACGCCGATGCGTACGGGGTGCTTCGGCTCGTGCTGCACGCGGCGAGCTACGACTGGCGGTTCATTCCGGTGGCGGGAAAGACGTTCACGGACGCTGGGAGCGGCAACTGCCATTGAAGGGGAAAATGGGCCTGGGTAGAGTTGAACTACCGACCTCACGCTTATCAGGCGTGCGCTCTAACCACCTGAGCTACAGGCCCCCGGGGCTCACAATCTAGCGCCACCGCCCCGGCCACGGCACTCGCCCCGACAGGTCACCGTAAGCCGCTCCGGGCTAGCCTAGCACATAAGATGAAGTAGCACTTCTTCGGCAGGCTGCCGACGCTCCGGTAGGCAGGGTCTCCCGGCCCTGGCCAGTACGGCGGCGTCGGAGCCTGCCGCTTGTGTCAGTCCCACTCCCGCTTCGGTCCCTTGCGGGGGCGGAACCCATCCTCGTCTTCTTCGTCGAACTCGTCGTCGAGGTCGTCGTAGTCGTCGACATCCTCGAGATCCTCATCGTCCAGCTCGTCTTCGTCCAGCTCGTCCTCGAAATCTTCGTCGAGCTCCTTGTCCTCCTCGAAGTCCTCAAACTCCTCGTCGATGTCGTCGCCGCGACGCTTGAGCGACCACCCCACCGACGTCTCCGCGGCCAGCATTGTCACCCCCAGCTGAGGTTGAGATTGGCGTCTCCCTGCTATTCCTCCTGCGCCCGCACGATCCTGGCCAGTTTCCGCCGCGCCGTCGCCCCCAGCTCGCGCTTGCGCAGCCGGATCGAGGCGGGCGTCACTTCGATCAACTCGTCATCCTCAATGTACTCCAGCGCCAATTCCAGCGTGATCTGACGCGGCGGCTCGAGGATCACCATCTCGTCGGACGCCGTCGTCCGCATGTTCGTCAGCTTCTTCTCCTTCGTCGCGTTCACGTCGAGGTCGCCGGGCCGCACGTGCTCGGCGATGATCATCCCCTCGTACACCGGATCGTTCGGCTTCACAAACATGGTGCCGCGCTCCTGCAAATTGAAGAGCGCGTACGCCACCGCCACGCCCTCCCGGTCCGCCACCATCACCCCACGGCTGCGTCCCGTCAATGGACCCGCCCAGGGACCGTACGCGTGAAACACGTGATGCAGGATCCCCGTGCCCCGCGTATCCGTCAGGAACTCCGAGCGATAGCCCAGCAAGCCGCGCGCCGGAATCGTAAACCGCAGCCGCACCATACCGAGACCGGCGTTCTTCATGTCCTTGAGCGTGGCGCGCCGCGGACCCAGCTTCTCCATCACCACGCCGAGATACCCTTCGGGGCAATCGATCAACAGCTCTTCGTACGGCTCGAGCTGTTCGCCGTCGGGCCCCTGCCGCGGGATGATGCGGGGGCGGCCGACCTGAAACTCGTACCCCTCGCGCCGCATCGTCTCCATCAGGATCCCGAGGTGCAGCTCGCCGCGGCCCGACACGGTGAAGGTCTGCGGATCGTCGGTGTCCTCCACCCGCAGCGCCACGTTGCGCTCGAGCTCGCGGTACAGCCGGTCGCGCAGCTGCCGTCCCGTGACGTACTTCCCTTCGCGCCCCGCGAACGGTGCGTCGTTCACCCGGAAGTCGACCGAGATCGTCGGCTCCTCGACGGCGATGCCGGCGAGCCGCTCCAGATGATCGGGGGCGGTGACCGTCTTGCCGATTTCCACCCCCGCGAGTCCCGAGATCGCCACGATCTCCCCCGCGGACGCCTCCTGCAGCTCGATGCGCTCCAGACCTTCGAACCCGAAGAGCTTCACGATCCGCGCCTGCTCGAACGTCCCATCCCCCACCGGGCCCGCCTCGCCCAGCGGTAACAACGCCACGGTATCGCCGACGTGCACCGTGCCGCGCTCGATGCGCCCGATGCCGATCCGCCCGAGGTACGAGGAGTAGTCGAGCGTCGAGATCAGCATCTGGAACGGCCCGTGGGCATCACCCGCGGGCGGCGGCACCGTCTCCAGGATCGTCTGGAACAGCGGCACGAGATCGGTCCCGGGCACGGCGAGATCCCTGGTGGCGATGCCCTGCCGGCTCGACGCGTAGAGGAACGGGCAGTGGAACTGCGTCTCGTCCGCTTCGAGATCGAGAAACATCTCCAGCACTTCGTCATGCACCCGCTCGGGCTCCGCATCCTGCCGGTCGATCTTGTTGATCACGACGATCGGTTTCAGCCCGAGCGCCAGCGCCTTCCCCGCCACGAAGCGCGTCTGCGGCATCGGGCCCTCGGCGGCGTCGACGAGCAACAGGAAGCCATCCACCATCCGGAGAATTCGCTCGACCTCACCCCCGAAGTCCGCGTGCCCCGGCGTATCGACGATGTTGATCTTCGTCTCGCCCCAGCGCACCGCGGTGTTCTTGGCGAGAATCGTGATGCCGCGTTCGGCTTCGATGCCGGTGTCGAGGAAGCCGGTGGCACCGTGGCGCAGCGCTCTGGCCTGCTGCAAGAGCTGCGACACCAGCGTCGTTTTGCCGTGATCGACGTGGGCGATGATGGCGATGTTGCGAATCTGCAAGGGATTGCGTCCGGACGGGGGTGCGAGTGAGCGGGCAGTATAGGGAGGGCCCTAGTCGCAGGTCAAGTCCTTCTCCATCTGTACCGTGACGTGCGTGATCCCGAGCGAGCGCAGTCGCTGTTGCGCGTCCTCGAGGATGCGCTGGTTGTCGCCGGGATTGCGCACGACGAGATGTCCGCTCATGGCGACGACGCCGCTGGTGAGCGTCCAGACATGCAGGTCATGCACCGAGCTGACGCCCGGCAGCCCCGCGAGCACGTCGTGCACGCTGGTGAGGGCGATGTGGGACGGCGTCGACTCGAGCAGGATGTCGGCGCTCTCGCGCACCAGACGCCAGGCGCCGTTGAGAATCAGGAGGCCGATGAGGAGCGAGATGATCGGGTCAGCGAGGTGCCACCCGGTGGTCAAGATAAGGAGCCCCGCCACGACCGCACCCAGCGAGCCCAGCAGGTCACTCAGCATGTGCAGGTAGGCGCCGCGTTGATTGAGGGAATGGTCGTGGCCGTGGTGCAGGATCCTCACACCGACGATGTTCGCCGCCAATCCGACCGCCGCCACACCGAGCAGCAGACCGCCGTGTACCTCGCTCGGCGACTCCAGCCGGCGCACCGCTTCGATGCCGATGCCGACCGCAATCGCCACCAGCGCAGCCCCGTTCACGAGCGCCGCGAGGATCTCGAGCCGCAAGAGGCCGTAGCTGCGCTCTGGCGTCGCGGGCCGCTGCGCGACACGCGCCACGAACAGCGCGAGCCCCAGCGCGCCGACGTCGGCGAGCATGTGGCCGGCGTCCGCCAGGAGCGCCAGCGAATGCGCCAACCACCCCCCCAGCGCTTCGGCGATCGTCACGCCCACCGCGAGCAGCAGCGCCGCGCGCATGCGCTCGGCGCTCTCGTGCCGTGCCGGCGCCTTGTGCGCGCATGTCACATCGAGGGGCAGGACCTGGGTCATCAGGGGGAAGCATATGGGGGGGGAGGGCGGGCGAGCAACCATGCCGCTAGCTTCCTGTCCGATGCCTGTCACGGAGTATTCCCTGGGGCTCCGTCTGGCGACCGTCGCCCTGCTGGTGCTCGCGAACGCCCTGTTTGTGGCCGCCGAATTCTCACTCGTGGCCGCCCGCCGCACCCGGATCGAGGGCCTCATCCGGCGCGGCGACCGCCGCGCCCAGGCGGCCCTCGCCGTCATGCAGAACATCACCCGCTACATCTCGGGCACCCAGCTCGGCATCACGCTCACCAGCCTCGGCCTCGGCTGGGTCGGCGAGCCGGCACTGGCGGATCCGCTCGCCCGCTTGTTCGCCGGCCTGCCGCCGACCTTGTCGACCGCCGCCGCGCACGGCGCCGCCGTCACCCTCGCCTTCATTCTGATCACGTTCATGCACGTCGTCCTGGGCGAGCTCGTGCCCAAAGGTCTGGCGCTGCTCTACCCGGAGACGCTGGGGCGCTGGCTCGCACGACCCCTGACCCTGTTCACCGTCGTCACCAATCCTTTCATCTGGGTCTTGAACAGCTCCGCCACCGGCCTGCTGCGACTGTTCGGAGCACGCCCGATGAGTGAGCGCGAGCGCGTCCACTCCCCCGAGGAAATCCTCATGCTCGTCGAGCAGAGCCGCCGCATCGGCGACCTCGGCTCGCAGGACGCCCGCATGATCCAGGGAGTGTTCGAGTTCAGCGAAAAGAATGCGCGCGACGTCATGACGCCGCGCACCCAGATCGTCGCCCTGCCCCTCGCGCTGTCGCTCTCCGAAGCCGCCGACCGGGTGGGCGCCGCCGGCCGCTCGCGCTATCCCGTGTACCGCGAGTCACTCGACGACATCGTCGGCACGGTGCACGCCAAGGACATCCTGCGCGCGCTGCGCTCGGGCGGCGAGCAGACGCTGCAGGCGATCCTGCGGCCGCCGCTCCTGGTCCCCGGCACGCGCGAAGTCGAGGACGTGCTCGCCGACAGGACGCGGCAGTAGGTCCACCTCGCGATCGTGCTCGACGAGTACGGCGGCACCGCCGGGCTCGTGACGATGGAGGACCTGCTCGAGGAGATCGTGGGACAGATCTACGACGAGTACGACCGCCCCGAGCCGGGAGTGCGCCCGTCGACGGTCGGCCCGACCCCGATCATCCCCGGCGCGATGGAAGTCGCCGACGTGAACCGCGTGTACGGATTGAAAATCGACGATGCCGACTACACGACGATCGGCGGCGTGGTGTTCGGCACCCTCGGCCGGCTGCCCAAACCGGGCGATCGCGTCGAGCTGTCCGGCGCGTCGTTCGAGGTCGTCGAGATGGAAGGCCGCCGGGTCGGGAGGGTGCGCGTCACGCGTCCCGCCGCCGCGGAACCGGTCGAGAACTAGTCGCCGGAGCGGCTGCGCTCCGCCAGGGTCACCCCCAGCTCCAGGGCAGCCCGCATGCTGCCGGGATCGGCCCGTCCAGTTCCCACGATGTCGAAGGCGGTGCCGTGATCGGGCGCCGTCCGGGGGAACGGCAACCCGAGCGTGACGTTCACGCCGCGTCCGAATCCCGCGACCTTCACCGCCGTCATCCCGACGTCGTGATACGGGGCCAGCACGGCGTCGAACTCGCCCTTCAGCGCGCGCACGAACACGGTGTCGGCCGGGAGCGGACCCGCTGCCCCGAGCTCCGTGGCCGCGGGGCGCAGCACGCGATCGTCCTCGTCGCCGAACAGTCCCCCCTCTCCCGCGTGCGGGTTCAGCGCGCACAGCGCGAGCCGCGGCGCCGCGATTCCCCACCAGCGCATCAGCGCCGCGGCAGCGATGCGGCCCACCGCCACGATGCCATCCGCGCTGAGTCGGTTCGGCACCTCGCGCAGCGGCAGGTGCGTGGTGACGAGCACGACGCGCAGGGTCCCGGCCACCAGCATCATCGCCGTCGGCGTGTTGCCCGTGAGATTGGAGAGCAGCTCGGTCACGCCGGGAAACGTGTAGCCGGCGAGATGCAGCGCGCGCTTTTCGACCGGTGCGGTGACCACGCCGTCGACTTCGTGGGCGCGGGCCAGCCACACGGCGCGCTCGATCGAGCGGGCGGCGAGCAGCCCGGCGTCGCGCGCCTGGTCCGCGCCCTTCCCCCCCCATGCTCCGACGCCGATGCGGCTGCGGGCGGGAATTTTTTCCAGCTGGTCGTCGGGTCCCACGAGCACGATATCGGCGCCGAGCGGCGCCTGGCCGAGTGCCTTGGCGACGACCTCGGGACCGATGCCGCGCGGGTCGCCAAGCGTCACGGCGAGCCGCGGGCGCCTGGCGGTGGGGCCGGCCACGCTAGAGCCGGATATCGATGTACGTGACGCGCCGCAGCTGATCGAGATAGTGCTCGACGCCGAGCTGTTGCGAGAGATCGCTACGGATCCGCTCGCGCACGTCGTCGTAGGTGAGCGGACCTGCCGCCTGGCGGGCCGTGACCTCGATGACGGCGAATTCCGGGCGCCGGCTGCCGGCGCTCATCTCCACGACCGGCTTCAATCCCACGGTCGAGTCCTTCGCCAGCAGCTGCTGGTACTCGGGGGCGAGCTTGGTGATGTCGACCGCCTCGGCGAGTTTGGGCGCGTTCTCGTCGCCGTAGCGCTGCGCGAGTGAGTCGAACGACAGATGCCGGGCGAGCGCGTCGTGCACCGTCTCGGCCTGGGTCCGCGCCGCGGCGATCTGCGCCGCGCTGATCTTCGGAGCGATCAGAATGTGGCGCGCCAGAACTTCGGCCGGCTGCACGCGCTGCACCTGAATGATGTGAAACCCGAACACCGTCTCGACCGGGTACGAGAGGTCCCCGGGCCGCAACCGGAACGCCGCCTGCTCGAACGGCTTCACCATCGTGCCGCGGCGGAACCAGCCGAGCGACCCGCCGGAATCGCGGCTCACCGAATCGTCCGAGAAGCGCCGCGCCAGGTCCGCGAAATCCGCGCCGGCGCGCAGCGCCTTGAGCAGCGAGTCGGCGGTGGTCAACGCCTGCATCCGCGCCGCGGAGTCCGGCTGCGGCAGGACGATGATCTGCCGGAACGACACCGTCGCAGGTCGCGTCTGGTCGGGGGTGCGGTTCTCCTCCCAGTACGCGCGGATCTGCGCATCGCTCGGCGGGATCGGCTTGATCTTCCCCTTTTGTCGCAGACTCTCGATCAGCCGCTGCTGCAGGATTTGCCGCCGCTGCTGCTCGGTGAGCCAGCGGCGCCATTCCTCGACACCGCCGAACGCCGCCAGCTTGAGCTGCGACTGGAATTCCTGCTCCGATGCGAACCGGTTGCGCACGTTCTTCACCGTCTGCTCGACCGCCTCCTGCACTTCCTGCTCCGTCACCTTCACGCTCGTGTCGCGCTCCGCCTGCTGCACCAGGAGCTCGGTCTCGACCAGGTTATTGAGAATGCGCCGCCGCACCGCCGCCCTCCCTGCCGAGTCGCTCGGCAGCTGCTGTCCCTGCGCCTGCGCGGACGCGATTTCCTCATCGAGCTGCGACGACAGAATCGGCTGCGTGCCGACGACGGCCACGATCCGGTCGACCAGAATCGGGGCCTGGGCCCTGGCCGCCCGCGGGGCGGCGGCCAGGGCGACGAGCACGGCTGCGGCGAGCCGCCGTCGGCTCATTGCACCGACCGGCGCACGGGCCGCTTGCTCGTATCCGGCAGGCCTACGGGCGGGGGACCCGGTGCGGGCTGCATCTGCGCGCCGCCGCCCGCGGGGCGCAGCGAGTCGGCGCTCGCTCGCAGCGCGGTGGCGCGCTCGACGGCGCGCTGCACCGCCGCGGCGTCGATCGACCAGTCGCCTCGTTCGCGCAGCACTTGCGCGAGCAGCGGCGGGATCGGGAGGAACTGCGCGCGCCCCGAAATGGCGCGATCGAAGTAGTCGTTCACGCGCGCCATGGCGAGCCGCGCACGGCCGTCTGCGGTGGAGGCGGAATCGTGCACCATTGCCGGGGTGAGGTTCAGCGCCCGCTCCAGCACGGCGAGCGTCGAATCGTATTGCCCGCGAATGTCCGCCCACTCGGAGTCCGTCGGCTGGATGCCGGTCGAATCGGCCTCGTGCAGGGCCATCGACCGCTCCACCAGCTGGTGCAACAGCAGGTTGATCTGGGAATCGTTCGCCGTGACCATCATCTGCGCGTACCGCGGATCGATCGCGAACAGCCAGCGCACGAAGTCCTTCACCGCGAACTTGCCGCCGCTGTAGCTGGCGAGCGTCTTGTCGCTGCGGCCCGCGGCGTCCAGGTCCTCGAAGGCGCTGCGCACCGCCTCGCCGGCTCCGCTCACGACCGCGATCTTGTGACTGTTCGCCAGCGCGGCAAAGTACGTCGAGTCGCTACGGCTCGCGGCCAGATGCTCGACGCCCGCGGTGAACGTGTCGCGGATCTCCGCGAGCGGCGGCCGCCGGATGATATGGAACCCGTAGCTCGACCGCACCAGGCCCGACATCGAACCGGGCGGCAGCTGCCACGCGGCATCCTCGAACTGCGGCACGAACCGCCCCCGCCCACCCACATCGAGATAGCCGCCGCTCGGCCTCGACGCCGGATCGTCGGAGATCCGCTTCGCGACGGCGGCGAAGTTGGTGCCGCCGCTGCCCACGAGCGACCGCCAGAGTGTGTTCGCCTGATTCTGCTTCTGCTGCACGACGGGCGGCGCCGCGTTCGGCGGAACCGTGATCAGGATGTGCTGGAACGCCCGCACGTCGCCGGCGTTGTAGGCGGAGTCGACCTGCTTGGCCGACAGCTGCTGGCCGCCGTTTCGCTTGTCGGAGTAGTGCTCGAACTTCAGCTGCGACACGACCGGCCACATCACGCGCGCCACGGTCGCCGTATCCTCGAGCGTCCGCCCGTTCGCCAGCGACATCGCGAACAGCGTGTAGTTCAGGTAGGCACCGGCGAGCTGCGTCAGGTTGGGGTTCTCGAGCGGCATGCCCTTCACCCGGGACGCGAGGTCGGCGAGGCGCTCGACCGTCAGCACCTGTCCGGCAGCCTCCGCCGCCGAGGCCGGGTGCGCGGAAAACGCGTCCTGCAGCACCTTGCACCCCGACACCAAGAGCCCCAGTACGATGAACCCGACACGACGCATGAGTCTGACTCCTGTCTCCTCAGAGGTCTCGAGCAACTGCTGTGAGCGCCCGCACGAGCCCGGGGCCGATCGCTTCTCCCCCCAGACGACGCAGCCGCAATGAGAGCGGGATGGACCGGCGCACGTCGGCGGCGAACTGCACCGCGTCGAGCGCCGCGGTAAGCCCCGTCATCCGGGGGTGGGCGTCCCGGCGAAACGTGAGCCGCGCTTCGTCGCCCCGCACCAGGACCGTCTCCAATCCCGCCAGGGCACCGAGCGTGCGCAGCTCCGTCACGAGCAGCAGCCGCTCCGCTTCCGGCGGCAGCGGGCCGAAACGATCGCGCAGCTCCTCGCGGATCGCCGGAATCTCGCCAGGCCGCTCCACCCGCGCCAGTCGCCGGTACACTTCCAGCTTCGAGGTATGATCGGCGACGTATGCATCGGGGAGATGCGCCGGGGCATCGAGCACCACCTCCGGCGCCGGCAGCGGTCCCGCCGCCCCTTCCCCTTTCAGCGACGCGACTTCCTCTTCCAGCCACCGCAGATACGTATCGAAGCCGACCGCCACCACGTGCCCCGACTGCTCGGCACCGAGCAGGTTTCCCGCGCCGCGCAGCTCCAGGTCGCGCAGCGCGATCCGGTACCCCGCCCCCAGATCGGTGTGGTGCTCCAGCACCTGCAGCCGTTCCTCGGCCGCGGGGTCCGGTGCGTCGGGGACCAGCAGGTAGCAGGCGGCGCGCCGGTGGCTGCGTCCCACGCGGCCGCGCAGCTGATACAACTGCGCCAGGCCGAAGCGGTCGGCGCGGTCGACGATCATCGTGTTCGCGTTGGGCACGTCGAGCCCCGACTCGACGATCATGGTCGAGACGAGCACGCCGATTTCCCCTCCGACGAACCGCGACATCACGCGGTCGAGATCGATTTCGCGCATCTGCCCGTGCGCCACCGCCACCGCCGCGCGCGGCGCCAGCGCCTGCACCCGCGCGGCGATCGTGGCGATCGTCTCGATCCGGTTGTGCACGAAGTAGACCTGACCGCCGCGATCCAGCTCGCGGGCCATCGCCTCTTCCAGCAATCCGTCGTCCCACGGCTCCACGAAGGTCAACACCGGCGAGCGGTCCTTGGGGGCCGTCTCCAGAATCGTCATGTCGCGCAGCCCGGCGAGCGACAGGTGCAGCGTGCGCGGAATCGGCGTCGCCGTCAGCGTCAGGACGTCGACCGACAGCTTCAACGCCTTGAGCCGCTCCTTGTGCCGCACACCGAAGCGATGCTCTTCGTCGACGATCAAGAGCCCCAGGTCCTTGAAGACGACGTCGTGCGAGAGCAGCCGATGCGTGCCGATCACGATGTCGAGCGCTCCATCGGCGAGGCGCGCCAGAACGGCCGAGATTTCCTTCGGCGTGCGGAAGCGCGACAGCACCTCGAGCCGCACCGGATAGTCGGCGAGCCGCTCGCGGAAGGTGCGGCCGTGCTGCTCCGCCAGAATCGTCGTCGGGACGAGCAGGGCGACCTGCTTCCCCGCCTGCACCGCCTTGAACGCCGCCCGCAGCGCGACCTCGGTCTTGCCGTAGCCGACGTCGCCGACCAGGAGCCGGTCCATCGGACGGGCGCGCTCCATGTCGCGCTTCACCTCGAGCGTCGCGCGCACCTGGTCGGGCGTGTCCTCATACAGGAAGGCGGACTCGAGCTCGCGCTGCCACGGCGTGTCGGTGGGGAAGGCGTAACCGTGCGCCAGCTGGCGGCGCGCATACAACGCCAACAGCTCCTGTGCCATCGCACGGATCGCCGAGCGGGTCTTGTCGCGCTGCCGCTGCCAGGTGGTGGCCCCGAGCCGGTGCAAGCGCGGCGGCGGCGCGTCACCGTCCCCGGGAGCGCGATACGGCTCCAGCTGGTCGAGCCGGTACAGCGGCACGTTGAGGCGGTCGCCGCCCTCGTACTCGACGACCGCCACCTCGAGCGTCGCCTCGCCGACCGGCACCGTCTGCAGGCCGCGGAAGATCCCGATCCCGTGATCGAGATGCACGACGAACTCTCCGGGAGCGAGCGGCCGCGCCGCGGCACCCACCGCGGCGGAGCGATAGCGCCGCGGCCGTCGCAGCCGGCGCGCGCGCCGGAAGATCTCGTGGTCGGTGAGCACGCGCAGCGTCGGATGGAGAAACCCGGCGTCCAGCGCCCCGACCACCAGCGTGGCGCCGGTCGCTTCTCCCAGGAGCTCGTCGAGCCGCTCGAGCTGCCCTTCGTTGTCGCACAGAATCACCGTCGCCGGCGGATCCTGCACCACGTAGCGCAGCCGCTTCAGGTCGCGGTCGATCGCCTCGGGCGGCAGAATCGGGAACCGTTCTTCCCAGCCCGCCTCGGTGGGGACGAGTCGCGCGAAGCGGTGCAGCGCAGACCGCCACACGTCCGGCGCGAGCAGCAGATCCTCGCGCGGCGGCGTGTCCTCCCCCATGCGCCGGGCCACCTCGACGTGGTGCGCCGCATCGGTCCAGCCCCGCTCGACCTCGTGTTCGACGGCTGCTTCCTGATCGGGCACCACGAGCGCATCGGCGGGGAGGAGGTCGAGCAGCGAGGATCGCACGAGCGTTTCGTCGGGATGGTCGCTGCGCTCCGATTGCATCGGCAGGATCGTGACCCGCGCGAGCTGTTCTCCCGAGCGCTGGGTATCGAGGTCGAAGCCGCGCAGCGACGCGATGTCATCTCCCCACCACTCGATCCGCGTCGGGGCCGCCATCCCGTAGCCGTACACGTCGACGATCCCGCCGCGCACGCTGACCTGTCCTACTTCCGTGACGGTCGGCACGCGCTCGAAGCCCATGGCGGCGAGTCGGTTCACGACATCGGTGAGCGTCGCCTGCGGCTGCGCCCCGGCCGCCAGATCGAGCCGCGCCTGCGCCAGCGCGGCGGGAACGCCGGTCCGCTCCGCGGTCGCGCGCGCCGTCGTCACGAGGAGGCGCACCTGCCCGCGCAGCAGCGCCGCCACCGTCTCGAGCCGCTCCCCGGCGATCTCGACGTGCGGCTCCTCCGCGCCGAGACCCTCGCGCTGCGGATACAGGGCGACGCCGTCCTCGCGCAGCATGCGCAGGTCGGCCAGCCAGCGCTCCGCGTCGGCGGGGGTCGGGGCGACGACGACGAACAGGCGGTGCGGCAGTCGCCGCGCCAGGGTGGCGACGAGAACGGCGACACTGGATCCGGGGAGACCCCCGAGGGCGCGACGGCCGCCGGCGGGCGGCAGCTCGGCAGCCAGCGTTCGCGTGGCGGGCAGCTCGTCGAACCGGTCGAGCAGGAACTCGAGCGGCATCAGTGGGCCAGCGTGGCCGCGGCCAGCTCCCCGAGGGCGAGGAGCAACGCCAGCACGAGCAGCACGCCGCTCAAGTCGGCGCGCCGCAGTCCCGCGAACGCCGCGCTCCCGAAGTCGCCGTCACTCACGAGCTCGGCGCCCAATACCTGGCGAACCAGCGCGGGATCGGCGGGTGTGAGATCCGACTCGCGCGCGTCGGGACCATACACGGTCGCGCCGACGGTGTCAGGGCCCAGGCGCTGGAACTCCACGCGCACCGCGCCTTCGCGCTCCGTCACGGGCGTCTCGCCGCGCGAGAAGCGGTTCACTAGCGCGTCGATCAGCGGCACGAACGCCGGCGTCGTCGGCAGCGTTGTCCAGGTCGTGTCGAACCGGCTCCCCACGAGGACCACGCCGCCCGAGACGATGGCCCACGGTTCGCCGTTCACGCCGGCGAGCACGACACCGGAGTCGGAGCCCTCGAGGCGCTGCCGGCGCATCACTCGGGCGCTGTCGAGGCTGGGGAGCAGCGCGCTCGTGACCGGACCGGGAGACCCGGCGCTCCCGAAGTGCCATCCCACCCCGCGGGCCTGCAGGGCGCGGTTGACCTGACCGAGCAGCGCCGGGTCCGCGGGCGGGACGACGACGGACGCCCCAGCCCCAGGCCGGTCGGCGAGCGTCACCTCGGCCCCGTCGCGAACGCGATGGGCAGCCTGCAGAACGGCGATCGCCGCCGCCGCGAAAGGACCGGCAGCCGGATCGGCGTGCACCCGGGCGGGCGGCACACTGTGCCACACCACGAGCCGGCGATCGTCCGAGCGCAGCTCGTCGGGGTCGAGGGTGAGCTCGCCGACCCACCACCCCGGGCCCGGGTCGGCCAACGGCAGCGTCACGGCCGCCCCGGGAGCGGCGAGTCCGCGCGCGACGTCCCGCCCGCGCACGCGCAACGTCACCGGCGCGGCGGTCGTCCCGGGCGTCCCCACGACGGGCACCGTCACCGACCCGCCGGCGACGTGCGCCGCAGCAAGCCCACGGTTCTGCGGAGCCGGCCGCGGTGCGAGCGCCAGCATCCGGATTCCCGCCGGGACAGCGACGCGGCCAGAGGCGAGCGCCGTGCGCTGCAGATCGCTGATGACATGCACTTCGCGCAGCGGCGCCGGCGCCGCCACGACGACGCGCACGGCGCGGGTCACCGCGCTCACGAGATCGAGACGGCGCGGATCCGCGGGTGCGCTGTCGACCACTCGGAGCAGCTCATCCTGCGCGCCGCCGCGCACGACGCCGTCCGCCAACATGAGCCAGAGGCGGTCATCGGGGGATGCGCGGCGCAGCACGGCGCGTACGGCCGCCTTCAGCCGGTCGAGGGTCACCTGCCCGCCCACCACCGCTCCGGACGACACCGAGTTGTCGAGGACGATGACGAGGGCGCTGGGCGGGTGCGTCGCCCCGCTCGCGTGCGACGGGACGAGTGGCCGCGCGGCGGCAAGGATGACGGTGACGATCAATGCGGTGCGCAGCAACAGCAGCAGGAGATGGCGCAGCCGCATGCGCCGCGCGCTCTTGCGCTCGGCCTCCGACAGGTAGCGCAGCGCCGGGAAATCCGCCTCCGGTGGC
>CAZXKN010000201.1:0-8165 GCA_964641815.1 uncultured Gemmatimonadaceae bacterium | reverse complement strand
GCGAGATAGGTCACGATCAGGTGCGACCCGACGAGCAGCTCCTCGCTCATGACGTCGGGTCCCTCGGGAACGACGGTGCGCCAGTGCGTGCGGTTGCTGTCCCCGACGGCGACAGAGACGATGCGGCCCTTCGGCGCTTTCCAGTTCGTGTAGACGTAGATGCGCCGCCCCACGACGCCGAGCGGCGCGTTGTCGGCGTCTTCCGCGAGCGTGATCGGCGTGATCCGGGCGCCGACGTCGGGCTGGCGCGCATCCTTCAGGTCGGCGACCCAGAGCCGGTTGTTCGACGTCCCGCTGCTCGAAGAGATGAAGACCCAACGCCCGTCATCCGTCACCCCGCCGCCGACGCCCGCCGTCGAGTCGTCGGGGCGCTCGAAGATCAACCGCTCCGGTTTCGCGCCCAGGGCGTGATACCAGAATTGATGATGGGTGTTGGCGTCCTGCAGGTTGGCGGCTTCGGCGGATCCCCGGAAGCGCGAGTAGAAGAAGCCTTTGCTGTCTCGCGTCCAGGAGATGCCGGTGAACTTCACGTGCGAGACGACGTCGGGGAGGTCACGGCCCGCGGCGAGGTCGCGCAGGTGGATGTCCTGCAGGTCCGACCCGCCCACGGCGGTCGTGTAGGCGAGGAGCTTGCCGTCGGGAGACACCGACCACTGCGCCACCGCGATGGAGCCATCGGGGAACAACGTGTTGGGGTCGAGCACCGCGACCGGCGCGGCGCGCAGCGTCGTCGTCCGGTACAGCACCGATTGTTTTTGCAGGCCCGTGTTCTTGCGGAACCAGATCTGGCCCGCCTCGCGCACCGGAATCGCAACGCGCGGATAGTTCCACAGCGCGGTCAGCCGGTCCCTGATCGAGTCGCGCCGCGCGATGCCCGCCAGGTACCCGAACGTCAGCGAATTCTCGGCCTCCACCCAGGCTTTGGTGGGGGGAGCGTCGAGGTCCTCCAGCGCGCGGTAGGGGTCAGGGACGACGTGCCCGAAAAGGGTGTCGACCACCGTCCCTTTCGTGGCCTGCGGATACTGCAGCGGCTGTTGTGCCGCGGCCGGGATCGCGCCCAGCGCGAGGGCCAGGCCGAGCACTGTCACACGAGCGTGCATCGAGGGCTCCTTGGGAAGTGCCAACTATACCGGCCGATACACACCCCACAAGTCCCGAAACACGTCGCTGATCTCCCCGACACTCGCCCGCGCTCGCACCGCGTCGATGATCGCGGGCATGAGCGGTGCCTGGGCCGTCCGCGCCGCCTCGCGCAGCGCGCCGAGGGTGCGCTGGACATCGGCTGCGTTCCGTTGCGCGCGCGCCGCAGCGAGCCGGCGGCGCTGCGCTGCCGCGAGCCCCGTATAATCGGGCGCCACAACGGTCGGCGCCGGGGCGTCATCGACGAACTCGTTCACCCCGACGACGACGTCCGTCCCCTCCTCGATCCGCCGCTGCTGCTCGTAGGCGCTCTTCGCGATCGCATCCTGGAAGTAGTGCCGCTCGATGGCGCGCGCCGCCCCGCCCAGCTGCTCGACTTCGTCCACCAGAGCGCGCGCCGCCTGCTCGATTTCGTCGGTCAGCGACTCGAGATACCAGCTTCCGCCCAGCGGATCGACCACCTCGGGCACCGCGGTCTCGTGGGCCAGCACCTGCTGGGTCCGCAGCGCCAGCGTCGCGGAGAGCCGGGTCGGCAACGCCAGCGCCTCATCGTAGGAGTTGGTGTGCAGCGACTGCGTTCCCCCGAGCACGGCGGCCAGCGCCTGCATCGCGACGCGGACGACGTTGTTCACCGGCTGCTGCGCGGTGAGCGTCGCGCCGCCCGTCTGGGTATGAAACCGCAGCCGCGCCGCCTCGTCGTCCGCCTGGAAGCGCTCGCGCATCAGCCGCGCCCACAGCCGCCGGGCGGCGCGGAATTTGGCGATCTCCTCGAACAAGTTCGTGTACCCGGCGAAGAAGAACGACACGAGCGGCGCGAAGCGGTTCACGTCGAGCCCCGCCGCCACCGCGCGGCGCACGTACTCGAGTCCGTCGGCGAAGGTGAACGCCACTTCCTGCACCGCCGTCGCCCCCGCTTCGCGGATGTGATAGCCCGAAATGGAGATCGGGTTGAGCTTCATCTTCGCGTCGCTCACGAAGCGGAAGACGTCCACCACGAGCCGCAGCGACGGCTCCGGCGGGTAGATGTACGTCCCGCGGGCGATGAATTCCTTGAGGATGTCGTTCTGCAGCGTACCGCGCAGCGCCGTGCGGTCGACCCCCTGCTCTTCACCCACCACGACGTACATCGCGAGCAGGATCGCCGCGGTGGCGTTGATCGTCATCGACGTCGATACCTGGTCGAGCGGGATGCCGTGAAACAGCCGCTCGAAGTCTTCCACGGTGTCGATCGCCACCCCGGCGCGGCCGACCTCTCCTTCGGCGGCGGGATGATCGGAGTCGTAACCCATCTGTGTCGGAAGATCGAATGCGATGGAGAGACCCGACTGCCCCGCTTCGAGCAGGTGGCGGAACCGCGCGTTGGTCTCTTCGGCGGTGCCGAAGCCGGCGTACTGCCGCATCGTCCACAGGCGGCCGCGGTACATCGTGGGGTGGACGCCGCGCGTGAAGGGAAACGTTCCCGGCTGCCCGAGCGCGGCGCCGGCATCGCCAGGCCAATCCGCCGGCCCGTAGACCGGCCGGCGCTCGCTCACGCCGGCACCCGCTCCCGGCCGAGGATGCTCGCGGCGTATGCGACGTCCTTCTTGCTGCCGATCACGAGCGGCACGCGCTGATGCAGCTCCAGGGGCATGATGTCGAGGATCGGCTGGTGGCCGTCGGTGGCGCTGCCGCCCGCCTGCTCCGCCAGGTACGCGAGCGGGGCCGCTTCGTACAGCAGCCGCAGCTTGCCGTGGGGATGCCGGGAATCCGCCGGATAGAGAAAGATGCCCCCCGACAACAGGTTGCGATGGAAATCGGCGACCAGCGAGCCGATGTAGCGCGCGTTTTTCGCCGCCACCTTGGGGTTGCCGCCCTTGAACGCCGCCACCACCTGGTGCACCGGGTCGCTCCACAGGTCCCAGTAGCTCTCGTTCACACTGTAATATTTCCCCACGGGCGGCGTGTGGATCGCCGGATGCGACAGCAGAAACTCGCCGATCGTCGGATCGAGGGTGAAGCCGTGGACACCCTTCCCGGTCGAGTACACGAGCATCGTGCTCGAGCCATAGAGGATGTACCCCGAGGCCACCTGCGTGCGCCCCGGCTGCAGGCAGTCCTGCAGCGTCCCCGGTCCGCCTTCCGGCGTGAGCCGCCGGTGGATCGAGAAAATCGTGCCGATCGACACGTTGACGTCGATGTTGCTCGAGCCGTCGAGCGGATCGTAGAGCAGCACGTATTTCCCCACCGGCCGTCCCGGCGGCACCGGGACCGGCTCCTCGTCTTCCTCGGATGCCAGGACGCAGGTGCGCCCGGTGTGCTGCACGCTGTTGCGCACCGTCTCGTTGGCGAAGACGTCGAGCTTCTGCTGCAGCTCCCCCTGGACGTTGATCGTCCCCTGCGCGCCGAGGATGTCGGTCAGACCGGCGCGGCGCACGTTGCGCGAAATGATCTTGGCGGCGAGGCAGATGTCGTACAGCAGGTTCGACAGCTCCCCCGTGGCTTCGGGGAACTGGCGCTCCTGCTCGATGATGAACCGCTCAATCGTGACGACGGAATTCGAATTGTCCACGATGGCCATCGGTCGTGAAGGTGATGGTGCCCAGCTGGTCGGTCCGGAACGTCGTCACATGATGGTGCAGGAGTCGCGCCACCACCTCGGGCGCTGGGTGTCCGTAGGTGTTATGCGCGCCGACGCTGATCACGGCCTCCCCCGGCGTCAGCTCGTCGAGCCAGGCATCGGACGTCGCCGAGCGCGACCCGTGGTGCCCCACCTTGAGCACGTCGACGTGCCCTACCCGGCCGGCGAGCCGCGCCTCCACCGGCAGTCCGGCATCGGCCTGAAACAACAGCCGCGTGCTGCCATAGGTCACGAGCAACACGACCCCGTGCTCGTTGACGTCTTCCGGCTGGTTCGCCCAGGTACTGTCGGGGCTCAACACCTCGAACGTCACCCCGTCCAGCTCGATCTTGTCCCCTGCCCGCGCCGGGTGCCAGTCGGCGCGGTCCCGCTCCACATCGGCGAGAAACTCGAGATACAGGGGCCGGCCGAGCGGCTCGCCCGGCTCGAGCACGACCCTGGGCGGCAGCGCTTCCAGCACTGCCGGCAGCCCGCCCAGATGGTCCGCGTCGCCGTGCGTCGCGACCATCAGGGCGAGAGCGCCGGCGCCGAGACGGCGCAGAAACGGCAGCACGACGCGCCGCCCGGCATCTCCCTGGGGCGTCCGCGGACCGCCATCGATCAGCACCCAGTGCCCAGCCGGGGTGCGCAGCGCCTCGGCATCCCCCTGACCGACGTCGAGAAAATGTACGGTGAGGACGCCGTCCCTGTCACGGGGCCCGAGCGTGACGAATGAGCCCCAGGCCAGCACGACGAGCGCGCAGCCGAGGCGCGCCGCGATCACCCAGCGTCGGCGCGGCGCATCCCACAGCCACCACGCGAATACCAGCACGCCGCACCACAGCGCCGCCGCCGGCCACCCCGGCGCCGCGACCATGTGCCCACCCGGCACCGCGGCCGCCGCACCGGCGACGAGATCGAGCAGCGCGAGCGTGAGCCCCGATCCGGCGGCGATCAGCGACGCGAGCGGGGCGGCGACGCCCGCGAGCGCGAGCGCGATGATGACTCCGGGCACCGCGATCGCGCCCAGCGGGATTGCGACGAGGTTGGCGAGGACGCCGATCGGAGCGACGGTGCCGAAGGTGAACGCCGTGATGGGCGCCGTGACGAGCGTGGCCGCGATCGCGGGGGCGACGAGCCGCAACGCCAGCGGCTCGCGCACGGCGCGATCGGCCCAGATCACGGCGGCGATGGCCGCCACCGAGAGCCACGCTCCCACGGAGTGCATCGACCAGGGGTCGATCACGAGCAGGGCGACGGCTGAGAGTGCCACGGTGCCGCGCGGTGCGACGACGCGTTGGCGCCAGCGCGCCACACCGTCCACGGCGAGCATCACCGCCGCGCGGGTCGCGGGAGCCGGGAACCCGAGCAGCCAGCAATAGGCGGCGACGGCAGCGATGCCGATCGCCACGCGCGGCCGCGGCGGCACTCCGACGAGGCGCAACAACAACCCGAGCCACGCCGCGAAGAAACCGACATGCAATCCGGAAATCGAGAGGATGTGCGCCAGGCCGGCGCGGGCGTAGCGCTCACGTACGTCGCGATCGAGATTCGTCTGCCCGCCGATGACGAGGGCGTTGACGAGCGGGGCGCGCGATCCGAAGAGACTCCTCGCGCGTCCTGCGATACGGTCGCGCAGTGCCCCGCGGCCGCGCGGGATGCCGTCGATCACTCGCGCGGTGCGCACCCGCAGCAGACCGCCCTCGGCGGCTCCCAGCCACGGCCCCGCGACGAGCCACGTCGTCCCGCCACGGGCCGCCTTGCCGCCCGGCCAGCGCAGCACGAGATCGCCGTTGCAGACGCCGCCCACGACGACCGCGTCCACGACGCCGCCATCTTCGGTGACGGGATCGAGCAGCCGTACGAAGACCGCGCGACTCGGGGGCCGCGCGGCAACGGAAGTGCTCCAGTGGCCGGCGCACTGACTCGACTGGAAGCGCAGCGCCGCGGCTCCCCAGCCGAAACCGGCGACTGCCGCAAACCCGAGCGCGGCGGCAACCGGCGTCCGCCGCGCGACGAGGATCGCCCCGGCGACGAGCGGCAGGATCACGCTCCACGGTCCCGGAAACGCTGCGAGGCCGGCCCACAGGCCGGCCCCGAAGCCGATCGCGATCCACAGGAGCGGCGGGCGCACCGCCGCCTACTGCCCCGCCGCTACGGCAGCGTCACCGGTTTCGCTCCGCAGCGCGGCGCCAGGGCCACGCGGCGAAAGCCCTCGATCAAGATGACGGTGAGTTTCGCGGTCTCCTGGTCGGTCCCCATCGTGATGCCGGTGAGGATCTCGCCGGCCCGCGTTGAGACGTAATGCGGCGACAGCCGGTTGAGGGCGTACACCAGCACGTCTCCGCGGCAGGTGTCGCATCCGCAGAACGCGGGATACTTCGGGCGCAGCGTCTCGTAGTCCTTCTGCGCCGCTTCCATGGTCACGTTCGTTACGCCCAGACGGCCGCCTCCTCTCCCACCGGCCACGCAGTGAACGTGGACCCGGTCGTGCCCGTGAGCCGCACCGGCCGGTAGGTCCCCACCCATGCATCGGGACCATCGACCAGGGCGATCTTGTTGTTGCGCGTACGCGCCTGCAGCAGGCCGCCCCGCTTGGCGCGGCCTTCCACCAGCACTTCGTGCGTCGTCCCCACCAGCGCCATGTTGCGGCGCCGCGCCACGGTGCGCACCAGCGTGATGAGACGCTCGAGCCGCGCTCCCGCCACCTCGTCCGCCACGTGGTCCTTGAGCTTGACGGCCGGCGTCCCCTCGCGCACCGAGTACTTGAAGGTGTACGCGTCGTCGAACGCGACCTGCTCCACGAGCGACAGCGTCTCGGCGAACTCCTCCTCGGTTTCCCCCGGGAACCCGACGATGATGTCGGTCGAGAGGGCGATGCCGGGGACGGCGGCGCGCAGCGCGGCCACCACCTCGAGATAGCGTTCGCGCGTGTAGCGCCGCAGCATGCGTCTGAGAACGCGCGAGCTGCCGCTCTGTACCGGCAGGTGCACGTGCTCGCACACGGCAGGCGTCTCCGCCATGGCCGAGAGCACGCGGTCCGTAAAGTCGGTGGGATAGGGCGACGTAAACCGTAGCCGGCGCACACCCGGGACGCCGCCGACCGCGCGCAGCAGATCGGCGAAATCGTGCGTCCCGTCGTGGTAGCTGTTGACCGTCTGTCCAAGCAGCGTCACCTCGGTCGTGCCCGTGGCGGCGAGGCGGGTGACCTCGCCGACCACATCCTCCAAGGTGCGACTGCGCTCTGGTCCGCGTGTCATCGGAACTACGCAGAAGGTGCACCGATAATCGCAGCCCCGTTGCACCGTCACGAACGCGGACGCGGCGGCGGGCCGGACCGGCGGCACGTCCTCGTAGTGCTCCCAGGAACGGAACTCGACGTCGGCGGTGCGGCCCTCCGGGCCGCTGGACCGGGCTCGGGCGATCAGCTCGGGGAGCCCGCGATAGCCGTCGGGACCGATCACCAGATCGACCTGGGGAACGCGCTCGAGCAGCTTGGGCCCGAGCCGCTGCGCCATGCAGCCGATCACACCCAGGACGTCACCGGGGCGCTTGTAGCGCTTCAGCTCGCCCATCCGCCCGAGCACCCGTTGCTCGGCGTGGTCGCGCACGGCGCAGGTGTTCACCAGCAGGACGTCGGCCTCCGCGGGGTCGTCGGTGCGGACGTACCCCTCCCGACCGAGCACGCCGAAGACGAGCTCGGAGTCGGCGACGTTCATCTGGCAGCCGTACGTTTCGACGTAGATGCGTGGCACGCTCAGCTCACGGTGATGTCGAGCCGGGGACGCCCGTCCCAGGCGCGACTCGAAAGATAGACCGTGAGGTAGTCCTGCGTGAGCACTTCCACCTGCCCGCTCTGGTGGCCGCATACCACGCCGTCGCCGCGTGCCCCGGTGCGCGCCGCCCGGTGGGTGGCGGCGCGCTCCTCCCCGAGGGCGCGCAGCTCTCGAGCCCGGGCGCGGATCGTCGCCGCGCGTTGCTGATCGCTCAGCCGGGCGGCGGCCGCATCGGGCCGGGAGCTGAACGGGAACACGTGCAGATACGTGAACGGCAGCTCGCGCACCAGCGCGCAGGTGGCAGCGTGATCCGCCGCGGACTCCCCGGGGAATCCCGCGATCACGTCGGCGCCGAGCCCGAAGATGGGGAGCCGTGCCGCGAGCCAGTCGATGCGCGCGCGGTACGATGCAGCGGTGTACCAGTGCCGCCCCATGCGCTTGAGGACGCGATCCGACCCTGACTGCAGCGGCGCGTGCAGGTGCGCGGCGACATGGCGCGGGGCTTCGATCAGGAGGCGGGCGATGCGGTCGTCGACTTCGGTCGCTTCAATCGAAGAGAGTCGAAATCTCACCTGCGGTACTGCCTGTACGAGTTGCTCCAACAGCTCGCCGAGCGACTGGGATTCCGTTCCCGCCCTCTGCCGCCCTCGTCC
>CAZXKN010000200.1:0-27806 GCA_964641815.1 uncultured Gemmatimonadaceae bacterium | reverse complement strand
CCGAGCCGGTCGTCCAGTCCCTCGGCGCCGCGGTAGTGACCGGAGACGTCGCCGACGGCGAATCGTGGCGCCGGGCCGCGGCTGGTGGTGTCACGGGCATCGTGCACGCCGCCGCGACGGTCGGACCCGGCGCCGCCGAGCCGGCCTACGCGGTGAACGCCCGGGGCACGCGGCTGGCGGTCGAGACCGCCCGTGCCGCCCGCGTGCACCTGGTGCATGTGTCGTCGGTCTCGGTGTACTCGGGCTCGGCGGACTACCGGCAGGTGCTCGAGCAGCGCACCGAGGAGACGCCGTTTCAGCCGATCGATCCCGCCGATCACTATGCGCGCAGCAAGCGGGAGTCGGAGCAGGTGATCCGCGACCTGGCGGACACCGGAGCTTTGGGGGCGGGCGTAACCGTGATCCGCCCCGATGTGATCTACGGCGAGCGCGACCGGCTGTTCGCCCCGCGCGTCTATCGATCGATCCGCGCCCGGATCCTGCCGCTTGTCGGGCCGGGAACCAATCATCTGCCGTGCGTCTATGCGGGGAACGTCGCCTCGGCAATCGTGGCCGCGTTGCAGCGCCCCCACGCGGGATTCCGGGCCTACAACGTCACGCGCGACGCGGGCGGACCGCTCACCGTGCGCGAATTCATGCAGGCGTTCGCGGATGCGGCAGGAGTGCGCATCCGCGTGCTGCGGCTGCCGGTGTCGCTGGCCCGATGGCTGCTGATGATCTGGAGCGGCCCGCGGCTGGCACGCGCGGCGCTCTCCTTCATGACGGGAGAGGACCCTTACGTGACGGACCGGATCGAGCGGGAGCTCGCGTGGCGGCCCGCCGTCGATGCGCGAACCGCGATCGGCCGGACGGTGCGCTGGCTGATGGGAAACGAAAAGCCCGGGTGATTACCCGGGCCTCGTGCAAACGATTGGCGAACCACCCTACGGCTTCTTCTTCGTCGCCTTGCTCGTATCGCCCATCATGTGCTTCGAGGTGTCGGACATCATCATCTTGGACGAATCGGCCATCATCGCCTTGGTCGTGTCCGACATCATCATCTTGCTGCTGTCGGCCGCTCCGGCCGCGGGAGTCTGCTCGGCCTTCTTGCACGCGCCAACGGCGGCGACCAACGCCAGCGCGAAAACGAGACGCTTCATGCTCTCTCCTCTAGGAGGTCGGTAAGCGGTTGACGGGCCTGCAACCGGCGGCAAAAGTACCCCGAGCAACCGCACAGTCAAGGACCGCTCGTTGCGGGGTATATTCCCGCCGGTCCCGCCACCAGCCACCACTACCCCGGATCGGACAGCAGTTCCCCACATGACCGATCGTCGCAGCTTTCTGGGCCGTCTCGCCGCCGCCTCTGCTGTACTGGGCCAGCGCTTCTGGCGCTCGGGACCGGCGGCGCCGAAACCCGTCATCGAGGCCCGTCCCAGCGCCCTCTACCAACAACCCGACGGGCGCCAGAATCTCGTCCGGGTCACCGTCACGGGCCTCGCCGCGCCGGCGGCCCGGGCGCGCGTCACCGACCGCCACGGAGCGCTGGTGGGCACAGCCGGCCTGCTCCCCAATCCCGATGGCACCGCGCTGCGCGGCGAGGTCTGGGTGCCACTGTCGAGCGCCGCCGACTACCAGATCGACGTCGCAGTGGGAAAGGAAGGCGTCGGGCGCCGCCGCGTGCGGCTGGTCCCGCCGAAGCGGTGGACGCTGTACTGGCTCGCGTGCAATCACACCGACGTCGGCTACACCGACCTGCAGGAGCGCTGCCTCGAGATCCACCGGCAGAACCTCGACGCGGCGGTCGCACGACTCGCCAACCACCCCGACTTCCGCTGGACGGCCGAGTGCGCGCTGCAGGTGATTTCGTACGTCGAGAACCGGGGCCGCGCCGACGCCGAGGCCCTGCTGCAGGCGATCCGCGACGGCAAGATCGGCTTCCCCGCCCTGTTCGCGAACTTGCTCACCGGCCTGCTCGATCACGAGACCGCAGCGCGCATGGTCTGGCCTGCCGGGTTGTTGTCGCGCGATCACGGACTGGCGTACACGTCGGCCCAGATCACCGACGTCCCGGGCCAGGCGCTCACGTTCCCGATGCTCCTCGCCGCGAGCGGCGTACGCTATCTGGCGAGCGGTCCCAACCCCGAACGGGCGCTGCCCCTGCTTCCGGGCGACGAAGCGGCCGCCCACGGACTCGCCGGCGACTGGACGGCGTATCCGCAGCTCTACTGGTGGGAAGGGCCTGACGGCAGCCGCGTGCTGCACTGGCGGAACTACCACTATGGCGACGGGCTGCGCTTCGGGTTCGACCGCGGCCCCGATGAGATGGGGCACCGCCTCTCCGACTGGCTGCTCTCGAACCCGGCGTTGCTGTCGCCCGCCTGGCCCTACGACCTCGCGCTGCTCTACGGCGCGCAATGGGACAACGCCCCGGTCGACGAGGGCATGGTGGCGAACGTCGAGCGCTACAACCGGCGCTACGCCCATCCGCGCATCGTCACCGGCCGCGCGGAGGACTTCTTTCGCGAAGTCGAACGGAAATACACGCTGCAGATCCCGGTGCGCCGCGGGGACACGGGGCTCTACTGGGAGGACGGCGCCGCCTCGACGGCAGCGGCATTGGCCCGATTCCGCGCCGCGCAGCTCATGGCACGCGCGGCCGAAATCGCGGCGCTCTGGGACGAGCGCGTCGAGCCCGCCGATGACGCTCGCGCCGACCGCATCGCGGCGCGCGCCGAGGCGCGACGCCAGATGTGGCGCGACCTGCTGCTCTTCGGTGAGCACACCTGGGGGGCGGCGGAGAGCGTCTCCGACCCTGCAGCGCGGCAGACCGTCGAGCAGTGGGCCTACAAACAGCGCTTCGTGGACGGCGCCGCCGCGGCCGCCCAGGAGGAGCTGGACGACGCGCTCGCGCGTATCGGGCAGCACACCGCGACGGGCGCGGGCCGCGTCGTCTTCAACGGGGCCAACTGGTCCCGTACGGAGGCGGTGCGCGTTGCCGGCGGCGCCGGAGTGGCCTTGTCCTACGCCGACCAGGTGCTGCCCGCGGTCGATCTCCCGGATGGCGACGCCCTCGTTCTCGTCCGCGACGTCCCCGCCCTGGGCTACCTCGCACTGGCGTCGAAACCACGTCCTCCTGCCCCCGCAGTGGACGAGGGTGACGCGCTCGAGGTCTCGGCCGGTGGATTTCATGTGCGACTCGACGCCGCAACCGGCGCGATCGCCTCGCTCACTGGGCCAGACGCGAAGGAACGGGTCACGGCGTCGACCTGGTCGGGGCTCAATCAATTCCTGCACGTCCTGGGCGGCGCGCGGAGCGCGCTCTGGACCGACCCCGACCGCGACACGCTGCGCACGCCGCCCACGCTGGACATCGCGGCGGCGACCCGCTCGGCGTCACGCCGCACGCGGTTGCCGGGAATCGGGGTGCGGCTCGACGTCACGCGCGCGCTGCGCGGCTGTGCGAGCGTCGCCTCGTCGGTGACGCTGTACGACGAGCTGCCATGGGTCGACATCGAGAACCGCATCACCAAGATCGCGACCCTCGACAAGGAAGCGGTGTACGCGGCATTCCCCTTCGCCTTTACGCAGCCGACGGTGGAAGTCGAAGTCCCGTGCGGACGAATGACGGTCGACAAGGATCAGCAGCCGGGGAGCTGCCGCGACTGGTATTGTCATGCGCACTGGGTCTGGCTGCACGATGCCGCCGACGGTGTGCTGTGGAGCGCCCCCGACGCCCCGCTCTTCACTCTGCACGACGTGGTGCGCGGCGCCTGGCGGCGCAGCCTGGTCCCCGACGGCACGTTGTTCTCGTATGTGATGAACAACTACTGGCACACGAACTACGCGGCCAGGCAATCGGGCGAGCTGGTGTTCCGCTACCGGGTGTCGCTGCTCGCGCCGGGAGACCCGGCGGAGCCGGTGCGACGCGGCTGGGGCGCGTGCGATCCGCTCTACGTGAGCCCGGCGTACGCGAACACCACGCCTGGCCCCCTCATCTCAAAGGACAGCGCCCTCTCGATCCCCGATCGCGGCGTGCTCGTCGTCGGGGCAAAGCCGGCGGATGACGGCGACGGCGCGATCATCAAGTTGCTCGAGATCCGCGGTGCGGCGCGGAGCGTGGGGATGTGGCCCGCCGCCTATGGGTTCCGGCTTGCGCGGCGCACCAATCTCGTGGAGATGAACGGCGACGCGCTCACCGTGAGCGGCGACCACTCGGCCAGTCTCGACCTCAAGGCGTGGGGCATCTCGGCCGCGCGGCTCTTTACACCGCGAGAGAGCGCGGGTTAACGTCCGGCCATGCACACCGCCAAACCCTCGACACTGGGTGAGCTGCAGCAGACCGAATGGGCCGCCCCGAGCCGCATCGCACGCACCGTCAAGGACGAGCTGCGCGCCAACCTGATCTGCCTGCTGGAGAACGGCAGCCCGCTCTTCCCCGGCATCGTCGGCTACGAAGAGACCGTCGTGCCCCAGCTCGTGAACGCGATCCTGTCGCGTCACAACTTCATTCTGCTGGGACTGCGCGGCCAGGCGAAGAGCCGCATCGTGCGCCAGCTGGTGAGCCTGCTCGACGAAGAGATCCCGATCCTCGCGGGCAGCGAAGTGAACGACGCGCCGTTCGCGCCGATCTCGAAGTATGGGCGCCAGCTGGTGGAAGAGCACGGCGACCGGACGCCGATCGCCTGGGTGCCGCGCGACGCGCGCTTCGTCGAGAAACTCGCGACCCCCGACGTCACGATCGCCGACATCATCGGCGACGTCGACCCGATCAAGGCGGCGCGCGGCGGGCACCTGCTGTCCGACGAGCTCACGATGCACTATGGCCTCTTGCCCCGCGCCAACCGGGGCATCTTCGCCATCAATGAGCTCCCCGATCTCGCCGGGAAGATCCAGGTGGGCCTCTTCAACATCATGCAGGAAGGCGACGTGCAGCTGAAGGGGTACCCGGTGCGCCTCAACCTCGACATCGCCCTCGTGTTCACCGCCAACCCCGAGGACTACACGGCACGCGGCAAGATCATCACGCCGCTGAAGGACCGCATCGGCTCGGAGATCGCCACCCACTATCCGCATACCGTGGCGCTCGGCGCCGCGATCACCCAGCAGGAGGCGTGGATCGCGCGCGACACGCGCCCGATCCGGGTCCCCGACTTCATCGTCGAGCTGGTCGAGCGCATCGCGTTCGAGGCGCGCACCGACAAGCGTGTCGACAAGAAGAGCGGCGTGTCGCAGCGCCTGCCGATCAGTACGCTCGAGAACGTCGTGTCGAGCGCCGAGCGGCGCGGCATCGTGACGAAGGAAAAGACGGTCGTGCCGCGCGTGTCGGACGTCTACGCCGCGCTGCCGGCGATCACGGGGAAGCTCGAGCTGGAGTACGAGGGTGAGCTGCAGGGCGCCGACACCGTCGCCAAGGATCTCGTCAAGCGCGCCGCGGGAGAGACGTTCGAGGCGCGCGTGGGCGGTGCCAACGTGGACGACATCGTCCATTGGTTCGACGAGGGCGGCGCCCTGAAGATCTCCCCCGACGAGCGCTCCGAAACGCTGCTCAAGGGCTTCAGCGTCGTGCCCGGGTTGCTGGACCTGATCGACCGGGTGGGGCTCGCCGGCAAAAAGGATCCGGCGCACATTGTGGCCGCCTGCGAGCTGGTGCTCGAGGGGCTGGTGGCAGCGCGCCGCATTTCACGCTCCGAGGATCTGGGATATACGCGAGTTCGGCCGGAGCCGAAGAATCCGGGATATGGGAAGCCCGGGCCGGGGGCGGGGCCGAATCTGTTCACGTAGAAGCGTCATCGGTAATCGGTAGTCGGTCTTACTAATCACCGCGAACCGAGAACGCCTCTCGGCCTTCTTCCTGCGCGACCTGCAGCCGCCGCAGCAGGTCGTCCAGGCGATCAACAACAAGATCGCGCAGGAGCAGCAGATCGAGGCCGAGCGGCACCGGGTCGAGGTGGCGCGGCTGCAGACCGAGCAGCAGCGGCTCCTCAATCAGACGCTCACCGCCGAGGCGCTCACGAAGCAGTGGATCGAGGTGCTGCACGACATGAAGACGTCGAACAACCTCATCATCTTCGTCCCCACCGAGGGCGGCCTGCCGCTGCTCAACCTCGGGATCTGAGGAAGAACCTGCAGCAACACTAGAGGCGCTATCAGCGATCAGCTGTTGGCCAAGCTGATAGCTGACAGCTGACGGCTGACAGCGCAGCTTTAGTTCTATGGCTCCCCCTCTCATCACCATCACCCGCCAGTACGCTTCCGGCGGCTCGGACGTCGCCCAGGTCGTGGCGCAGCAGCTCGGCTGGACCGTGATCGACAACGAGTTTGTGGACGAGGTGGCGCGGCGGGCGGGGTTGTCGCGGGCCGAGGTGGCGCAGCGCGAGGAGCGGGCGCCGGGGCTGCTCGAGCGGCTGGCGCGGACGCTCGCCGCGGCGTCGCCCGAGCTGTTCATCACCGAAGCGGCGGTGTCCGAGGCCGAGCGGGACGAGGCCGCGATCCACCGGATGACCGAACGGGTCATTCTCGAAGCGGCCTCGGAAGGCCGGGCGGTCGTGGTGGGCCGCGGGGCGCAGGCGCTGCTCGCCAAGCGGCCCGACGCCCTTCATGTCTACGTCGTTGCTTCGAAACCGTGGCGGAAGCAGCTCGCCGTCGAGAAGCTCGGGGTCGATCCCGCGACCGTGGAGAAGGTGCTCGAGGAGACCGACAAACGGCGCGACCAGTACGTGAAGACCTATTCGGGCCGGGTGCGGCGCGACGTGGAGAATTACGATCTGGTGGTGAACGCCGAGCGGCTGGGGATCGAGGGTGCCGCGGCGGCAATCGTGTCGGAAGCCAGACGGCGGGGGTGGACTTGATGATCGCGACGCTCGCTCTGGCGGCGCTGCAAGCCGCCGCCCAACTCCAGGGCCCTCCCGGCACCGACATCTGGGTGGCCGACGTCGCGATCCGTGACGGACGGGTGAGCGTCGGCAAACCGGTGAACGTCACCACGAGGCCCGGCTACGACAATCAGCCGGCATTTCTCCCCGACGGATCGGGGTTTCTCTACACACGGATCGGGACCGATGGGCAGGCGGACATCTGGCGCTACGACTTCGCCACGCACACCGCTCGCGCGGTCACCACGACGAGCGAGAGCGAGTACTCGCCGACGTTGATGCCGAAGTCCGGGGGCATCTCGGTGGTGCGGGTCGAGCTGGACTCGACGCAGCGCTTATGGCGACTCGATCCCGACGGCGGGCACCCTGCCCTGGTGTTCGAGAAGATCAAGCCGGTCGGCTATCACGCGTGGGCGGGCGACAGCGGGCTCGCCCTCTTCGTCCTCGGCACCCCCAATGCCCTCGTGCTCGCGAGGCTCGGCTCGGAGCACGCCGACACCGTGGCCCGGAACATCGGACGGGCCATGCAGCCGATCCCCGGGCGCCGGGCAGTGAGCTTCGTCCAGATCCTGGACTCGACGCGGTCGTGGTTGATGGAGCTCGACGCCGACAGTGCCACGGTGCGGCGGCTGATCCTGCTCCCGCGCGGCGCAGAGTTCCACGTGTGGACCGCCGGGGGGCTGGTGTTGGCCAGTGACGGAGCGGCGCTGTATCAGTGGGATTCGCGCGGCGCGGCGTCGTGGGAACGCGTGGCCGACCTGAGCGCCCTCGGGCTGAAGGGCGTCACGCGGCTCGCCGTGAGCCCCGCGGGCGACCGGCTGGCGCTGGTCGCCCGCGATCCGGCTCCATAGGGGCTATTTCGCCGGCGTCAGCACGATGTTCCGGAACTCCACCGGGCCTTCCGAGCCCTGCAGCATCAGCGGCCCAGGTGTCCCTTCCTTGCTGTCCAGCGCTCCACCGGTAGGACCCGCGATCTCCCGATTGCAGATCACCGTCTTCCCGTTCGCCACGACGGTCACCATCCGCCCCGCGAACGTGATGTCGTAGAACTGCCAGGCATCGGGCGGGCGCGCCGTGATCTCCGTCGGTGCCAGCAACCCGTAGACGCCGCTGAAGCGATCGTCCGCCGGGTCGAGGCCATAGTCGTCCTGGATCTGCACCTCGTAGCGCCCACGCAGGTAGACGCCGCTGTTGCTCCCCTTCGGGTAGCGGAATTCGACATGCAGCTTGAAGTCGCCGAACGTGCGCTCCGTCATCACGTCCATCCCGCGGCGCTGGTTCTGCAGGATGCCGTTCTTCACGGACCATTGATTCGTGTCGTTCGCCCCGCCCCCGACCGCCTTCCAGCCGCCGAAATCATTGAGGTGCAACAGCCGGATCGGCGCACCCCACACCGGCGCCTTCTCGCGGTGCAGCGACGGTGCGCGGTCGGCGCTCCAGTCGTAGCTCTTCCCGTCGGGGAAGGTCATGCTCCCCACCAGGCGCTCGCCATCGAGGTGCCCCCGCACGGCGAGCTCCCCATCCCCGGGCTCCCATTGTCCCGGAATAGAGAACCGCAACGAGTCGCCGTCCGCATCGATGCGCCCGATCGGACGCGCGCTGCCACTGACGCCAGTCATCCGCCCCACGAGTGCCGTGCGCCCCGACGACCAGATCTCGAGCCACGACATGCGCTCGCCGCCTGGGGTCTGAATCGTGATGTCCCACCGGCCCTGCAGCTTGGGCGACGGCGGAGCGGCGCGGCCGCCCGTAGACGCCGCGGCAACGGTGAGCGTGAGCAGGTAAGCCGGGAGTCGCATGGTCTATGCTCCGGTGAATGGTTGGCGCGATCGACGATCGTTCAGGACGCCCGCAGCTCGGGGACGCGCCACGCGGCAAACGCGACCGCCGCCGCGCAGACGAGCCCGCCGGCCCCCACTGCCCATGGCGCGCCGAATCGCTCCGCGAACGCCCCTGCCTGGAACGCGCCGAGCGGCGAGAGTCCCACGAACACAAATGAATAGAACCCCATCAGCCGTCCCCGCAAATGATCGGGGACGATCGTCTGGATCATCGTATTGGTGAGCGCGTTGTTCACGATCATCGCGCACCCGGTGAGTGCCAGGACACCGAGCGACAGGGCGAACGAGCGCGACAACGCAAACAGCACAATCAGGACCCCGAATGCCGACCCGCCCGTCACCATCCACCAGCCACGACTGACGAGCCGCCGGCTGTTGATCGCGATCGCCAGTGCGCCGAGCATCGCGCCCGCCCCCACCGCCGCGGTCAGGGCGCCGTAGCCCCCCGCGTCCACGTGCAGCACGTCGCGGGCGAATACCGGCATCATCACGAGAAACGGGAACCCGAAGATGCTGAACACGGACGTGAGCAGGACCAGCGTGTTGACGCGCCGCTCGCTCCTCAGGAAGCCGAGAATTTCGCGGAACCCGCCCCATGCCGAGACGCCGGCCGGCTTGGCGACGAACGGCGGCAGTCGCATGGCGAGCAAGCCCCCGATCACCGCGATGTAGCTCAGTCCGTTCAGCAGAAAGCACACGCCGACGCCGACGATGCCGATCAACGCCCCGGCGATCGCCGGGCCCACCACCCGGGCGGCGTTGAACATTGAGGAGTTGAGCGCGATGGCGTTCATCAGATCGTCCTTCCCCACGATCTCCACGATGAACGCCTGCCGCGTCGGGATGTCGAACGCGTTCACGATGCCGAGCACCACGGCCAGCACCATGACGTGACCCACCGTCACCCGGTGCATCAGCACGAGCGCGGCCAAGGCGAACGCCAGCAGCATGGAGAGGGTTTGGGTGATGACGACGGTGCGCCGCTTGTCGGTGCGATCGGCGATGATCCCGGCGTACAACGTGAACGCCAGCACCCCGAATGACCCCAGCGCTGACACCAGACCGACGTAGAACGGAGAGTTGGTGAGCGTCAGGACGAGCCATCCCTGCGCCACCGACTGCATCCAGGTGCCGATGAGGGAGATGCCCTGACCGAAGAAAAAGAGACGGAAGTTGCGATGGGCGAGTGCGCCCAACCCGATGTGCCGCGTCGCTTCCGTCACGCCCCGGAAGGTAGCATCCATTGCGGCGGCGCTGCCGGGCCGCGAGATTGCGAGAAATGCGCTCGACGACCTACGCGAAGTACCTCCCCGAGCTGGCCGACACCGTCAATCTCCAGGGCCTGCTCGATCAGCTCGCCGACTTCCTGCTGCAGTCGGGGTTCGCGGGCGGCCCCTACTCGCATCCGTTCTGGGGCGAGTTCGGCGGCGACGATCCCGACCGCTCCCTGGACGCGCTGCGCCAGGCGATCCTCCAGGCGCTGATGGATTCGGGACAGCTCACCCCCGACATGCTCAAGCTGCTGCGCGGCGAGTCCACCGGCGACGCGGCCAAGGACGCCGACCTCGAGCGCCAGCTCGGCGAGGTGCTCGACAAGATCGTACAACGGCTGATCGACGAGGGATACCTGAACGTCGCCGAAGCGCCGAAGATGCCTTCCGGGCAGCAGCCGCTCTTCGGCCCGGGCGGAATGGCGCGCGAGGCGGCGCAGCAGGTGCAGTTCTCGCTCACGGAGAAAGGCATCGACTTCCTCGGCTACAAGACCCTGAAGCACCTGCTCGGCAGCATCGGGAAGTCGAGTTTCGGCGCGCACGAAACGGAGCATCTCGCCACCGGGATTGAGGCCGAGGCAGCGAGCAAGCGGTATGAATTCGGCGACACCTTGAACCTCGACGTGAACGCCACCCTCAGCTCGGCGATCGAGCGCGAGGGCCTCGGCGTGCCGATCAACCTCGAGTACGAAGATCTGCGGGTGCACCAGGCAGAGTACCGTTCGTCCTCGGCGACGGTGCTGATGCTCGACTGCTCGCACTCGATGATCCTGTACGGCGAGGACCGCTTCACGCCCGCGAAGAAAGTCGCGCTCGCCCTGACGCACCTGATCCGCACCCAGTTCCCGGGCGACAGTCTGCGCGTCGTGCTGTTCCACGACACCGCCGAGGAGATTCCGCTCGCCCGGCTGGCGCACGCCCAGGTCGGTCCCTACCACACCAACACCGCGGAGGGGTTGAAGCTCGCCCGTCGCATCCTGCTGGCGCAGCGCAAAGACATGCGCCAGATCATCATGATCACCGACGGCAAGCCCTCGGCGCTGACGCTGCCCGACGGACGGATCTACGTCAATTCGATGGGACTCGATCCGCAGATCCTGAAACAGACCTATCGGGAAGTGGCCGAATGCCGCCGCGGCGGCATTTTGATCAATACGTTCATGCTGGCGCGCGACCGCAGCCTGGTGGAATTCGTGAAGACCGTCAGCGCGATTTGCCGCGGCAAGGCCTATTTCACCAATACGATGACGCTGGGGCAGTTCATCCTCATGGACTTCATGCGGAGGAAGACGCGACGTGTCTCGTAGCCTGCGCTTGTGCCTGGCCCTCGGCCTCGCTACCGCATCCGCCGCGCCCGCTCAGGCGCGGTTTTCCATCTCCTTCCCGGCCGCCGTGCACGCGGAGCCGATCACCGGGCGGGTATTCCTCTTCTTGAGCCACGACTCGACCCCGGATCCGCGCATCGGCGTGCATCCCTTCGAGCGCGGCATCCCGCTCTTCGGCGTGGACGTCACGGCGCTGAAACCTGGCGACGCGGCGACGATCGGTGACACGACGCTCGGGTTCCCGTTCACGAGCCTGAAGGACGTCCCGGTCGGCGACTATTACGTGCAGGCGCTGGTCAACGTCTACACCGAGGTGCATCGCGCCGACGGCCGCAGTCTGTGGGTGCACTGGGATCAGTGGGAGGGCCAGCAGTTCAACACGTCGCCCGGCAACCTCTACTCGAACGTCGTGAAGGTCCACCTCGATCCGGCCGCGCCGATCACGGTGTCGCTCTCGCTCACGAAGACCATTCCGCCGCGCGCCCTTCCCGCCGACTCGAAGTGGGTGAAGCACATCCGCATCCAGAGCGAGCTGTTGACCCGTTTCTGGGGCCACCCGGTATTCCTCGGCGCCGTCGTGCTGCTGCCGAAGGACTACGACGCCCACCCAACGGTGCGCTATCCCGTGATTTTCGAGCAGGGGCACTTCGGCCTCGACCCCCCGCTCGGGTTTACCGAGGACACGACGCCGTGGCCCGCGAACATCCGCGACGCGATGAAGAACTACAACCTGGAGACGAGCCCCGAGCTGTACCGCGCCTGGGCGGGTCCCAATTTCCCGCGTTTCATCGCCGTCACGTTCCAGCACCCGACGCCGTTCTTCGACGATTCCTACGCCGTCAATTCCGCCAACAACGGGCCGTACGGCAACGCGATCATGACGGAGCTGATTCCGTATCTCGAGTCCCATTTTCGCACGATCGCGCAGCCGTACGCGCGCGTGCTGACCGGCGGCTCGACGGGAGGCTGGGAGTCGCTCGCGCTGCAGGTCTACCATCCCGAATTCTTCGGCGGCACCTGGACGCTCTACCCGGATCCCGTCGACTTCCGTCACTACGACTTGGTAAACGCCTACGACGACTCGAGCGCGTTCGTGTACCAGAGCATGGGCGGCCTGTTCCTCCAGCCGTCGACGGAATGGCGGCATCCGGAGCGCATCCTGATGCGCGGCACCGACGGACAGCCGTACATCTCGGCGCGGCAGTACAGCCAGTGGGAAGAGGTGCTGGGCAGCCACGGCCGCTCGGCCGATCAGCTCGAGGCGTGGGAGGCGGTGTACGGGCCGGTGGGCGACGACGGCTATCCGAAGCCGCTGTGGGACAAGCGCACCGGCCACATCGATCACGACGTAGCGCTGTACATGCGCGATCACGGCTACGACCTGCGCTACTACCTGGCGCAGAACTGGGCGAAGATCGGCCCGCAGCTCGTGGGCAAGATCCACGTCGACGTGGGCGACATGGACAACTTCTATCTCAACCTGGCGGTGTACGACCTGCAGGAGTTCCTGGACCGGATCCTCGAGCCCAAGGCGCAGGCGACGATCAACTTCGGCCGCCCGGAGAAAGGCCACGGCTGGCAGCACGCCACGCGCGCCGAGATCGTGCGGGAGATGGCGGCCCAAGTGACGCGCAATGCGCCGCGCGGGGCCGATACGAAGAGCTGGAAGTACTGAAATAGATCGCGGCTGAAGCCGCGACTCGGCTGTCGACCGCTGAAGCGGAGTACTCGCGCCCGTTCACGGGCAGCAGCCGAGTCGCGAGTTTACTCGCGATTAACGCGCGCGGACGGCCGCGTAAACCTGGTGCGAGATGTCCCGGACCAGCGCGTAGGCAACGCTGTCATCCTTGACTCCGCCGGTCAGCACGACCAGCACGTAGGGCGCCCGCCCAGCCGGCCGCACGATCGCGGCATCGTGATACACGACGCCGCCGATCCACCCCGTCTTGTGCTCTACTCGGGTCCCCGCGGGTAGTCCCGCCGGAATGCCTTCCGTGAAGTGTTGCCGCCCGAGGACTTCGAGCATCTCGCGGCACGCCGCCGGTGACGCGGCCCGAAACTGCGCCAGCGCCGTGAGCAGCATTCCGAGATCCCGCGCCGTCGTCGTGTTGTTCATCCCCGCCCGATACGCCTTGCCGTCCTCCACGCCGCGCAGCACGAGAATCGAATCGGCGCCCAGGGAATGCGCCGTGGCGTTGGCGCGCTTGGCGTCGACCAGGGCGATCAACAGGTTGGTCGCGAGGTTGGACGACACCGTCTCCATCAGCTCGACGAGCTGGCGAATCGTGCGCTTCTTCCCCACCAGATCGTACAGCGTCGAATCGGAGTCGTCCGCCTTGTCGAGCTGATACGGCGACCCATCGACGATCGAGCGGAAATCGTTGCTGATCGGCACGCTGTCGTCGAGGGTGAGCTTCCCGGCGTCGCGGTCGCGGAACAGCTGAATCATCACCGGCACCTTCATCGTGCTGGCGGCGTGGAACCGCACGTTCGCATTGACGAGCAGCGTGTCGCCGCTGCCGAGGTCATGGAAGTACACCCCCACCGCCGTCGCAGGAGCCTGGGCGATGCGGGCCGTAATGGCCGCTCGCAGTGAATCGAGCTGCTGCGCCGCGGCACTCGTGGAGACGACAGCGGCCAGCAGGATCGCGAGCAGGCGCGTCATCGATTCTCCCTCATCCGAGTGCGGCGAGCTGAGTGCCCAGATCGGCCGCCGTCTGCACGCGCTCCTCGGGGCGTTTGGCGAGGAGCCGGAGCACCAGCGTCGACAGCGCCGGCGGGATTTCCGGGTTCACTTCCTGCGGCGGCCGCGCTTCCTCCTTGAGCAGCTTCGCGACCAGGGAAATCACCGACCCCGCCTCGAACGGCAGCTTGCCGGTGAGACACTCGTACAGCACGACGCCCGCGGCATAGAGATCGCTGCGGGCGTCGACCGCCTCGCCCAGGAGCTGCTCCGGCGGCATGTACGCCGGCGTGCCGAGCACCAGGCCGGCCTCGGTGTTCGCCGTGGAACGCTCGGCCAGCCGCGCCACGCCGAAGTCCATCACCTTGAGGACCCCCGCCTCGTCGACCAGCAGGTTCTGAGGTTTGATGTCGCGGTGAATCACGCCGTGCTCGTGCGCGACTGCGAGCGAGTGCGCCAGCTGGGCGGCGATGGCCAGGGTGGCGGAGACGCCGAGGCGGCCGCGCGTGTCGATCAGCTCGCGGATGGTGATGCCCTGCACGCATTCCATCGTCAGGAAGCACACGCCGGACCACTCCCCGAAGTCATGGGTGCGGACGATGTTCGCGTCGGTGAGACGGCGCGCGAGACGAATCTCGTCCTTGAACCTGGCCAGCAGGGTCTTGTCGGCGACGAACTCAGGCCGCAGCGTCTTGACGGCGATTTCCTCTTCCAATTCGAGGTCTTTGGCGCGGTACACCGTGCCCATGCCGCCGCGCCCCAGCACGGCGAGGATTTCGTAGCGCTGCGCGAACGTCTCGCCGCTGCGCAGGTTGCCGCCGTCGACGGAGCTGTCGGCCTCGCGCGAGTCGCGCCGCGCCCACTCGATTTCCTGCCGCAGATCGCGCACGCGGTCGCGGAGCCGCTCTTCGCGCGCCTTGATCTGCTGCGCCATGCTGTCGAACACCCGCGCCAGATGCCCCAGCTCGTCGTCCCGCCGGGTCACTTCCGCGAGGGCCCCGGGCCGATAGCGGCCGCTTTCCACCGCCGCTGCCGCTTCGATGACGCGGTTGACCTCGCGCAGGTACTCGACCTCCTGGTCGCGCAGCCGCTTCTTCTCGAGCGACGCGTTGATCCGCGCTCGCAGCAGCACCGGATCGAACGGCTTGTGGAGATAGTCCTCCGCTCCCCGCTCGATGCAGCGCACGATCCCCTCGAGCTCGTCCAGCGCCGAGATCATGATGACGGGAATGTCCCGGGTCGCCGGCGATCCCTTGAGCGCGTCGAGCACCGCGTAGCCGTCGAGCTCCGGCATCAGCACGTCGAGCAGCACGAGATCGAAGGGCCGCTGCGCCACGAGCTCCAGCGCGCGGCGGCCATTCTCGGCGGTCTCCACGGCATGCCCTTCCCGCTCGAGCCGGCGCCGCAGCACGTCGCGGTTCTCGGCCCCGTCGTCCACGATGAGCATGCGCGCCTGCGCCGGCGCCGCCGCGGCCGCCGCAGCCGCTGGTACCGCGGCGGGCTCGGGCTCGTGAGTTGTCGGTTCCGCCGGCTCGGGAGCGAGCCGCGCGGCGGCCGACAGAATTTTCTTGAGATCGGCGTTGAACGTGCCGTCGCCGTCCGTCTCCGGGAGCTCCAGCCCCGAAACCGCCGCGACGATCTTCTGGCGTGGCTCCTGCAGCGCATCGAACAGCTGGGCCACATCCCCCGGGACGATCCGCCGCGCGGAGCCGAGTGCCGCGTTGATCAGCTCGAGGGCGTGCCGCGCCGCGGCCAGTGCCAGCTCCAGGCGCGTCCGCCGTTCGGCAAGGGCGTCTCCGGTGGCGTCCTCGAGCAGCATCTCGGTGTAGCCGATGATGTGATTGAGCGGCGTCCGCAGATCGTGACGCAGCTGCGCCTGCGCCTCGACGGTCAGCGTGCTTCCGGACAGCGTCGTACTCACTTCGGACCACCCAGCAGCGCTTCGATCTTGCCCAGGAGCCGCGGCAGCTCCACCGGCTTGGTGTCGTAGTCGTTGCAGCCCGCTTCGAGCGCCTTCTCGCGATCACCGGCCATCGCGTGCGCCGTGAGCCCGATGATCGGCACGACCTTCGTCTCGGGGGCCGCCCGCAGCTGCCGCGTCGCCTCCCAGCCATCGATCTCGGGGAGGCTCATGTCCATGAGGATGAGATCGTAGCCGCCCGCCCGCGCCATCTCGACGCCCTGCTTGCCGTCGACCGCCATCGCCACCTCGAACCCCTTGCGCTGCAGGCGCCGCGACAGCATGTCGCGATTCATTTCGTTGTCTTCGACGAGCAGGATGCGCGGCATCAGCGATTCCTCCCGATCAGCTCCTGAACTTCGGCCAGCACCGCCTCCGGACCGCCGCGCGCTTTTTCCACAACCCGCGCGACGCCGCCATTCAGGCGGCGGCGGTCCTCATCGGTCAGATCCTTCGCCGTGATCACGACCACCGGCACCGGCGGCACCGCCCGCCGGCGCAGCCTTTCGAGGAACTCAAATCCGTCCATTTCCGGCATCACGAGATCGAGGAGCACGAGCGCCGGCAGCCGTTCAGCTACGCGCTCGAGCGCAATCCGGCCGTTGACCGCCTCGTCGACCTGCCACCCCTGCTGCTCCAGCGTACGCCGCAGCGCACCCCGAGTCGCCGCATCGTCCTCGACCACGAGCACCGATCGCGTCGCGTTCGCCGGTGCGTACTTGGCGAGCACCGCGGCCAGTCCCCTGCGATCGATCGGCTTGGTGAGGTACTCGGAGACCCCGAGCGCGAACCCCATCGGCTTCTCGTCGACGACGCTCAGAATGACGACCGGGATCCCGGCGAGCGCAGGATCGCCCTTGAGGGCCGTCAGCACCGCCCAGCCGTCCATCCCCGGCATCATGACGTCGAGCGTAATGATCGTCGGAATCAGCTCGCGCGCCATCACGAGACCCGTCTCGCCATCAGGAGCGGTCTCAACGCGGAAACCTTCGCGGCTGAGGAATCTACCCAGCAGGTTGCGGACACCGGGATCGTCGTCCACCACGAGCACCGTCCCGCGCGCGGCACGGCCGTCGTCGGGCCGCCAGCTCTGCTGCTCCGCCACCGCGCCGGCCAGAGGGAGCCGCACCGTGAAGGTCGATCCCTTCCCCGGCTCGCTCGCCACGGCGATGTCGCCGCCCATCATCTGACACAGCCGGCGACTGATCGCCAGCCCGAGCCCGGTGCCGCCGTACTTGCTCGCCGTCGACGCCTCGGCCTGCGCAAACGCCTGGAACAGCCGGCCCATCTGCTCCTCGGTCATCCCGATCCCGGTGTCGCTCACCTGGAACGTGAGGTACCCATCGTCCCGCCCGACCGTCAGCGCGATGCGTCCGTCGGCGGTGAACTTGGAGGCGTTGGAGAGCAGGTTCAGCAGCACCTGCCGCAGCCGGGTCGCGTCCGCCCGCGTCGACCCGAGATCGTCGGCGGCACGAAGCTCGAACCGATTGCCGTGTTGGCCGATCAACGGGCGCACCGTCGTCACGACGTCATCGACCAGGGGCCGCACCGCGACGGTCTCGAGATAGAGCTCCATCTTCCCCGCCTCGATCTTCGAGAGGTCGAGGATGTCGTTGATCACCGCGAGCAGATGTTGGCCCGCCGAGTGGATTTTGCCGAGATCGGCGGCGTAGCCGTCCTGCCCTTCCTCCGCAGCCTGCTCCTGCAGCATCTCGCTGTATCCGATGATCGCGTTGAGCGGCGTGCGCAGCTCGTGGCTCGTGCTGGCGAGGAAGCGGCTCTTCGTTTCGTTGGCCGCCTCAGCCTCGCGGCGCGCCGTCAGGAGCTCCGTGATGTCGTGATACAGCGCCATCATCCCGACCTGCTCGCCGCCCACCGTCACCGGAATGGTCAGCACTTCGACGTCGATGACGCTGCCGTCCTTGCGGCGCCGCCGCCCGGTGCCGGACGTTGCACGGCCCTGCTCGAGCGCCTGACTGGTGTACGCCTGCGCCTCGGCGAGCGTGCCCTCGGTCGTCACCAGGGCGTCGAGGTTCTTGCCTTTCACTTCCGCTTCCGTGTATCCGAACAGCTCCTCGAAGGCGGGATTGCACGAGCGGATGTGATTGTCGGCGCCGATGTTGACGATGGCGACGGGGTTCGAGCGGACGAGGACTTCGAACTGCTGCTGCTGCGCCGAGTAGAGACGGGCGTTCTCGATCGCGATCGCCGCCTGCGGCGCGAACATCATCAGACGCCGCAGATCCGATTCGCCGAATTCGCGCGTGGGATCGGCGTGCACGCTGGCGATCGCGCCGACGAGGCGGTTGCCGATCAGCAGCGGACCCGCCATCACCGACTGAATCGTGCTCTGCTCGTATTTGCCGGAGTGCCCCTCCCACTCCTGGTAGCGCGGGATGATGAGCGGCTCGTGCGTGCGCGCCACGCTCCCCATGGCGCCCTCGCCCAGCGCCATGCGGGTGCCGACGGCGTTGGTCTCGAGCCGATAGCTCGCCATGATCACCAGGTCGTTCTTCGACTCGTCGTAGGTGGCGAGCTCGCCCCCCGTTACGCCGAGCAGCTCGACGGCGCGCTGCAACACGCGCTGCAACACCTTCGAGAGCTCCAGCTCTCCCGAAAGATCCTGCATCGTGTCGAGCACCGCCTCCTGCTCCTGGGCGCGCTCGCGCTCGACCGTGAAGAGGCGCGCGTTCTCGATCGCGATCGCCGCCTGAGCGGCGAACAGGTTGAGCAGCCGCAGATCGCGCTCGCCGAAGGTGCGCGAGGGATCGGAATGGACGCTCGCGATCGCGCCCACCAGGCGGGTCCCGATCAGGAGCGGCGCCGCCATCACCGTCTGGATCGTGCTGCGCAGGTATTGCGAGGAGCGGCTCTCCCACTGCTGGTAACGCGGGATGATCAGCGGCTCGTGCGTGCGGGCCACCTGTCCCATGGCCCCTTCGCCGAGCGCCATGCGCGTCCCCACCGCGTCCGTCCCCATGTTCTGGCTCGCCACGATCACGAGCTGCTGCGAGCGCTCGTCGAAGATCGCGAGCTCGCCACCCGAGACGTCGAGCAGCGTGACCGCCCGCTCGAGCACCGCCTGCAGCAGCTTGTCGAGCTCCAGCTTGCCGGACAGATCGGCCAGGGTGTCGAGCAGCGCCCGTTGCTCGGCGAGGCGATTGCGCTCGGCGGCAAGCAGGCGCGTGCGGCCGATGGCGATCCCCGCCTGATTGGCCGCGGCGGCGAGAATCTCGAGGTCCCCCTGCTCGAACGCCTGGCCGCCGGCGCGCTGCACCGCCAGCTCGCCGATCGCGCTTTGGTCGATGCGCAGCGGCAGCCGCAGCTCGGAGCGGCCCTCGGCGGGCGTCGCGAACGCCCCGGCCTGCGCGCGCAGCGTCGACTCGAACGCGCCGCCGGCCGCCCCGATGAGATACAGCCCGACGCCCTCGAAGCCGAAGGCTTCGTGCCGCAGGCTTTCGACCACACTGCGACACACGTCGTCTTCGTTCTGGGACTCGGCGATGCGGTTGCTCAAACCGAGCAGGGCGGAGCGCAGCAGGTTGCTCATGCCGGCAGCCGGACCGTGAACGTCGACCCCACGCCGGGGAGGCTCTCCACCGTCACATCCCCTCCCATCATCTGGGCGAAGTGCTTCGTGATCGTGAGGCCGAGCCCGGTGCCGCCGTACTTGGCGGCGGTCGCGGCGTCGGCCTGCGAAAATGCTTCGAACAGCCGGTCCATCTGCGCAGGAGTCATGCCGATTCCGGAATCGCGCACACGCAGGATGATCGCCTCACCGCCGGCGCCCGACTCGCGGTCGACGATGAGCGTGATGGTCCCGTGGTCGGTGAACTTGGCGGCGTTGGACAACAGGTTGAGGACCATCTGCCGCACCTTGGTGAGGTCGGCGTGCATCGTCCCGATGTGCGGCGGGCACACGAGCTCGAGGCGGTTGGTCTTCTTTTCGATCAGCGGCTGGGCGGTGGCGAGGATCTCATCGACGAGGGTGGCGAGGTCGAACGTCTCGCGATGCAGCTCCATCTTGCCCGCCTCGATCTTCGACAGGTCGAGGATGTCGTTGATCAGCGCCAGCAGGTGCCGCCCCGCGGTCCGAATCCGCGTCACGTCGGCGGCGAGCCCCGACGCCCCGAGCTCCTCGGCTTCCTCCTGCACCATCTCGCTGTAGCCGATGATCGCGTTGAGCGGCGTGCGCAGTTCGTGGCTCATGTTCGCGAGAAACTGGCTCTTCGCCTTGCTCGCATCCTCCGCCTCGCGGCGCGCGGCGAGCAGCTCCGTGATGTCGTGATACAGCGCCATCAGGGCGACGCGCTCGCCATCCACGATGACGGGCACCGCCAGCACCTCGACGTCGACCAGCGTGCCGTCCTTGCGCCGCCGGCGGCCGATGCCGTGCACCGGCTGGGTCAGCGCGGCCTGCGAGTACTGCTGCGCCTCGGAGCGGGTGTCTTCGGTGGCGACGAGGTCGTCGAGGTTCTTGCCGATCGAGTCGGCCGGCGCGTAGCCGAACAGCTCCTCGAACGCCGGGTTGCAGGAGACGATGTTGAGCCCGCGGTCAAGCGTCACGATCGCCACGGGGCTGTTGCCCACCAGCTCCTCGAAGTACTGCTTCTGGCGCTGCGCGGCGGCGTAGAGGCGCGCGTTCTCGATCGCGATCGCCGCCTGCGGCGCGAACATCGTGAGCAGCCGCAGGTCGTCGGGACCGAACACGCGATTGGGATCGGAGTGGATCGTCGCGATGGCACCCACGAGACGCCGGCCGATGAGCAGCGGCGATGCCATCACCGAGTGGACCGTGACATCGGAGTACTTGGCCGAGCGGCCCAGCCATTCCGTGTACGACGGGATGATGATCGCCTCGCGCGTGACCGCGACGTGTCCCATCGCGCCCTCGTGCAGCCCCAGCCGGGTGCCGGTCGAGTCTTTCCCGATGTTCTGGCTCGCGGCAATGACGAGTTGCCGGGTCTGCTCCTCGTAGATCGCCACCTCTCCGCCCGTCACACCCAGCAGCGTCACGGCGCGGTTCAACACCGCCTGCAGCACGCGCGGCAGCTCGAGGTCGGATGAGAGATCCGACATCGTGTCGAGCAGCGCGCGGTGCTCGTCGACGCGGCGCCGTTCCTCTTCGAGCAGCCGGGCGCGGCCGATCGCGATGCTCGCCTGGTTCGCCGCGGCAGTGAGGATCTCGAAATCCTCGGCGCCGAAGGCGTTCTTCTCGCCACTTTCCACAACCAGTACGCCGATCATCCGGCCGTCGACCCGCAGCGGCACGTCCACTTCCGATCCCCGCGCCGGGCTCGGCAGATAACCCGCCGCGCGCGTCACGTCGGGGGTGTAGTGCAGCCGGCCGTCTTCGAGTACGCGCTCGCTGAGACCCTGTCCGGGGTGGACGCGGAACCGGTGCGGCGCGTCGGGCCAGCCGACGGAGGCGAGGAGCACGCGGTCCCCGGTCTGCGGCTCGAGCAGGAAGGCGCCGAGAAAGTTGTAGCCCAGCGCTTCGTCGTGGAGCCCCTCGACCAGCGAGCGATACACGTCGGCTTCGTCAGTCGCCGCCGCGATGCCGAAGGTGAGCCGGAGCAGCGCCGCCTGGCGGCGTGCCACGTCGTCGTCGTGGCGCCGAGCGACGGGACGTTTCACCGCGGCGCGGCGCACGTGCTTCATGTGACGAGCTCCCGTACCGCGGTCGCCAGGGAGTCCAGTCCACCCGCCGCTTTTGCGGCAACGCGCTCGCGCAGCACGCGGATCAGGTGGTCCCGCTCGACGGGCTTGGTGAGGTAATCGGCGGCGCCCAGCTCAAACGCGAGATGCTGCTCGTCCACCATCGAGAGCATGATCACCGGGATCGCGGCCGTCGTCGCATCCCCCTTCAGCGTCGAGAGCACGGCCCAGCCATCCATCCCCGGCATCACGATGTCGAGGGTGATCGCGTCGGGATGGCGCTCGCGCGCCAGGCGCAGGCCGGTGGCACCGTCCGCCGCCCCGACGGCGTGCATGCCGTGTTTCTCGAGACAGCGCATCACGAGATCGCGCGCCGCCGCGTCGTCGTCGATGACCAGGACGGTGCTGGCCTGCGCGAGCGGCTCACTCGACTCGCGTGCGGTGGGCGCGGCCTGCTCGTCCGGGCCCGCCGCGGGGAGGCGCACCGTGAACGTCGAGCCGCTACCGGCCTGGCTCTCGACGGTGATGTCCCCGCCCATGAGCTGGCACAGTCGCCGGGTGATCGCGAGCCCGAGCCCCGTCCCGCCGTACTTGGCGGCGGTCGAGGTCTCGGCTTGCGAGAACGCCTGAAACAGCCGGCCCAGCTGCTCGGGCGTCATGCCGATTCCCGAATCCCGTACACGGAAGACGAGATCGTGACCCGAACGCTCGACCGCCACCGTGATGCGGCCGTGATCGGTGAACTTGCAGGCGTTGGAGAGCAGGTTGAGGAGGACCTGCCGCAGGCGGGTGGTGTCGGAGCGCATCTCGCCGACCGTGGCGTCGCACGAGACCTCGAGCCGGTTGGCGTTGCGTTCGACGAGCGGCTGGATCGTCGTCGCCACCTGCTCCACCACCGGGGCCACCGCGAACGTTTCGAGGTGCAGCTGCATCTTCCCCGCCTCGATCTTGGACAGATCGAGCACGTCGTTGATCAGCGTCAGGAGGTGTTTCCCGGCGGCGTGGATTTTCTGGAGGTCCGGCACGGCACCCGTCTCGCCGTGCTCTTCCGCGTCTTCCTGCAGCATTTCGCTGTAGCCGATGATCGCATTCAACGGGGTGCGCAGCTCGTGGCTCATGCTGGCGAGGAACTGGCTCTTGGCGCTGTTCGCGGCCTCGGCCTCCCGCCGCGCGCGCAGCAGCTCGGTGATGTCGTGGTACAGCGCCATCAGACCGACGCGCCGCCCGCCGACGACGACCGGGACGCCCAGCACCTCCACGTCCACCGTGGTGCCGTCCTTGCGCCGCCGCTGGCTCATGACCTGGACGGGGCGGCTGGCCAGCGCCTGCTCCGTGTACGCCGCGGCTTCGATGCGCGTCGTTTCCGTGGTGATGAACTGGTCCAGATCCTTGCCGACGACTTCTGCTTCGCGATAGCCGTACATCTTCTCGAACGCCGGGTTGGCGGAGACGACGTTGTGATGCACGTCGAGCGTCACGATCGCCACCGGGCTGTTGGAGACCAGCTCGGCGAAGTACTGCCGCTGCTCCTGGGCCGCCGTGAAGAGACGCGCGTTCTCGATCGCGATCGCCGCCTGCGGCGCAAACAGGTTGAGCAGGCGCAGGTCGTCTTCCCCGAAGCGCCGCGTCGGGTCGCGGTCCATGAACGCGATCGCGCCGACCAGATGGCCTCCCATCAGGAGCGGCGCGACCATGACGGCGTGAAAGTCGACCTGGGAGTACTGCGGTGAGCGGCCCGCCCACTCGAGGTAATTGTCTATGATGAGCGGCTTGCCGTCCTTGGCCGCGCAGCCCATGGCGCCTTCCCCGAGCGCCATGCGCGTGCCGGTGGTATCGCGCTTGCCGATGTTGTGGCTCGCGACGACCTCGAGCTCGCGAGCGGCGGGATCGTAGATCGCCAGCTCGCCGTGACTCACGTGCAGCAGGCTCACCGCCCGCTCGAGCACCGCCTGCAGCAGCGTCGACAGCTCGAGCTGCGCCGAGAGGTCGGCCATCGTCGCGCGCAGCGCCTCCTGCTCGTCGGCCCGCTGCCGCTCGGCGCTCAGCAGGCGGGCACGGCCGATCGCGATGCCCACCTGGTTCGCCGCCGCCGTCAGGATCTCGAAGTCATTTTCGTCGAACGCATGCGGGTGATTGCTCTCCACCACCAACACGCCCACCAGCTGCCGGTTGATCATCACCGGCACGTCTACTTCGGATCCTTCATTGCGGGTCGGGAGATAGCGGGTGTCGTGGGTGACTTCGGGTGTGTAGTGGAGGCGTCCATCGAGGAGCGGCAGCTCGCTCAGGCCCTGACCGGGACGAACCCGCAGTCCCGTCGGGGCCGAGTCCCAGCCCGCACTGGCCTCCAGGACCCGGTCGCCGGTGGCCGGATCGACCAGCAGCAGGGCCACGAAGTCGTAGCCGAGCGCCTCGTCGCGCAGGCCCGCGGCCGCCGCGCGGCAGATCTCGGCCTCCGTCTCCGCCACGGCGATCGCCGTACTGAGACGCATCAAGGCCGCGCCGCGGTCGGGCGACGGGGGCCGAACTCGAGCGTGACGGGAGTGAATTGCTGATGCGCGCTTGGGCACGTCCCCGTGGAATATGCCGCTGTGACTACCGGTCGCCAGTGGAGGACCTTCATGGAATGTCACCGGACCAGTGTGGCCGCAGCGCCGCAGCATTTGGTCGCGTGGGAGCGGGTATTCATCGCACACCCGTGTCAGGCAGCCGTCAGTCGCCCCTATCATTCACGCAATGCGGTGGCCCCTTGTCATTCCCGCTGGTCTCGCGGTCGTGCTGGCTGTGTGCAGTACCGCTCCGACCGAAGTGCCCTCCGATCGGTTGCGGATCCTGTTCATCGGGAACAGCCTCACGGCCGCGAACAATCTTCCTGAAATGTTTGGCGCGCTCGCTGCCGCCGGTCAACAGCCGCCGCCCGTGGTTTCCGCGGTGCTACGCGGGGGCTACTCCCTGGAGGATCACTGGAACGAAGGAGTGGCGCAGCAGGCGATTCGCGACGGGCACTGGCAGCTCGTCGTGTTGCAGCAGGGGCCGTCCGCGCTGCCCGACAGCCGCGTGTTGCTGATTCAATACGCCGAGCGCTTCGACACGGTGATCCGCGCCGCGGGAGCCACGACTGCCCTCTACATGGTATGGCCCGACTCGACACGGCTGACGGCCTTCGACAGCGTCGCGGCGTCCTATCGCGCGGCAGCCGATACGGTCGGCGGCCTGCTCATCCCGGCGGGCGACGCATGGCAGGCCGCGTGGCGGCGCGACTCGAGCGTTCGCCTGTACGACCTGGACGGCTTCCACCCGAGTGTCGCCGGGACCTACCTCGTCGCCTGTACCTTCTTCACGAGGCTCTACCGTCAGTCGCCGCGAGGGTTACCCGGCCATCTCGTGCTCGCGGGGGGAGCCGCCGTCGACGTCGATTCATCTCTTGCCCGCGTGCTGCAGCAAGCCGCAGAAGAGGTTGCAGGCTCTCGATAAAGCCGACAGCCGATAGCTGACAGCCGACCGCGTATTTAGATTCCCGCATGTGAGCGAATTCGTCTTCGGCACCAATAACGCCGCGTTCGTGCAGGTGATGTACGAGCAATACCTGCGCGACCCTGCCTCCGTCTCCGACGACTGGCGCGCCCTGTTCGACAATGGAAGGTTGGCCGAGCTACCCATCATCAAGACCGATCGGGCGGAAGTGCTCACGTCCGCGGCGCCGGCTGCAGCGCCGGCCGCCGCCCCCGGCGCCACACCTGCCCAGGGGATGACGGCGATCACGGGCCCCGCCGCCCGGCTGGTGCAGAACATGATCGATTCACTCGGCGTCCCGACCGCGACATCGTTCCGGGACGTCGCCGTGGCCACGCTCGCGACCCGCCGCCAGGGGCTCAACGCCGCGCTCGCACCGCGCAACCTGAAGATCTCGTTCACGCACCTCATCGGGTGGGGGATCGTTCAGGCCACGAAGCAATTCCCGGTAATGGTGCGCGCGTTCCACGAGGTGGACGGCAAGCCGCAGCGCTTCGATCCCGACGGCATCCACCTCGGCCTCGCCGTGGACGTGGAGCGCAAAGATGGCAGCCGCGCGCTCGTCGTTCCCGTCATCAAGCACGCCGAGGCGATGGACTTCGCCGCGTTCCACACCGCGTACGAGACGCTGGTCGAGAAGGCGCGCTCGAACCGGCTGCTCCCCGATGATTTCGCCGGCGCCACGATCACGCTCACGAACCCGGGAACGATCGGGACCGTCGCCTCGGTGCCGCGGCTCATGAAGGGTCAGGGCTCGATCATCGCCACCGGCGCAATCCGTGACGTCGCCGGGGCGCAAATCATGACGATCACGAGCACCTACGACCACCGCGTCATCCAGGGTGCGGAGTCGGGGATGTTTCTGCGGCGGCTCGACACGCTGCTGCAGGGAGTGGACGGGTTCTATGAGGCGATAGCCGGGAGCCTCGGCGAGACTACTGTCAGCGCTCAGCCGTCAGCTGTCAGCGCAGCGTCAACGCCCGCACCACAGGCACCTCGCGGCGTCAGCGCGACGCCGCCGACGTCCGTCGACGACCTCAAGAACGTCGCCGCAGCGATGGCGCTCGTCAAAGCCCACCGCCACTTCGGCCACATGGCGGCACGTCTCGATCCCCTCGGCTCGGCGCCGCCCGGCGATCCGGCGCTCGATCCCGGCCCCCTCGGGCTCACGGCGGAAATGATGGGGCGCATCCCGTCCGAGGTGCTGCGCATTTATGTCCCGGGAAAGACGCTGGCGGAAGCGTATCCCAACCTGCACGACATCTACTGCGGCACGATCGCGTACGAAGTCGAGCATATCGGGAGCCACGAGCAGCGCGTCTGGCTGCGCCAGGTGATCGAGTCGGGACTGCATCGCAAGCGCCAGTCGCCCGAGACGAAGAAGAAGCTGTTCACCCGCCTCACCGCGGTCGAGGCGCTCGAGAAGTTCCTGCACCGCGCCTACCTCGGCCAGAAGCGGTTCTCGATCGAGGGTCTCGACGTCATGGTCCCGATGCTCGATCTCACGATCGAGCTCGCGGGCACGAACGGCGCCCGCGACGTGGTGATCGGCATGGCGCACCGCGGGCGCCTGAACGTGCTGGCGCACACCGTCGGGCTGCCCTACGAGACGATCTTCGCCGAATTCGAAGGCGGGCGGCACGTCGAGGAAACGCTCACACCCGAAGGCGGCACGGGCGATGTGAAGTACCACCACGGGGCGAAAGGCACGACCCGCACGGCGTTCGGCAAGACGGTCACCGTCAGTCTCAGCCCCAACCCGAGCCACCTCGAAGCGGTGAATCCCGTGGTGGAAGGGCGCGCCCGCGCGGAGCAGACGAGCCGCCAGGGCACCGAGGCCCACCACGACGGCACGATCGCCGTTCCGGTGCTGATCCACGGCGATGCCGCGTTCCCCGGGCAAGGCGGCGTCGCCGAGACGTTCAACCTGGCGCGCCTCGCGGGCTACGCGACGGGCGGCACGATTCACCTGATCGGCAACAACCAGATCGGGTTCACGACCGACCCGCGCGAGGGACGCTCCACCGACTACTCGAGCGATCTCGCCAAGGGCTTCGACGCGCCGATCATCCACGTGAACGCCGACGATCCCGAAGCCGCGCTCGCCGCAGTGCGGCTCGCGATGATGTATCGCGAGAAGTTCCGCAACGACGTCGTCATCGACGTGGTCGGGTATCGGCGCCACGGCCACAACGAAGGCGACGAGCCGGCCTACACGCAGCCGCTGATGTACGAGCGCATCAAGCAGACCCCGACGGTGCGTGAGAAGTACGCGACGCAGCTCGCCCAAGAGGGGGTAGTGGACCAGGCGGCTGCCCAGGCGGAATGGGATGCCGCCTACGCGAAGATGCAGGCGGTGCAGCAGGCGCTGAAGGCGAGCCTCGCGGCCGGGACGGGCGGCGAGGAGCCGCATCGCATTTCCCAACAGACGGCGGCGGAACCGGAAACGGCGGTGCGCGCGGAGCTGCTCACGACGCTGAACGAGCAGCTGCTCGCCGTTCCAGAGAGTTTCACGCCCAACGCCAAGCTGAAGAAGCAGCTCGACCGCCGGCGCGAGACGATGGGACCCTCGGGCGGCATCGAATGGGCCCAGGCCGAGGCGCTCGCCTTCGCGTCGTTGCTCGCCGAAGGCGTCCCGATCCGCCTCACCGGCCAGGACAGCGCGCGCGGCACGTTCAGCCAGCGCCACCTCATGCTGCACGAC